>CAZJOA010000121.1:0-3542 GCA_964547515.1 uncultured Faecalibacterium sp.
CCCCCAATCATCCCATGGAAGGGAGTATGGCAGAACGTATGAAGAAGATCAGACGCTGGACGGGCCTGACGAGCATCATGGCCTTCCTGCTGGTGTGTGCCATTCTGGGCACGAGCTGCGCCATGAGCTATGACAGCGTCATCAATGGTGCGCTGGGCATCCAGGTCAGCCGTGTGGTGGCGGTCGATCCCCCCGAGGGCGAGGAGGCCGATACCACCTATTACAAGAGCGCATACGGCGAACTGAGCAAGGCGAATTTCAAGGCCCTCAAGGAGGATGCCTATGCCCAGGCCGTGCAGGAGCAGGAGGAAGGCACTGTCCTGCTCTACAACAAGGATAACGCCCTCCCCCTGGCGGACGACGAGGTGCAGGTGACCCTCTTCGGTCACGCCATCGTCGACCCGCTGTACAGGAATCATTCCGCCGGTTCGCGCGCCTATGACGGCAATACCGGCGTTGACCTGTACAAGGCCATGGGTCAGGCGAAATTCAAGGTGAACCCCAAGCTGTACAATGCATACCGCAAGAGCACGACCGAACGCAGGACCGGTACGGCCACGTCCTTCTTTGCCGAGGGCGGTGCGGATACCTCCGCCTGGTCCATCGGCGAAGAGCCCATCTCCTTCTACACCGATGAAATCAGAGCCTCCTGGGCGACGCAGTTCAACGACGTCGCCATCGTCATGCTGGCGCGTGAGGGCGGCGAGGGTGTCGAGCTGTACATGCAGACCCCCACCGAGGGCATCAGCCAGCTGGCGCTGTGTCAGGAGGAGAAGGATCTGCTCGCCATGATCCGCGATTCCGGCGCGTTCAGGAAGACCATCGTCCTCCTCAACAGCGGCAATCCCATGGAGGTGGACTGGATCGAGGAGTACGACGTGGATGCCGTCCTCTGGATCGGCTGCCCCGGCGAAAAGGGCTTCACCGGTGTCGCCAATATCCTCAAGGGCACGGCCAATCCCTCCGGCCGCCTCATCGAAACCTATGCGACGGACTCCATGTCCGCCCCCGCGACCCGCGTCAACAGCCACAACAATCAGGTCTGGGCGAATCTTGAGGAGGTGCTCGCCAAGAGCAAGTCCTCCCCGTCGGAGATCTCCTATTACACCGTGCAGGCCGAGGGCATCTATGTGGGCTACAAGTACTATGAGACCCGCTATGAGGATGCCATCCTGGGGCGCTACGGCGCGGACAGCACGGCAGGCTCGTCCTTCGGCACACCGTGGAGCTACGCCGATGAGGTCGTCTTCCCCTTCGGCTACGGCCTGTCCTACACCACCTTCACCCAGACCCTGGATGCGGTCGAGGTCGGCGAGGACACGGTGAATGTCACCGTCACCGTGACGAATACCGGCAGTGTGGCGGGCAAATCCGCCGTGCAGGTATATGCGCAGACCCCCTATGGCGACTATGAGCGCGAAAACCTCGTGGAGAAGTCCGCCATTCAGCTGCTGGACTTCGCCAAGACCGACCTCCTTGCGCCCGGTGCATCCCAGACGCTCTCCATCGTCTGCGACAAGTACCTCCTGGCCAGCTACGATCACACCCATGCCAAGGGGTACATCCTCAGCGAGGGGGATTACTACATCGCGGTGGGCGACAATGCCCATGACGCGCTGAACCATGTGCTGGCGGCCAAGGGTGCTGCGGGCATGGTGAACGCCGATGGCACACCGGCTGACGGCGATGCCGCGAAGACCTTCCGCTGGACGGAGAAATTCGACGACGCGAAGTACCGTCATTCCGTCCACACCGGACGCGAGGTGACCAATCAGTTTGACGATGCGGACGTGAACCACTGGTTCAAGGACGCGGTGACCTACCTGACCCGTCAGGATTGGGCGGGTACCTTCCCGGAGAACCCCGTCACCGGTCTTGCCCTGACGGACGAGATGATCCGCCTGCTGGACGGCGACCTCTACACCAAGCCTGAGAATGCGCCGTCCGCCGCGTCCATCCCCCAGGGCGAGAGCCAGGGCATCATGCTCATCAGCATGATGGGCGTGGACTATGACGATCCGCTGTGGGACACCTTCCTCAGCCAGATGACCATCGATGAAATGGCTTCGCTCATCTCCAACAATTTCGGCACGGATGAGGTGGCCTCGGTCGGCAAGCCCGCATCTCCTGCGGGTGACGGCCCGGACGGCATCGGCGGTTATTCCGACAACATCCCCGCCGATTACGGCAAGAACCTCAAGACCACCTCCTTCCCCAACGAAAGCCTGCTGACCGCCTCCTTCAACAAGGCGCTGTACCGCACGCGCGGCGAGCTGCTGGGCGAGGAAGGGCTGTACATGGGCGTGGTGGAGATCTGGGGGCCGGGAGCGAACCTGCACCGCACGCCGTTTGGCGGCCGCAGCTTCGAATACTTCTCCGAGGATGCGAATCTGAATTACCTCGCGGCGATCCCGATCGTGCAGGGTGTGCAGTCCAAGGGCGTGCATGCCGGCCCGAAGCATCTGGCGGGCAATGACCAGGAGGTCAACCGTCAGGGCGTGGTGAACTTCTTCAACGAGCAGGCGTTCCGCGAGGGAGCGCTGCGCGGTCTGGAGGGCGGCGTGGCCGTGGGCGAGGCGCAGTCCCTCATGCAGGCGTTCAATCGATTGGGCTTCCTGGGCTGCTCCCTGAGCGAAGCGCTGAACAAGGCTGTCGTCCGCGACGAATGGGGCTATCAGGGGCATATCGAGACCGATGCCATCGGCAATGCGTCCACCGGCTACAAGGCGGCCTTCACCGCCATGCTCGCCGCCGGGACGGATTCCTTCTGCCTGGACACCCAGCGTCAGACCCCCAAGGCCATCGCGGCGGCCATCACCGCGCAGGATGACGGCTACCTCCTGCAGCAGCTGCGCCGCGCGGCCAAGAACATCCTGTACAACGACGCGAACAGCAATATCATGAACGGTCTGGACAACAACTCGGTCATCATCAGCATCACGCCGTGGTGGAAGCCCGCGCTGCAATACACCATCGTGGGAATGGCGGCACTGACGGCGCTGAGCCTGACGATGCTGACCGTGGCGAAATGCCGGCACAAGCGGAAGGGAGCGGTGCAGCAATGAAGAAGCGCTTGATGAATGCAGCGGCGGGGACATACCTGCTATTTGCCGCGCTGATCCTGGGCGTGGCCGCGACGGTGAGCTACCTGCTCTGGGGCGCGGCGAACTACGCCACGGACAGCCTGGTGGCCATCGCCCTGTGCGCGGGTGCGGCGGTGAATCTGCTGCTGCTCTTTGCGGACAGCGACTACCTCATCGTGGTGCTGACGGCGCTCTACAGCGTCGGTCTGGTGCAGCTCCTGGCGGACAACGCCGGTTCGTTCGCCGATGCGTATCAGGGCATCGTCATGTTCGGCGACCCCACCCAGGTCGGCGCACTGCTGACCATGGCGGCGCTGCTGATGGCGGGCATCGCGGCGGTGATCGCAGCAGGCTTCACAGGACGCAAAAAAGTGTAATTCGGACAGCAAAAAGGGGGTTGTTCCGGGCACAGTGCCCGGAACAACCCTTGTTGCTAATGTGGAATTATGAATGAGGAAT
>CAZJOA010000121.1:3642-8449 GCA_964547515.1 uncultured Faecalibacterium sp.
GGGGCATCAGCGCAACACTCTCAATTCATAATTCCTAATTCATCATTCCTAATTCCTTATTGCCCCGTGGGGGCGGGGAAGACGATATTGAGCACGAAAAGGTGATCCTGGGGGAGGATGGAGAAGAAGCCGTCGTACTTTTCGACGACCTTGCGGATGCTTTTGAGGCCGAAGCCGTGGAAATCCTTGTCGGCCTTGGTGGTCAGGGGCAGGCCGTCACGGAATTGCAGGTCGCCCTCGAAGGGGTTCTCGATGTGGATGATGAGCAGCTCACGGGAGCGCTTGATGGAGATGTCGATGAAGCGGTTCTCCGGCTCGGTGGCCTTGAGCACGGATTCGATGGCGTTGTCGATGGCATTGCCGATGAGGGAATACACATCCGAGGCGCTCATGAAGGAAAGGCTCTCGCCATCCGCGATGCATTCCAGGCGGATGTGCTGCTGTTCGCACAGCAGGCTCTTCTCCGCCAGGACGATGTCCAGCGCCTCGTTGCCCGATTTCACCGCCATGTCGTAGATGTTCAGGGTCTGATAAAGCTCCTGCGCCTCCTCTGCGTCCATCACGCGGGGGAGCATCTGCTTCTTCAGGTCGTGGAACTTGATGTTGATGAGGTCGATGGTCTCCTTGGACAGACGGTATTTCTCGTGCTGCATGAAGAGCACATGCTCCATCAGCTTGCTCTCCTCCTTCAGGGAGCTGGTCTCGATGATGCCATACTGGAGCATCATGGAGATCATGCAGCAGATGATGTCGAAGGAGGCGTAGATCAGGTAGAGCTGGGTGGGGATGACATCCACATAATCCGTGAAATAGAATTGCAGCACGGTGATATACGCCGCGACGGCAAAATAGAGCAGGAAGAGCTGATTCTGCCGGGCATGGCGGACATTGACCTGCCTGAACCGCCGGGCGAACACCAGGTAGGAGAAGGTGTACATCACCGCGAGGATCAGCACATAGGCGAGGTTCTGCCAGGCGGGCGGGACGCTGTCCGGCAGGAAGTACAGCACGATCTCCCCGACCTTGAAGGACACATGCTGACTGATGAAGGCCCCCACGCCGATGAAGGCGGACACCCGGAAGGAGATGTCGTAGACGAAGGAATTCCCCAGGAGGGAGAGCAGATACCACAGGATGTACTTGAAGAGGTTGTAGAAGACGGAATCGGACTGGACCAGGTTGAGGAGAACGGCGGAAAGGGTCATGAGGAGCGCGGAAAAGAGGACGCGCAGCGGGAAGAGGGTGCGGCGCTTCTGGGAGATGCAGAAGAGCAGGTTGCAGATCATCAATTCGAAGATCACGCCGTTGGTGCGGAAGAACGACAGCAGCTGTTCCATCATGAATTCCCATCCCCCAGCCATGCACCCAGGTCAAGGAGGAATTGGCGCTTCCTCGGGTGACTGATCTGGAGCTGCGTCCCGTCCAGCAGGAGGACGGACAGCCCCGATACGGACGCGATGTACCGCGCGTTGACCAGATAGCAGCTGTTGCAGCGGAAGAAGCCCCGCCCCTGCAGCTGCTTCTCCGCGTCCGACAGCGATCCATAGGTCGTCAGCACCGCGCTGTCGGTGTGGTACATCAGCTTGTGGTTGCTGATCTCGATGTACATCAGGCTCGCCGTGGTGATGCGCGTCAGCCCGTTGCTCTGCCGCAGCACCAGCGTCGCCTCGGTGTTCGTCGCCAGCAGGGACAG
The DNA here is from genome assembly GCA_964547515.1 of uncultured Faecalibacterium sp. Taxonomy (GTDB): domain Bacteria; phylum Bacillota; class Clostridia; order Christensenellales; family Aristaeellaceae; genus UBA11524. The sequence continues at coordinate 5,336 of CAZJOA010000121.1, forward strand.
CGCCTTCTTCAGCTTGAACGCCACGCTCTGATAGCTGATCGGCTTGATGATGTAATACAGTGCGTTCACCTCGTATCCCCGCACGGCATACTGCGCCATGTTGGTCACGAAGATGATGATGACATGCTTGTCCGCCTCGCGGAGCTTGAAGGCCGCGTCCATGCCGTTCATGCCGGGCAGCTCCACATCCATGAAGGCGATGTCGAAGGACGTCTTCGTCTCGGACAGGAAAAGCTCCGCGCTGGCGTATACCTTGATGTTGAAGGTCACGCCGTTCTTCCCCGCATAGGTATTCAGGATGTACTGAAGCATTTGCGATGCGGAGTCGTCATCCTCAAGGATCGCGATGTTGAACACGGGTGATCCCCCCTTTATGATCCCGCGCATGGGCTGATGGGTCAAGTATACCACGAAAAGGAGGCAGCTTCAAGCAGGGCGCGGAGAGGATTAGGGCGGAAAAAGGGAAAAGTACGCCATGACGGGGGCGGACGCGGCTTGACAAAATCCGCCGACAACTGCTATGATAAAACGGCAAAAGGGGGGATGACACCAATGAAGATCGCCATCGTGGATGACGACGCGGCCTATCGCAGGCTGCTGCGCACATTTGCGGAGCAATACGCGCGGGAGAGCGGCGAAACGCTGGAGACCGTCACCGCGACGGACGGCGCAGCCTTTGTCAGCGACTATCAGGCGGACTGTCAGGTCATCTTCCTGGATGTGGAAATGCCCCTGATGGACGGCATCGCCACCGCACGCTGCATCCGCAAGCTCGATCAGTCCGTCCAGATCATCTTCCTGACCAACTATTCCCAATACGCCATCAACGGCTATGAGGTCAATGCGCTGGACTATGTGATGAAGCCGCTGACCTACTTCGCCTTTGCGCAGAAGCTCAGAAAGGCGCTGGCCTTCGCCGATCGCCATGCGGACACTGCGCTCGTCCTCCGCAGCGAACACGGCATCATCCGCCTCAAGGCCGGACAGATCCTCTGGGTGGATGGCGAGAAGAATTACTCCGTCTATCACACGGCCAATGGCGAATACCGTGAGCGCGCCACCATGCGCGACACCATGCAGCGTCTGGCGCACATGCATTTCGCCGCCGCCACCGCCGGATGCATGGTCAACCTGGCCTATGTCCGCAAGGTCGTGGACTACGATGTGTACATCGGGAAGCATGTCCTCCCCCTGAGCCGCGCCAAAAAGAAGGACTTCATGGAAAAATACATCCACTTTCTTTCCCACGGAGGCGAAAAATAACCATGCCGCTCAACAATCCGGAGCTCATCGTCTTTTTCCAGCTGCTCTTCGCGGAGATGTTCTTCCTGCTCAGGGTGCCCAAACGGCCGCAATGGGGCTGGCGCGGCCTGGCCTGGGCGCTGGGCAGCGCCGCGGTGCTCTGCGCCTATTTCACCCTGTCCGCCGGGACGCACCGGGGCATCGTCGCCATCCTGGGGTACTTTCTGGCCTGGGGGCTGAGCGGCGCAGGCGCTTATGTCTGCTTCGACATTTCCCTCACCAGCACGATATTCGTGTCCGCAGGCAGCTACGCCATCCAGCACATGGGCTTCTCGCTGGAGTCGCTGGTGAATATGCTGCTCACGGGCATCAGTCCGTCGATGCATGGGACGATCAGCATTCTGATGCCCTATCTGTGGGCGGTGGTGATGTATTTCGCCGTCATCCGCAAGAATCATCAGGTCGTCGCGCAGGCCGATCTGCGGCAGATCTTCATTTCCGCCCTGCTGCTGCTGCTCTGCATCGTCCTGAACTTCGTGCGCGACATTCACCCCCAGGACATGGCCTACATCCACATCTATGACTTCATCACCTGCCTGAGCTGCCTGCTCATCCAGTTCAGCATCTCCAATGCCGAGCGCGTCCGCGAGGAGAACCGCATGCTCGCCATCGTCATCAACAAGCAGCACGAGCAGCATGAGCTGTCCCGTCAGGCGGTGGAGATGCTCAACATCAAGTTCCACGACATCCGCAGCCAGATCAGCCGTCTCCAAACCCGGGTCGATTCCGCCGATCAGCCCAAATTCGCCGAGGTCCAGCGCACCCTGCAGATATACGCCAGCGTCGCCCAAACCGGCAACGCCACCATCGATGCCATCCTGATGGAAAAGAGCCTCATGTGCGAGATGAACGACATCCGCCTGAGCTACATCGTGGATGGTCAGCGTCTGTCCTTCATGGATGCGGTGGACATCTTCTCCCTGCTGAACAACATCCTGGACAACGCCATCGAATGCGAACTGAAGGTACAGAACAAGGAGAAGCGCATCATCAGCATCCGCATTGTGCAGAATCAGGAGATGGTGCTGCTGGACGCGGAGAACTACTGCGACTTCCCGGTCGATCTGCATCAGGAGAATCCCCAAACCACCAAATCCAACAAGGAAATGCACGGCCTGGGCATGAAGGGCATCCGCTTCGTGGTGGACAAGTACCGCGGCAGCATGCAGCTCTCCCAGGAGGACGGCATGTTCCGCATCAGCATCGTCTTTGCAGCCGAGCGCCCCTGAGGGACGCTCTTTTTTAGTGAGGAATGATGAATTGCTTCCGGACCTGCCAAGCAGGATTTCCGGGGCATCCTGCCGAATCATACCTGGGGATTCGACTTCACCTGCATTCCCGTTGTCCGCTTGTCCGAAAGCAAAATATGCTTTTCTGCAATAACAAAAAGGAGGAATTCCCATGAACAAGATCCTGAACACCCCCAACGCCCCCGCCGCCATTGGCCCGTACAGCCAGGGCGTACAGTGCGGCAGCATGGTATTTGTGTCCGGACAGCTGCCCTTTGTCCCGGCGACGGGTGAACTGCTGGACGGTACGGTAGGCGAAATGACCATCCAGAGCATGAAGAATGTGGAAGCCATCCTGCATGAGGCGGGCTGCACCCTGGCGGACGTGGTGAAGACGACCATTTTCCTGAAGGATCTGAACGATTTTGCCGAGGTGAACGCCGCCTATGCGACCTTCTTCCCGGAGAACGCCCCCGCCCGCGCGTGCGTGCAGGTGGCGAAGCTGCCCCGCGACGCGAAGGTCGAGATCGAGGCCATCGCGTGCAGGCAGTAACAACAAAGCGGGCATGCTGATGCCTCATCC
>CAZJOA010000122.1:0-8281 GCA_964547515.1 uncultured Faecalibacterium sp.
TGGCATTACGGCGCTTCGCCCAGCGAACCCGTCGCCTGGGCGGTCGCACGATAAGGAGGACACCGATGGACATCACCTTCCGCACCGACGCGGGGATATTCAACTACCGCGCCGCGGGCATCATCGTCCATGACGGACGGCTTCTCGTCCTGCGGGATGAGGGCATCCCCAATGATTATCTCCCCGGCGGACGCATCCACCTGCGCGAATCCGCCGAAGCCGCTCTGGCACGCGAGCTTCGCGAGGAGGTGGACATCGCCCTGCCGCCCCATCGGCTGGTGTTCATGGCGGAATCCTTCTTCACGCTGAACGGACAGCCCTACCATGAGGTCTGCCTGTACCATCTGATGGATGCGCCGGAGGAGCTGCTTTCGCGCGGGGAAGCCTTCACCCGGGTGGAGGGACGCGAGATCCACCATTTCCGCTGGGTGGACTTTGCCGCCCTGGGCGATCTGCCCTTCGTCCCGCCCTTCCTCAAGGAGCGCATTTTCTCCCTGCCCGATGCGCCGGAATTCGTTTCCCTCTATACCGACTGAAATACTGATCGAAAGGAATGACTGCCATGTCCTCCATCGACACAAAATGCGTCCAGGCCGGCTATACCCCCGGCAACGGCGAACCCCGTCAGATACCGATCATCCAGTCCACCACCTTCAAATACGACACCTCCGAGGACATGGGCAGGCTCTTTGACCTGGAGGCCTCCGGCTATTTCTACACCCGCCTGCAAAACCCCACCAACGATCACGTCGCGGCCAAGATCGCCGCGCTGGAGGGCGGGTCAGCCGCCATGCTGACCTCCTCCGGGCAGGCGGCGAATTTCTTTGCCCTGTTCAACATCTGCAACGCCGGGGATCACATCGTCGCGTCCTCGTCCATCTACGGCGGCACGTTCAACCTCATCAGCGTCACCCTGGCGAAGATGGGCATTGCGTCCACCTTCGTTTCGCCCGATGCCACCGCGGAGGAGCTGGACGCGGCCTTCCGCCCCAACACCCGCGCCCTCTTCGGCGAGAGCATCGCCAATCCCGCGCTGACTGTGCTGGACATTGCCAAATTCGCCGATGCGGCGCATCGCCATGGCGTGCCGCTCATCGTGGACAACACCTTCCCGACCCCGGTGAACTGCCGTCCCATCGACTGGGGCGCGGACATCGTGACCCACTCCACCACCAAGTACATGGACGGACACGGCACGGCGGTGGGCGGCGCGATCGTCGATGCGGGCAGGTTCGACTGGATGGCGCATGCGGACAAGTTCCCCGGCCTGTGCACGCCCGACGAGAGCTACCACGGCATCACCTATGCGGAGAAATTCGGCAGGGAAGGCGCGTTCATCACCAAATGCACCAGTCAGCTCATGCGGGATCTGGGGTGCATCCAGAGCCCTCAAAATGCCTTTTACCTGAATCTGGGGCTGGAGAGCCTGCATGTCCGCATGCCGCGCCACTGCGAGAACGGCTTGGCCGTGGCTGAATTCCTTGCGGCGCATCCGGCCGTGCAGTCCGTCCATTTCCCCCACCTCAAGGGCGACAAATACTACGACCTGGCCATGAAGTACATGCCCCGGGGCGGCTGCGGGGTGGTGTCCTTCGAATTGAAGGGCGGACGCACGGCGGCGGAGGCCTTCATGAAGCGTCTGCGTCTGGCGGCCATCGAAACCCATGTGGCGGACGCACGCACCTGCTGTCTGAATCCGGCGACATCCACCCATCGGCAGATGAACGAGGAACAGCTGGCCGCAGCGGGTGTTCCGGCGGGACTGGTGCGCATCTCCTGCGGCCTGGAGGGCAAGGACGACCTCATCGCGGACATCGCCCAGGCGCTGGATGCCTGTCAGGGGGACTGACCATGCGCTACACCTGCTGTCCCAACTGCGGCAGTACCTTGACCGCCCGTCCCCTGGGGGACGACGGGCTCGTGCCCTGGTGCGAGCCCTGCGCCCGCCCCTGGTTCGACGGCTTTGCCACCTGCGTCATCACCGCCGTGCGGAATCGCGCCGGGGAGGTGCTGCTCCAGCGGGAGCGCCGCCGTCCGGAGCGCGATGTGCTGGTGGCGGGCTACATGCAGCCGGGGGAGTCCGCCGAAGCTGCCGCCCTGCGGGAGATCACCGAGGAGACCGGGCTGACGGTCAGCGAATTGCGCTATGTGGCCTCCTGGCCGCATGAGGGCGGCGACATGCTGATGCTGGGCTTCGTCGCGCAGGCGGAGGGCATGCTCCGGGAGGATTCCTGCGAGATCCTGTCCGCGCGGTGGATGCCCCTGCCCCAGGCCATCGATACCCTGCGCCCCGGGAGCATCGGCCAAAGGCTGCTGATGCGCCTGTAAATGCACGAAGAGCCATGCGCCTTATCCGGGCACATGGCTCTTTTGGTATGGAGAATCAGAGGGCCTTCATGGTGAAGGTGAACGAATAGGGCTTCTCCGCCGGATAGCAGTACTTGGGCAGCACCGGCGCACCCCAGCTGTCGTCGCCGCCCACGCCCATGCGGAACATGGCCACGTCCAGCACCGTGCGGACAGAACCCATCAGGTCGCCGGGATGATACGCGCCCTGCAGCTCCTCCACCGTCCAGGGCTGACAGGAGATCTCCAGCGCGTCACCCGTGATGAGCACGCCATGATGGTCAGCGCCCGTCACCGCGAAGGACTGCACGCCGCTGCGGCTGCCGGATTCCTGCGGCTTGCAGTAGCGGGTCATGCCGTCCGCCACCTTGTAGGCATGCCAGCCCAGATACGCGCCGTCGCGCCGGTCGATGTAGTTCTCCTCCGGGCCCAGGCCGTAGTAGCTCACCGTGTCCAGACGGGGATCAAGCTGGAAGGACAGACCCAATGCGGGCATGTCCGGCAGGTTCTTCGCGCCCGGCCAGTTCACCGTCACGTCGATCTCGTCGTCGCGGCGGATGGTGTACACCACGGTCATCTCGAAATCGGGGATGAAATCGCTGGTGTAGGCATAGGTCAGGGTGGTGATGCCGTTTTCGTCCGTGGCGACCTGAACGCCATGCTGCCAGCTGTAGCGGCTGAGCATATGGTAGATGCCCTGCCGGATGGCATTGCGGTTGCCGCGGTCGTTATCCGTCTGCGCGCGGAACAGGGAGAGCTGGGGTGCACGCAGCAGGGTCTCGTGTCCGGCCTTGTCGCGGAAGGAGATCATGCCGCTGCCCCGGTCGAACAGCGCCCCCAGTCCATGTCCACGCACGCCGATATTGCTGTCGCAGCGGATGACCTGCGCCGGTTCGGTCGGCTGACGGTCGTCCGCCCGTTCGCCGTAGATGCTCTGTCCGTGGCTGAGCACCGTCCCTGCCGGAAGAATGCCCTTGTCCTCCCCCAACACCAGATAGCACGTCAGCACCACCTGACCCTCCGTCGGCAGCTTGCCGTAGGGGAGGTTCACATGCCTGGATTCCCCCGCGGCGAGCTCGGGCAGGAGGATCTCACCGGCGCGGACGGGCTTCATGTCGCATTCCACCGTCCAGCGCAGCAGATAGCCCTTCAGGGACGCGAAGAGCTTGCGGTTCCACACGGTCACGCCGGTCTTGCCCACCTTGAGGAACACATCGCGGAAGAGATAGCGCACCTCCTGACACTTGGCGGTCAGCGTGCGGTCGCCCAGGATGATGCCATTGGTGTTGAACTGCCAGTCCGTGGGCTTGTCGCCGAAATCGCCGCCATAGGCCAGACGCTCCTGACCGTTGGGGCCCTTCACGCGCAGCGCCTGATCCACATAGTCCCAGATGAAGCCGCCCTGATACATGGGGTACTTGTCCTCCAGGGCGGTGTACTCGTTCATGCCGCCGCAGGAATTGCCCATGGCATGGGTGTATTCGCAGTTGATGAAGGGACGATCCGGATCGCCCTTGAGGTACTTCTCGATGTCCGCCGCCTTGGTGTACATATGGGAGAGCATGTCGGAGGTGTGCAGATAGCGCTTGTCATGCACGCAGCCCTCGTAATGCACCAGGCGGGTGGGATCGGTCTTGCGGAAGTATTCGCTCAGGTCGAAGAGGTTGCAGCCGCCCCAGCTCTCGTTGCCGCAGCTCCAGATGAGGATGCACGGGTGATTCTTGTCCCGCTCCAGCATGGATTGTCCGCGGTGGACGGTCATGGCATGCCATTCGGGCTTGTCGCCGGGGACGACCCAATCATGCCAGGGTGCCCATGAGCCATGGCTCTCGATATTCGTTTCGTCGATGACGTACAGGCCATATTCGTCGCACAGGCGGTAGAATTCCGTCGTGTTGGGATAATGGCAGGTGCGCACGGCGTTGATGTTCATGGCCTTCATGTCGCGGATGTCGCGCAGGAGCAGCTCGCGGGTCATGACGCGGCCGCGGTCGCAGTCGAATTCATGGCGGTTCACGCCGTGGAAGACGATGCGCTTGCCGTTCAGGCACATGATCCTGTCGATCATCTCAAATTGGCGGAAGCCCACCATCGTCCGGCTGACCTCGGTGACGCGTCCCTGATCGTTGGTCAGGGTGACGGTGAGGGGATAGAGGGTCGGCTCTTCGGCATTCCAGAGCTTCACGCCCGGGATGACGCTCTCAAACGGGAGCTGGGTCTGTCCGGCGAGGGGCTTCGTCTCCTCGTAGAGCACATTCCCGGCCTTGTCCGACAGGGTCAGCCGTGCCTGTCCGCCGCGTCCCGCCACCGTCAGCAGCGCGTCCAGATGTGCCACGGTGTAGTTCTCCGTCAGGGGGGTGCGGATGCGGAGGTCCGCCAGATGGCATTCCGGCCAGAAATGCAGGGTGACGCTGCGGTGGATGCCCGAAAAGCGCCAGAAGTCCTGATCCTCGATCCACGAGCCGGTGCAGCGCTTGAACACCCGCAGCACCAGGCGGTTCTCGCCCACGCGGGCGCAGGCGCTCACATCGAAGACATGGGGGGTGAAGGAATCCTCCGCGTAGCCGATCTCCCGGCCGTTCATGTACACCAGGACGGCCGCCTCCACGCCGCCCAGGTGGAGGAGGATGCGGTGCTGCAGATCCTTCAGGCTCAGGTGGAAGGTCTTGACACAGGTGACGGTGGGGTTGTATTCCTCGCTGACCTCGGGGGCTTTCAGCACCTCATGCCCATCCCAGGGGTACTGGGTGTTGACGTAGTGGGGCGGATCCCATTCCGGGTTGACCAGCTGGAACTCACAGGGGACGCTGATCTCCTTCAGTCCGCCATCCAGGATCGAGCCGGTCAGCAGCGCATCGGGCGCACCGGCGGGATTCAGAGCGAAATGCGCCTTCCACTTGCCGTCCAGCGAGCGGACAAGGCTGGAATGTCCCTCCGCCATTTCCAGCGGGGACGCAAAGAACTCATGGTCGGACGCTGCGGGCATTTCGCCCACGCTGGACACCTCGGGGTCAGCCAGCCATGCGACACCGGGTCGAAGGCTGCGGTCAGAACGGATGTTGCTCATATCGGGCAGCTCCTCTCGTATGCTTGTTGAAATCCTCAGGGGGATGATCCCACTTCCTTCATTATACTCCCTGCGGCGGGCTTTGTCCATAGCGTCAGCGGGAGATTTTCCCCTTTCGTCACGGAGCGATCCGTGGTATAATGTCGGCAGCGATTCATCCAAGGAGGCGTTCACCGATGCTGCGCAATCCCATCCTGCCGGGGTTTTATCCCGATCCGTCCATCTGCCGTGTGGGGGAGGACTTCTACCTCGTCACGTCCAGCTTTTCCTACTTCCCGGGTGTGCCCGTCTTCCACAGCCGCGACCTTGTCCACTGGGAGCAGATCGGCCATTGCCTGACGCGCCCTTCCCAGCTCCCGCTGGACTGGCAGTACATCTCCGGCGGCATCTATGCCCCCACCCTCCGCCATCATGACGGCCTGTTCTACATGGTCACGACGAATGTCAGCCATGGGGGCAATTTCTATGTCACGGCGGACGACCCTGCCGGGGCATGGTCGGAGCCGCATTACCTCCGCAATGCGCCGGGCATCGACCCGACGATCTTCTGGGATGACGACGGCAGCGCGTACATGATGGGCACGACGGACTGGTCGGAGCAGCAGCCCGGGGTATGGGTGGGGCGGCTCGACCTGACGGCGGACACCGTGACCGAGCGCGTCTATGCCTGGGGCGGGGCGCTGCGCAACGCCTGGGCCCCCGAAGCGCCCCACATGTACAAGAAGGACGGCTGGTATTACCTGATGATCGCCGAGGGGGGCACGGAGGACTATCATGCCGTGACCATCGCGCGCAGCCGTCATCCGCTTGGGCCGTATGAGGGCTATGCGGGGAATCCCATCCTGACCCACCGGCATTTGGGGCTGGACTATCCCATCGCCAATGTGGGGCATGGCGATCTGGTGCAGCTGGCGGACGGCTCGTGGTACATGGTGATGCTGGCCTCGCGCATTTATGGCGGCTATCACAAGAATCTGGGTCGGGAGACCTTCATCGCGCCGGTGGACTGGTCGGGCGAATGGCCGGTGGTCAGTCCCGGCACGGGTCGGGTGGAGTGGGCGTACCCCGCGCCGAACCTGCCGCTCTGCCCCTTCGATCAGCCGGATGAGGATGCCTTCACCGCCCCATGCTGGAACACCCTGGGCACGCCGGACGAAGCCTCCGTCCATGTGACGGCGGACGCGCTGTCCCTGCGCGCGGGCACGGACTGGCTCGTCCCGGAGGACCTGCAGCGCATGCCCGTCCCCAACGGCTGCCCGGGCTTCTACGCCCGTCGCCAGCAGCACATGCGCTTCACCGCCGAGGTCACCGTCCGCCTGAACGGTCGGGGCGAGGCCGGGCTGATGCTGCTCCAAAACGGCTTCAACCACCTGCGCGTCAGCATTTGCCGGTCGGAAAGTGGCTGCACCGTGCGTGCCGTCCGCTGCGAAAAATGCGGCAAGCCGGACTACACCAACCCCGAACCCGTGGAGCACCCGCGCATCACGGACATCCTGTGGGAAGCGCCCTTCACCGGGGAAGGCTGCACGGTGAGCATCGCCGCGCAGGGTCAGGCGCACACCCTGCTGGTGGAGGGTCAGCCCGTGGCCACGGCGGACGGCGGCTTCCTGGGCAGCGAAACGGCAGGGGGCTTCGTGGGGGCGTATGTGGGCTGCTTCGTCAGCGGACGGGGGGCTCAGGCGGACTTCACGGCCTTCCGCTATCGCGGCACATGACAAATGCACAGCTCATATCAAGCGAAGCATCGCCGGAAGTGTTATCCTGACCCGTGAACGGCAAAGGAGGGACGATGCGATGTACGAATGGCAGCAGCAGATCCAGACGGTGATCGTGGAGATCGACGCATGCATCCGCCGCGGGGATGACGAAAGGCTGACGCTTCGCAGCCTTGCCCGGAAGCTGGGCTATTCCGAATCCCACATGACGAAGCGCTTCCACGAGATCATCGGCCTGACCCTGCGGGAATACCTGCGGGCGCGCCGTCTGGCCTTCGCGCTGATGCAGGTGCGGGACACCGATCGCCGATTGCTCGACATCGCCCTGGATTTCGGCTTTTCCTCCCACGAGGCATTCACCCGTGCCTTCAAGGCGGAATACGGCGTGACCCCGGCGGCCTACCGCGCAAAGCCCGTCGCCGTGGCATTGCGCACGCGCATCAACGCCTTTGACCGTTACGCATTGGGTATGGAGGAAATTGGCATGGTAAAATCATCCGGCAAGATCAACATCTACTTCACGACGATCCCCGCGCACAGGCTGATCTACATCCGCAGCCGGGAGAGCAACGGCTATTGGGACTTCTGGCAGAAGCAGGCGGACGTTCCCGGTCAGGACTGCCACACCATCTGCGGGCTGATCGATTCCGTCCCCGGCAAGCTCGATGATCTGAGCGCGGGGGACATCAGCTCCGGCGCGGGGCATGTCATGGCCTACGAGGCCGCGGAGGACGGCGGGGTCTTCCCCTGCTATCCCGTGCCGCGCTGGGAATGCTACGGCTGCCGCGTCCCGGCGGACTACGCAGGCCCTGTGCCGCCCCGGATGCGCATGCGCGACGTGGCGGCGGGGGAGTACATCGTCTTCGAACACGGCCCGTTTGACTACGAGCAGGAATGCCGCACAGTCGAATTGGCCATCGACGCAGCCTGGGATGCCTTCGACTGGAGCACCACGGACTACGAATTCGACCCGACCATGGGGCGGATGTACTACTTCTATCACGATCCCGCGCATGGCTGGAAGGAACTCTGGCCGGTGCGGAAAAAGGGCTGAACAGGTGGGGCAGGGCAGGGATGCCGCTGCCCCTTTTGCATGCAAAAAAGAACCCCCACATTCGTGGGAGCTCTTCGTGTTCGGATGGTTCATCGGGCG
>CAZJOA010000123.1:0-5974 GCA_964547515.1 uncultured Faecalibacterium sp.
GGAATGATTTTGAGGCAGCGTGCGCTGTGCTTTATGAAGGAGAATGTGCGAATGTCGGTGATTCGCTTTATTGATTTGTTTGCAGGTATCGGCGGAATCCGCAAAGGATTTGAACTTGCCTGTGCTGACAGAGGCATCAAGGCGGAATGTGTATTCACATCCGAAATAAAGCCCTATGCGATCGATGTGTTGGCACAGAACCATCCAGATGAAGCGATTGCGGGGGATATTACACAGGTTCAGGCCAAAGCTATTCCAGCTTTTGATTTTCTGTTAGCCGGATTCCCGTGTCAGGCGTTTTCGGCAGCAGGGAAAAGACTGGGGTTTCAGGATACCAGAGGCACTTTGTTTTTTGAGGTGGAACGAATACTCCAGGAGCATAAGCCGTATGGGTTCGTGCTTGAAAATGTTGAGGGACTTGTCAATCATGACAAAGATGATCCGCGTGATAAAATTGGAAAGACATTAAGAACGATATTGGAGCATCTGGAGGCACTGGATTATCAAGTATCGTGGAAGGTTCTCAACGCAAAGTGCTTTGGTGTACCGCAGGAACGAAAAAGAATTTATATTGTGGGGACAAAAAAGGCTGCACCCAATCTGGAGGGATTCGCTTGCACCGATTCCGTGCTGGGCGACATTTTGGAAAGAGGCTTACCAACCAGCAATAGTAAATTCGTCAAGTTGCTGCTAAAACATTACACTGTTGAGGAGCTATGCGGAAAAGCGATCAAGGATAAGCGCGGCGGCGACAACAATATTCATAGCTGGGATATTGATTATAAAGGGCAGACGACAAGGACGGAAAAAGCTCTTTTGAATTGTATGATGAGGGAACGGCGGAAAAAGAAATGGGCAGAGGAATATGGTATCGATTGGATGGATGGCATGCCCTTGACAATAGACCAAATTCGCACCTTTTTCGATGCGCCAAACCTTGAGCAGATGCTGGAACATCTGGTAGAGTTAAAATACCTCCGCAAGGAACGTCCCAAAAAGAAAGTAGGCAATAAGCGAGAACAAGACGAGCATTTGCCACTGGGGTATAATATTGTGGCCGGAAAAATGTCCTTTGAGGTCAGCAAGGTTCTTGATCCGAAGGGCATTGCCCCCACCCTGGTCGCTATGGACATGCAGCATCTGTTTGTGCCGGATGGGGATGGCATTCGCACCCTCACCCTGCGAGAAGGGCTGAGATTATTTGGTTATCCGGATGATTATAAACTGAATACATCCATTGAGGATGGATATGATCTGCTTGGCAATACCGTTGTGGTGCCTGTGATCCGGGCTGTCGCAGGCAGAGTGCTGGACATATATCAGGAGGATAAGAGCATATGAGATTAACGGCACGGCAAATATTTGACAAGTTGCTGAAGGAAGATCATATTCTTGATAATGAAGGCAAAATCACATTCGAATTTGGCGATGTGAATATCATTGTAAAACAAAAGGATGTAGTAGGTAATATTATTCAAGAATGGATGCAAGGTTGGTTCGATAAAAACGGTATCGAGTATGCTCCGAGTGAGAATACGCAGATGCCGCCGGATTTCTATCTGAATCCTGATGACAGGACAAAGGATCTGCTTGAGGTGAAAGCTTTCAACCGGTCGGCGAGTCCGGGCTTTGATATTGCCGATTTCAGAGCTTATCAGAGAGAGATCATCGCACAACCCTACATGCTTCACGCAGACTATTTGATCTTCGGATACGATATGGATGAAAATGGTATCGTAACGATCAAAGATGTATGGCTGAAAAAGGTGTGGGAAATCACTCGCCGCATGACAAATTGGCCACTCAATTTGCAAGTCAAAAAGAATGTGGTATACAAAATCCGGCCTGGCACATGGTATGGTACAGGCGCGAAAGATTTTGCGATTTTCCGCAGCATGGAAGATTTTCTCTCGGCTGTTGAGCAAACGGTTTGGCAGAATCCGGATACAAGAGCGTTTTCGGCGAACTGGAAAAGACAGTTTCTTGATAGTTACCAGAATTTCTATGGCACACGGCTAAATATTCCCAGATGGGACGATATTTCCGAAACGTACAAGGTACACCGGTAGAAAAAGCACCCTTGCTGCGATGCTCTCACGCATTTGACGCGCTGTCCCACGCGGTATGGGTCTGCGCCTATGCCGCCGTGACGCTGACGGCATCCATCGCGGCCTTTCTGCATCAGATGCGGCGGCAGTGACGGGTGTTCACCCAAAAAAGGAAGCAGCACCGGGATCAGCGCGATCCGGGGACTGCTTCCTTTTGTGTCTGTTGCCTTTTCCGTGGGGGGCGCTCCCTCATTTGCAGAACACGAAACGCTCCAGCCGGGTCAGGCAGCGGTCGTGCAGACCCCAGGACAGCTGGGGACGGTCGTCGTGGAAGGTGAAATACAGCGCATGCCGCCCCGTCACGCAGGGCAGCTTCACACGCAGCAGCTGATCGTCCCCGGTGAAGCAGCCCTCGCCGATGGGGACGTTCGCCGCGTCGTCCAGGTGGACGGTGATGCGCCCGCTTTCGCCCAGACCGCGCAGCTCCAGGAGCAATTCCATGTGCGTGGCGGTGAAGTCCGCCCCGAAGTCAAAGTACTTGTACCCCGCCACCGTGCCGTCCCGCAGCTCGTCCAGGACGGTGTGCAGCGCGTTGAGGTGCTTCACCCGTCCGCCGCTGCGCAGGACGCATGCGCGATGCGCCGGTGTGGGTTCGTAGGGGTTCAGCGAGTCGGAAAAGCCCAGGGAGGTCATCTCCACCGGGGGGATCGTGCCATCCGGACGAATTTCGATGCGCTCCACGCACGCCTGACGCGAAAAGCATGTGCCGTTGGTCATCCGGTGATAGAAGATGTACCACTGGTCGCCCACGCGCATGATCGAGCCATGGTCGTTGCCGCCGGGGTAGTCGCTGCCGTTGTCGACGATGTATCCCCGATAGGTGAACGGCCCGGTGGGGCTGTCGGAGGTGGCATAGGCCAGACGGCTGCCGATGCGCGGCGAATAGATCAGGTAGTAGGTGTCGCCGATCTTCCGGGGTGAACTGGCCTCGAAGAAGCGCGCCTCGGCAGGGACGTCCTCCCCGTCGTCGATGACATGGTGCTTCAGGCTCCCGGGGAGGATGCGGTTCATCGCGGCGGGGTCAAGCTCGTTCATGTGCGAGGCCTCGAAGCCATAGTACACATACACGCGGCCATCGTCGTCCACCAGAACGCCGGGGTCATTGAAAACGCCGCCGTCGCCCTCGTCCGCCGGGGGACAATCGTATTTGCCGATGACCTTGAACGGCCCTTCCGGCCTGTCCGCCACGGACACACAGCCCTTGTCGAAGAAAATGTAGGTGAACAGGTAGTACTTGCCGTCCTTCTCGACCACATCGGGGGCGTACATCATGTGCCGGGAGGCTTCCATCATGTCGCACCAGGTCACGTCCGCCGGATGATCCTCATCCGCCTGCGCGTGGAACACATCGCCATGGCAGACCCAGTGCTCCAGGTCATTGAGGGGTGCTGACCAGACCTTCAGGCGGATGTCGCAGAAATCGCCCGCCATCGGACGATCATGAGAACCGTACAGGTACACCCGCTCCCCGAACACGCGCGGCTCGCCGTCAGGGATGTGCTCCCACAGGGGCAAAATCGGATTGGGCATGGGATCACTGCCTTTCGCTGCTATTTGGATTCGCTGCACCCATTATACCGCAAACTGTCACCCTTGCCAAGGGGCTGCCAGCGCCATTGAAAATTAGGAATTATGAATGATGAATGATGAATTTGAATGGTCGGACTGGCGAATGCCATTGGGGAATCAGGAATGATGAATGAGGAATGAGAAATTTGATGGGTGGGCGGATGCGTATCCGGCGGTGGCACAGGAACTCAATTCATAATTCCTCATTCCTCATTCACAATTTCTTTGAGCGCGGCAGGATTTCCCTGCTGTGTCGCGAATGAAGAACATGACCTGATTTGCGAAAAAGTCAGGCGGTCAAAACGAACGATATGTGGAGGTACATCCATGTCCGCGAAGATCAAAATGAACGTCGCCAACACCGGCGCGGTCATCAGCAGGAACATCTACGGTCACTTCTCCGAGCATCTGGGACGCTGCATCTATGGCGGCCTGTTCGTGGGGGAGGACAGCCCCATCCCCAACAAGAACGGCATGCGCACCGATGTGGTGGAGGCGCTTCGGCATATCCATGTGCCCGTGCTGCGCTGGCCGGGCGGATGCTTCGCCGATGAGTACCATTGGGAGGACGGCATCGGCCCGAAGGAGAGCCGCAAGCGCATGGTCAACACCAACTGGGGCGGCGTGGTGGAGGACAATTCCTTCGGCACGCATGAGTTCCTGGAGCTTTGCGAGCAGCTGGGCTGCGAACCGTACATCAACGCCAATGTCGGCTCGGGCACGGTGCGCGAAATGGCGGAATGGGTCGAGTATCTGAATTCCGAGGGCGATTCCACCGTCGTGAAGAAGCGCTGGGCGAATGGCCGCAAAGACCCCTGGGGCGTGAAGTACTGGGGCGTGGGCAATGAGAGCTGGGGCTGCGGCGGCAATATGCGCCCGGAATACTACGCGGATGAATTCCGCCGTTTCAACACCTTCTGCCGCAACTATGGGAAGCATCGGCTGTATCGCATTGCCTGCGGCCCGAATGTGGACGACTGGAACTGGATGGAGGGCGTGATGAAGGTCGCCGGACATCACTGCGATGCCATCACCCTGCATTATTACACCGTGCCCACCGGCAAGTGGGAGGACAAGGGCAGCGCCACCGATTTCGACACCAAGCTGTACTACGATACCCTGCGTCACACCACGAAGATGGAGAGCCTGCTGCGCGGCCATCTGTCCATCATGGACAAGTATGACCCCAAGCACCGCGTCGGCCTGATCGTGGACGAATGGGGCACCTGGTACAATGTCGAGCCCGGCACGAATCCCGGCTTCCTCTATCAGCAGAACACCATGCGCGATGCCATGGTCGCCGCCATCAACCTGAACATCTTCAACAGCCATGCGGATCGTATCGTCATGACCAACATCGCCCAGACGGTCAACGTGCTGCAATCCGTCATCCTCACCGATGGCGATCAGATGCTGCTGACCCCCACCTACCATGTGTATGACCTGTACAAGGCGCATCAGGATGCGACCCTCGTGCCCGTCACCGTGGCGTGCGATGCGGTGGAGGGCGTGCAGCAGGTGACGGCCTCCGCGTCCGTCAAGGACGGCGTGCTGACCGTGACCGCTGCCAACATCGCGGCGGACAAGCCCGAGACGATCGTGCTGGACATCGCCGGGATGGACGCGAAGAGCGTGTCCGCACGCATCCTCAGCGGCGAAATGCATGACTGCAACACCTTCGAGGACAAGGAGAAGGTCAGGGTGGAGGACTTCACCGATTTCGCCGTCACCGAGGAGGGCGTGGTGCTGCATGTGCCCGGCTGCTCCGTGGTGGAGGTCACCATCCGTGGCTGAGAGCCGTCCGCCCTGCCGATGCCTGCTCTTTGAGGCCGGGCAGCGGGACATGGCACGCACCGTCGCCGAATACGTCGCCAGCCTGGACGAAGCCGTCCGCACGCCGGAGGACACATACCGTGCGCGGCTGACGCTCTGTCAGGCTTGCGAACAGCTGATGAACGGCACATGCCGCCTGTGCGGCTGCTACGCGGAGACGCGTGCCGCCAAGCGGGGGATGCAGTGCCCGATGCTCCCGCCCCGGTGGACAAAAATGGAATGAATTCAGCAGGACGATTTCCATCATGCGGAATCGCCCTGCTGCATTTTAATTATGAATTAGGAATGATGAATGATGAATTTAGATAGTGAACGCGCCCTGTGCGGCAGTCTGACCATCCAAATTCCTAATTCCTAATTCCAAATTCATAATTCCTGATAGCGCCCCGCCCGTCAGTCCCACCATTCAAATTCATAATTCCTCATTCTATTAGGGTGATTGACAAAGCGCGAAAGTGGCGGTA
>CAZJOA010000123.1:6074-8232 GCA_964547515.1 uncultured Faecalibacterium sp.
AATTCATAATTCCTCATTCTATTAGGGTGATTGACAAAGCGCGAAAGTGGCGGTATAATTCCTATGAAAAAGGTGGACAATCATACAAAGGAGGTATGTCCATGCAAGTCTATGCGGATAATGCGGCAACAACGGCCATGAGCCGGACGGCCATCGAGGCCATGCTGCCCTACCTGGACGGGGTGTACGCCAATCCGTCCAGCCTGCATTCGAAGGGTCAGGAGGCGAAGGAGGCGCTGGAGTCCGCCCGCGAGAGGATCGCCCGGTGTCTGGGGTGTACGCCGCGGGAGATCCTCTTCACCTCCGGCGGCAGCGAGGCGGACAATCAGGCCATCGTGTCCGCCGCGCGTCAGGGACAGCGCAGGGGGAAGACCCACATCGTTTCCACCGCATTCGAGCATCATGCGGTGCTGCATACGCTCAAAAGGCTGGAGAAGGAGGGCTTCAGCGTCACCTATCTGGACGTGCACGATGGACACAATGTCAGCGCCGCCCAGGTGGAAGCGGCCATCCGCCCCGACACCTGCCTGGTGACGGCCATGTACGCCAACAACGAGATCGGATCGATCCTGCCCATCGGGGAGATCGGCGCGGTCTGCCGGGCGGCGGGCGTGCCCTTCCACACCGATGCGGTGCAGGCTGCGGGACATCTGCCCATTGACGTCCGGGCGCAGCAGATCGACCTGCTGAGCCTCTCGGCGCACAAGTTCCACGGCCCTAAGGGCGTGGGTGCGCTCTATTGCCGGCAGGGGATGCCGCTGACGAACCTGATCGAGGGCGGCGCACAGGAACGCGGGAAGCGTCCCGGCACGGAGAACGTCGCGGGGATCGTCGCCATGGCGGCGGCGCTGGAGGACGCCTGTGCCCATATGGCGGAGAACACCGCGAAGGTCACGGCCATGCGCGACCGGCTGATCGAAGGGCTGTCCGCCATCCCCCATTCCGCGCTGAACGGCGACCCGGTGCACCGCCTGCCCGGGAATGTCAGCTTCTGCTTCGAGGGCATCGAGGGCGAGAGCCTGCTGCTGATGCTGGATGCCCACGGGGTGTGCGCGTCCTCCGGATCGGCCTGCACCTCCGGCAGCCTGGATCCCAGCCATGTGCTGCTGGCCATCGGCCGTGTGCACGATGTGGCGCATGGGTCACTGCGCCTGTCCCTGAGCGAATACAACACCATGGACGAGGTGGAGCACATGCTCCGCGTCATCCCCGAGGTGGTCAGCTACCTGCGCGGGATGAGTCCGGTCTGGCGCGACCTGCAAAACGGCAAGCGCCAATACATCCTCTGATGAAAGAGTGAAGGGAGACGATCAAGCATGGCACTTTACAGCGAAAAGGTGATGGATCACTTCATGCACCCGCGGAATGTGGGCGTGATCGAGGACGCGAGCGGCGTGGGTGAGGTCGGCAACGCCAAATGCGGCGACATCATGAAGATCTATCTGAAGATCGAGGATGACATCATTGCGGACGTGAAGTTCGAGACCTTCGGATGCGGCAGCGCCATCGCGTCGTCGTCCATGGCGACGGAGATGATCAAGGGGAAGTCCATCCGGGAGGCGATGCAGCTGACGAACAAGGCGGTGGCGGAGGCGCTGGACGGTCTGCCCGCGCACAAGCTGCACTGCTCCGTGCTGGCGGAGGAGGCGATCAAGTCCGCCCTGCTGGACTATTACAGGAAGAACGGCATCCCCTACGACGAGAAGGAGCTCCAGGTGGACGAGCATTGCCCCCACTGCGAATAAGTCACACGCAAAAAGGAAGCAGCACCGAAATCATCGCGATTCAGGTACTGCTTCCTTTTGCGGCTGTAGCGCTTTTTGCTCTCGACCGTTTTCGTCACGGGGGACACATCCCACAGCGTCCGACGCTGGGTGTTCAGGGCCTTGCGCGCCTTCTTGCTCAGCTTGTCCTTGGGGGTGAACTTGTTCATTGGGTCACGTCCTTTCATCGGCGGGTAGATAAACAAAAGCCCTCAACCTGACGATTGAGGGCTTTCCAGTGGTCGCAACAGGACTCGAACCTGTGACCCCATCGATGTGAACGATGTGCTCTACCAACTGAGCCATGCGACCATGCCTTGACGACATGGACTATTGTACCATGCTTCAGATGGTTTGTCAACCCCCAAAATTCATGAAAAATGAAAATCTGCCGG
>CAZJOA010000124.1:0-8182 GCA_964547515.1 uncultured Faecalibacterium sp.
CCCCCTCGTCATGGTCGGACTGTCGTCCGACGACTTCCTCGGGGGGCGTTGCATGAAAACTGAACCGACTCAATCGCGAGAAAAGGGTCGAAGACCCCGCGAAAAAACGGGTCGAAGACCCCCCTGCTATCCGGCGGACTGCATGCGTCAGTCCGCTTTTTTTGTGTCGCAATGTGATGAAAATGTGAATGAAATGTGTCGAATTCATGCCGTGTGTTGCAGAAATTGCAATGCTCTGTGCTGGATTCTCTATGGCGCGGCGACGAAAAAGCTGATACCATCATGGCGGAATCTTTCGCAAAGATAACTCGTTTGCCGTTCATCCGCCGTCAGAAGGGGGGCGTTATCCCGGCGGATGGACTCGTTTTTTTCATTTGTACCGCTGCGACCGCAACGAAAGGAGTCATCCGAATGAAGAGAAAACTGTCCCTGTTCCTCGCGCTGATGCTGCTCGTGTCGTGCATCGGTGTTTCCGCAACGGCGGAGGCGTCCGCCCCGAGCATCCACATCATCCCTGCTGACGGCGAACAGGTCGAATTGGGCTATGTGGACGGCACGGTCATCCTGGAGGTGGACGGCCTGAAGTTCAAGGACCTGAACAAGAATGGCAAGCTGGACGTGTATGAGGACTGGCGCGCGGACATGTCCGACCGCATCGCGGATGTCCTCAGCCAGATGACGAATGTGGACAAGGCCAACATGCTGGTGCATCCCAATATGCCGGTGACGCTGGGTGCATCCGAGGAGGACGGTCAGGAGACCATCTGGTACTACATCACGCAGTATGGCGCGACCCATTTTCTGGATAACGACAGCAAGGGCGACCCCAAGCAGATGACCGAGCTGCACAATGCGACCCAGGCCATTGGCGAGGGCACGCGCCTGGGTCTGCCGATCACCATCACTTCGGACAGGCAGTACAACGCCTGGTCGGGCTATCTGGATGTGTCCCATGATGCATTCGGCACGGCTGGGAATATCGAGCTGGCCAAGCAGCTTTGGACGCTGACCGCCGCCGAGGTCGAGGCGACCGGCGTGCATGTGGTGCTCCAGCCCTACAGCCTGGAGATTGGCGCGTGGAACGGCGAAGACCCGGCTTATCTGCATGATTTCATCGCCGAGCAGGTCACGGCCATCCAGGCGCAGGGCGTTTACACCTGCTGCAAGCATTTCATCACCCGTGGCGGCGATGCGGGCTTTGCCGAGGCGCAGTCCGCCGCAGCGAATGTGGAGAACTTCCTCTACACCTGGGAGGCGGCCATCGGCGCAGGCACGAAGTGGATCATGACCAACGGCAAGGGCCTGAGCGATGTGAATGTGGACTTCTGCAAGGAGACCATGACCTACCTGCGGGAGACCCTGGGCTTTGACGGCGTTGTCGTGACCGACTGGGGTCAGGTGAACCTGGGTGCCAAGGGCATCACGGCTGACGGCTTTGACCTGTCCACCCTGAGCTATGGCGAATCCTTCGCGTGGATCATCAACAACGGGGTCGATCAGGTGGGCATCAACAACCTGACCCTGGAGGAGAGCAAGAACGCGGGCAACTGCTATTACCTCGTGCCGTTCCATGAGGCGGTGGAGAACGGTCTCATCAGCGCCGAGCGTGCGGACGAGGCTTGCGGCCGACTGCTGCGCACCAAGTTCGAGCTGGGGCTGTTCGAGAATCCCTATCATGACGCGCAGGCGGCGCTGGAGCTGGCGGCCAGCCCCGAATACATCGCCGAGCCCTGGGAGATCACCAATATCGATGAGCTGACCCGTGCCCGCGCGGCGGAGATCACCGAGCTGGAGCGTCAGCTTCAGGCGGCATCCGCCATTCTGGTGCGCAATGACGATGTGCTGCCCCTGGAGAAGGGCGCGAAGGTGTATATCGACAGCACCAATGGCGTCGCCCTGCCGGAATACAAGGCGAAGCTCGCGGCCTATGCCACCGTGGTGGACACCATCGACGAGGCGGATGTGGCCGTGGTGGACTGCACGCAGCTCAATGACGCGGCGGAGCTGATGGTGGACGATGCCAAGGCAGCCGGGAAGCCGCTGGTCATCGTGACCAACTGTGTCGATCCCAACGCCTGGGCGATGGAGAACGGCGACGCGGTGCTGTTCATGAACTTCAACCGCACGCCCGACCATGGCCGCGGCACGGAGGGCATCGTCATGACGACCGAGCCGTCCGTCTATGCGGAATTGCTCTTCGGCGAGCGTGAGCCTTCCGGCATGATCGTCAAGGAGATCGCCCGCGACGAGGCGATGGAAGACGATCAGTGGATGGATCTGGCCGGTGACATGGGCGCGAGCATGGATGTCCGCATGATCCTGGAGGCCATCATGCTCAGCAGCGACGACCATGCCACCCCCAACAACTACGGCGACCCGCTCCTGTGCTACCAATTCGGCATGCGCTATGGTCAGGCGGCGGACTTCAAGGTGGATCGCTTCATCGTGCCCACCGAGGTCATTGAGACCCAGTATGAGATGCTGCCCGGCCTGATGATGACGCAGCGCACCCTGCAAAACGTTCAGCAGAAGTCCGGCGAACCCTTCACCGTGTATGCCATCGTCTTCAACAACGGCGGCGACGGCGTGCTGGATGTGGCGGTGCTGGATAACGGCGTGCAGATCGCCGGGAAGACCATGGCTGTCTGCGGCGACAGCTGGCGCATCCTCAAAATGGACATCACCCTGAATGGCGCGGGCGAACACACCCTCACCCTGGGCGGCATGACCAAGACCATCAGCGTCGTCGACTAAGGAGGTTGCACCTCTTTTCTCGCGATTGAGTGGGATGCACTGGCATGCAGCCTTCGCGCGGAGCGACGAATTTCACACAGTTCCCCGGGGGGACGGCTTCGGCTGTCCCTCTTTTTTGCATGGAAATATCTGCTGCCCGGGTTGCGAAAAATGCAATGCCCTGTGCTGGATATTCCATGGACGACATGGCTAAGGGATGGTAAAATTGCTGCAAATGGGGGAGTGTCCCCCGAATGAGAAAAGGAGTGATCCCATGAAACGCAAACTGTCCCTGTTGCTGGCATTGACCCTGCTGCTGTCCTGCATGAGTCTGCCTTCCCTCGCCGAGGAAAAAGCCGGCTGGGAGCAGAATGTCATCCAGCCCAACAAGATCGTCGTGGAAGCGACCGACACACAGGCTGCGCTGGAAGCGTGGACGAAGCCCATCATCGAGGTGGACGGGCTGAAGTTCAAGGATTTGAACGGCAATGGCACCCTGGATGTGTACGAGGACTGGCGCAATGACTCCGCCACCCGCGCCAAGGATCTGCTCAGCCAGATGACCCTGGAGGAGAAGGTCGGCCACCTCTTCCACGCATCCACCGGCGGTACGTTCACCGCGCTCTATCCCTACACGGATGAGTGGCTGTGGAGCAATGATAATGTTATCACCGTGGACAACACCAACTATGTCCCCATGTATCACTCTATCATCTCCGACCATGTCACCACCTACCTGCACAACACCAACGGCACGCCCGAGACGCTGCTCAATGAGAACAACACCATGCAGCTGATCGCCGAGAGCGGCCGTCTGGGCATCCCGGTGGTGTTCAGCTGCGACCGCAGCTACAACACCTTCGCCGGCATGGTCAATCTGGCGAACTACGCCCTGGGCATCAGCCACGATGAAGAGCTCGTCTACAACATCGTCGCCCAGTATGCCAAGGAAGAGCGCGCTCTGGGCTTCCATGTGCCCTTCCATTCCTATGGCGTCGAAATCGGCTCGTGGTATGGCGAGGAGGTCAACTACATCGCCAAGATGATTACCGCCGAGACTCGCGCGTATGAGGAGAACGGCGTCAACGCCTGCACGAAGCACTTCGTCGCCCGTGGCGGCCGCACCAGCTACAGCAGCGGTGTGTCCCCGGCCAATCTGGTGGATTCCTGGCTCGTGGGCTGGGATGCGGCGGTCAATGCGGCCGGTACGTCCTGGATCATGCTCAACAACGGCCATTTCCTCAACGACTGCAATGTCTGCTATGACGTGGAATCCATGAATGTCCTGCGTGAGCGTCTGGGCTATGACGGCTGCGTCGTGACGGACTGGCCCATGTGGACGGGCGTTCCCTCCGCCACCGGCATCACCCCCGATGGCCGTGACCTCTCCCAGATGACCGTCGGCGAACTCTACACCGTCATCCTGGAGGCGGGCGTGGATCAGGTCGGCACCTTCTTCATGGTGGACGGCATGGACACCAGCGAGGAATTCCTCAGCGCCAATTACGCCGGTATGATGCAGCCCTCCTGGCCCGATGCCATCATCGATCAGGTCGAGACCGGCAAGCTGTCCATCGAGACGGTGGACGAGCATGTCTTCCGCGTGCTGCGCAACAAGTTTGATCTGGGTCTGTTCGAAGATCCCTATGGCGACCTGAACGAGGCGCTGGAGCTCCTCGCCAGCGATGCCTACAAGGCCGAGCAGTTCGACCTGAACACCATCGAGGACATCTACGCCGCGCGCAATGATGCCACCAATGCGATGGAGATCGAGCTTCAGACCAAGTCCTCCGTGCTGCTGAAGAACGACAATGACCTCCTGCCCCTGAGCAAGGATGCCAAGATCTTCGTGACCGGCAATTCCGAAAAGACCCTCAAGCTGGACAAGGCTGCCATC
The DNA here is from genome assembly GCA_964547515.1 of uncultured Faecalibacterium sp. Classification (GTDB taxonomy): domain Bacteria; phylum Bacillota; class Clostridia; order Christensenellales; family Aristaeellaceae; genus UBA11524. The sequence continues at coordinate 4,631 of CAZJOA010000124.1, forward strand.
GCCGCCCATGCCACCGTCGTGGAGACCATGGAAGAGGCCGATGTCCTCGTCGCCCGTGTCACCGCGATGGACGATGCCACCGAATACATCATCGAGGATGCCGGGATCGTCGGCAAGCCCCTCGTGCTTGTGTACGACGCGGTGGGTTCTGTCAGCTCCGAGCCGGATGCCTCCGCCGTCAATGGTGCGGATGCCCTGCTGTTCCTGACCTACAGCGCCAAGTCCGACCATGGTTCTCCCCTGGGCGACTTCTTCACCCAGACCCTGCCCTCCGTCCTGGCGGACATGCTCTTCGGCGAGAAGCAGCCCACCGGCTCTCTGGTGTTCGAGATCGCCCGCACCCAGGATGATGCCACCAAGGATTGGGCCGAGCTGGGCCTGGATACCGGTGTGGACACCAAGACCCGCCTGTACATGGCGGCGACCGTCCGCAACAACCCCACCGCCGTGCTGCCCAACAACCTGGGTGATGTGCTCTTCACCACCGAGTTCGGCATGAACTACGGCCAGAAGGCTGACTTTGTCTTCGACACCCTGGTGTTCCCGCAGATGGTCGGCGTGACCGAGATCGAGACCTCCTCCGGCAAGTCCACCCAGACCGCGCTGCTGGATGCCGTGCGTGCGGGTGAGCCCTTCGAGATCTACTTCATCGCGCAGAACAACGGCGCGGACGGCCATTTCACCGCCGATGTCTATGACAACGGCGAACTGATCGCCAGCAAGTTCTTCTCCGTCAACGGCGGCGACTTCATCATCGCCAATGTGCAGCTGACCCTGGAGGCCGGTGAGCATCACATCACCGTCCTGGGCATGGAAAAGACCCTGTCCATCGCGGACTAAGGGGGGGTCTTCGACCCATTTTCACGCGATTGGGTTGATTCCACTGGCACACAAGTCCCGCGTGGGGCGACGAATTTCACACAGTTTCCCGGGGGGACGGCTTCGGCTGCCCCCCCTTTGATGATTGTGCGAACAAAGTGTGGCGGATATGTGTCAGACGTTGCAAAAAACGCAATGCCCTGTGCTGGATTTTCCATGGGTGCATGGCGGAAACCATGTTGCAATGATCCCAACTTGGGGGAGGTATATCCCCCCAACAGAAGAAAAGGAGTGATCCCATGAAACGCAGCTTGTCCCTGCTCCTGGCCATCATGATGCTTCTGTCCTGCATTGCGCTGGCTGAGGAGACCCTGCGGCTTCGGACGCACCCAAGTCCGCTGCCGACGTGATCGACATGGCCAACAGCACCGCGAACACCGAGGCCGCGGCTGCCGAAAAGGCGTACCTGGAAAGCGACTGCGCCTATTCCGTCATCCCGGCGGATGAGACGACCGGTCAGATCGAACTGAGCTACATGGCTGATGTCACCGTCATTCTGGATGTGGACGGCCTGAAGTTCAAGGATCTGAACAAGAACGGCACGCTGGACGTGTATGAGGACTGGCGCAAGCCCACCGCTGAGCGCGTCGCCGACCTCATCGCCCAGATGACCCCCGAAGAGGAAGTCGGCCTGCTGTTCTGCGTCAACACCCAGCTGGCGGATGCCCGTCAGATGGTCAAGGAGTACGCCCTGACCTGCCAGCTGTTCAACCTGAACGGCACGCCCATCACCGTGGCGAACACGCTGAACAACCTCCAGGCTGCGGCGGAAGCCGAGCGCCTGGGTGTGCCCATGGTCTTCACCTCCGACCGTGAGTACAATTCCTTCGGCGGCTACATCGACAAGTCCCACGAGGCGTTTGGCACGGCCAACGACCCCGAGCTGGCTTATCAGCTGGCCTCCTACTACGGCAAGGCCATGAACGCCGTCGGCGTGCATGTCACCTTCGAGCCCTATGCCAACGAGATCGGCGCGCAGTACGGCGAGAACCCCGAGCTGATCGCGTCCATCATCGCGGCGGAGATCAAGGGTCTGTCCGAGAACGGCCTGTCCTCCTGCACCAAGCACTGGATCGGCCGCGGCGGCGATTCCGCCTTCGGCAAGGCGCGCTCCGTTGCCCAGAACCTCGACAACTGGATGGTCGGCTGGAAGGCCGCGCTGGAAAACGGCACCGAGTGGGTCATGACCAACTGCGGCGGCACCGGCATCACCAACACCGTCGATGTCAAGTGGGATTCCGTCACCATGGGCTATCTGCGTGAGACCCTGGGCTTTGACGGCGTCGTCGTGACCGACTGGTGGGCTCTGGGCGGCGGCCCCTCCAACCCCGGCCGTATGTCCGGCATCACCCCCGAAGGCGTTGACCTGAGTCAGCAGACCATCGGCTGGCTGTACAACCGCGCGCTGGAGCTGGGCACGGATATGTTCGGCTCGGGTTCCATGATAAAGGACTACACCAACTGGGAGTCCTCCCCCTCCTCCAACTACCCCTATGCCATCATCGACGGCCTGGCCAGCGGCGAGGTCGAGAAGAAGAACGTGGATCAGGCCGCGACCCGCATCCTGACCTACAAGTTCGACAAGGGTCTGTTTGACAATCCCTACCGCAATGTGGCGAAGGCCGTCGAGATCTGCGCGTCCGCCGAGTGGGCTGCCAATCCCACCGCGCCCGCCAGCAACGAAGAGCTGCGCGCCGCCCGCAATCCCGAGGAAGTCGCCCTGACCGAACAGCTGATGGCCAAGTCCGCCGTCCTGGTCAAGAACGACAACAACCTCCTGCCCCTGAATCAGGGCATCAAGGTCTATGTGGATGCCTCTGCCACCGCGGCGAAGAATGCCTACAAGACCAACATCGCTGCGTACGCCACCATCGTGGATGACATGGAGCAGGCGGATGTCGTCATTGGCGACTTCGGCTCGATCAACGATGCCTGCGAACTGTTCCTGGATGATGCCGCCTACTACGGCAAGCCCGTCGTCCTGACCCTGAACAACACCGATCCCACCCAGTACGCCATCGAGAACGCCGATGCCCTGATGTACCTGAGCTACAATCAGTCCGCTGACCATGGCTCTACCGAGGCGGGCTTCGTGAACACCACCGCACCGTGGATCTATGCGGACCTGCTCTTCGGCGTGAAGGAGCCCGGCGGCATCATCGTCAAGGAGATCGCGCGCGACACCACGCTGGATGCGCTCCAGTGGAAGGATCTGGCTGGCGATCAGGGCGCTGATCCCTATGTCCGCCTGATGGTTCAGGCCACCATGGAGGACGCCGAGAACCACGCTTCCCCCAACAACTGGGGCGACCCGCTGGTGCAGTATCACTACGGCATGTCCTACGGCAAGGACCCTGTGTTCAAGTATTCCTGCCTGATTCTGCCCCAGGTGGTCATCACCGAGGAAATCGAATCCGGCTCTTCCACCACCACCCAGACCAGCCTGAAGAACCAGATCAAGGCTGGCGAACCCTTCACCATCTACTGCCTGCTGCGCAACAACGGCGCGGACGGCATCACCACCGTGGAAGTCAAGGCCAACGACACCCTGGTCGCTGAGAAGATCATGACCGTGTGCGGCGGCTCCTGGCGTGTGGTGCAGGTCGAGCTGACCCTCGAGGCTGGCGATTACACCATCCAGATGGGCGACCTGACCGGCAGCCTGACCGTGGC
>CAZJOA010000125.1:0-8174 GCA_964547515.1 uncultured Faecalibacterium sp.
GGATGCGGTCGCATAGCTGCACGCCCGAAGGAGCGCGAGGGCGACCGGAAAGCCCTCGCATCCCCCACGCGGGCACTGCATAGCGGGATGACCCGCTCCATCGCCCGAAGGGGTTCGGGGGCGACCGGAAAGCCCCCGTGAATCTTTTCGCGAGCGTTGTTTGAAGGGTCAGCCCCTCCATCGCAAGAAAACGGGTCGAAGACTCGGGGTACGGCAGGGCTCTGCCTTGCACCCGCGAAGGGCTTTCAGCCCTCTCGACACCCATTCTGCGATTTAGTTGAATGAGAATTCACGGCAAATTCCGCATGTTCGATAAGGGTTCGTGAGCTTTGGCTCAGCTCCAATGAAACGGGTCGAAGTCCCCGAAGCCCCCTCGTCCTGGTCGGACTGCCGTCCGACAACGTCCTCGGGGGCACTCCCGCCGTCATGCACACTGCGTTCGCGTGTCCCCCGCGAGAAAAAGGGACGAAGCCCCCCTCAATCGCGGGAAGACGAAGTCGAAGACTCCCGGAATTGGTCATAGAAGCTGGTGAACTCCTCGCCGTCGACATCGTAGGTGCGGCCGGGGCGGTCGTCGTCCGCGCGGGACTTGCCAGCAGACTTGCGGCGGAAGATCGCCAGGAGCACCAGTCCGCCGACGAGCAGCGCACCGCCCACCGTCAGCAGAAAGGAGAAGATCCCGCCCAACAGCCCGAACACAAATTTCAGCGCGCCCCACGCCAGACCGAAGCCCAGCTTCACAGCGCTGAACGCGAGAGAAAAGAGAGAACCAATCAGCTCAAACATCGTCAATATCCTCCTTTTGACGGGCATAAGGATAACACATCAGCCGCCGCGCTTCCAGTGGAGAAAGATTAGAAATGGATGAAGTTCTCTTAATCGTTGGGATTTGACAAAACGTTCCTCATCCGTTATAATTAGAGATATATTATGAAATCAGAATGGAGCAGAAGCCCATGGAGCATTATGAGAGCTTTGGCGAATGTCTCAGGCGCTGCCTGCAGGAGGCCGACCTGTCCGCCTCGGAGCTGGCGCGCCTGATGAAGCTGCGCAGCCGCAACAGCATTTTCCGCATCCTGGCCGGGGATGCCAGCCCCGATGTGTGCCTGCGTTTCCTGGGCACGCTGCATAACACGCTGGGGGATAAGTGGCCGCATGAGCGCTGGATCGCCTTGCAGGAGGCGCTGAGCGTGGAGCGTCTGGGGGAGGTGGGCTACCGTTCGCGTCAGGCGTTCGAGCAGGTGCTGTATGGCAAGCCCTTGCCCTTCGACGCGGTGGTGGAGAAGATGAATCCGGATGACACGGAGGATCTCCTGTCCCTGTCCGCCATTCTGGACAAGGCATCCGCCGCGCCGTGGGCGGAGATCGTCATCACCGGCTGCTGTGACAGCGGGCTGACTCGCCTGCTAGCGGAGCGCTGTGCCAAGGCCGGGGCGGAGGGTCGGCTGAAGCTGCGGCAGTACATCTACACCGCCGCGGACTGCGTGACGCAGAACATCCTGGGCGTGCTGCCCCTGATGGCCATGCCGTGGTACAACGCGCGGCTGGTCCAGCCTGACGACTGCCCCGAGGAAGCCATCGCCCTGTATCGCATGCACGCGCTGCACATCCTCTATCAGGCGGAGGACGGCCTTGCCGGCGGCATGTTCGTCCGCCTGGACAAAGAGCATTTCGCCAGCCGGATGGTGACGCGCGGCGCGATCGATTTCATCCGCGTGCTGGACAAGCATCGCTTCGATCTGGAGCTGCTCAAGCCCCTCCCGAAGACGGACGCGGGCGCTGAGGCCTTCGTGGAGTTCACCGAGACCTACCGCGAGCTGGAAAGCGACTGCCTGATCTGCTCCATCAAGCCGGACGTGCATTTCAATCTGCTCCCGGCGGACGTGCTGGAATCCGCCGTCCGCGATGGCTTCCGCCAGGTGAACATTGCCGATGGCGATGCGCTGGACGCGCTCATCACCGCGCTGAAGGACATCCACCTGCGCCGCCTGGACAACATGCTCACCAAGCGCAAGCCCACCCACATCATCTACAGCCTCCCGGCGATGGAGCGCTTCATGCGCACGGGCGTGCAGACCGACCATTTCTTCGTCCAGCGCGCCTATACCGTCGCCGAGCGCCGCACCATCGTCCGCCTCCTGCTGGACACCATGCAGCACAACCCCTGGTTCAATGTCTACTTCCTCAAGGACGCCGCGCCCGAATTGCGCTATGAGATCAGCATGTACGGCGAGAAGGGCGTCCTGCTGACGGATGCCTTCACCGGCTACGAATTGCAGGACGATCACTCCGACGCGCTCATCACCCTGCCGGGCTTCATCAGCAGCTTCCGCACCTATTTCATGGATGAGCTGCTGCCCCATCATGTCCTGCCGCGCGCGGAAAACCTCCGCCTGCTGGAGCAGCTGATCGGCATGGACATCCAAGATTAGGAAAATAGATGTGGATGTATAAGTATAATGATAATGAACACATATTTTTGTGTACAAGAAATCTTGTCTTTTGGCCGAAGGATGTGATACACTGTATACAGTGGTCGCTTTTCCGGAACGCTGTTCGGTGACGGTCGAGCGTGCCCTCCAAGCCGAAATGATGAAGGGGAGAAACGCTCATGCCCAAGCATTGGAACGACGATGCCGATCTGGTCAGCGCCATTTCAGAGAACCTCTATGCCGCCCTGCCGCTGCTGCCAAAGAGACTCGTGCGTGTGGAGGCCATCACCCGCAAGTTCAACATGCCCTTTTCGCATATCCAGATCCTGTGCATGCTCTCGGACAGGGACATGACCATCACCGAGATCAGCGCGAGCCTGGGGATCGCCAAGCCGAACATCACGCCGCTGCTGGATGCGCTGCGGGAGCGCGGGCTTCTGGAGCGCACGCGCAGCACGGCGGACAGGCGCATCGTGCATGTGCACCTGCTGCCGGAGGGCAATGCGCTGGCGGCGCAGATACGCGAGGCCATCACGGCGCAGGTGCTGGAATGGCCGAGCAGCTTCAGCACCGGCGATGTCAGGCGGCTGAACATCGCACTGGCGTACCTGGTCGAGATGGCGAACGAGCTGGCCGCGAGCGAACAGTGAGGTGTCGCCTTGTATGACGATCCGGGGGCTTCCGCATGAACTGCGGAAGCCCCCTTTGTTGTATCATTCGGCCTTGTCCGGGGTCAGGGTGACGATCCAGTCCTGGGTGTGGCTCGTGCCCTCGATGGGTTCGCCATTCAGGCCAACATCCTCCACCCAGAGGTACATGCTCAGGCGGTAGCTGTCCTGCACGGGCACTTCCGTTTCGGACGGGATCTCGACGGAGAACTCCACCGTGCCGTCCTCATGGGGGATAACGCTTGCCCCCGGCGTGGTGGGATAGAGCTCGCCGTTTTCATCCAGAATGCCATTGGGAATGGCACGCACCACCCGGATGACCGCGCCCTTTTCCTGCGCCAGCTCGGCGTAGGTCTTCGCGCCCCCCGGGGCTGCGGGGTACATGTCGCCGTAGTACAGCGCGTACCCTGCCGCGTCATTGACGCTGTAATCATCGCCCGCCAGAAGGATGATGTTCTCCCCCTCTGCGGCGGACGCAAAGCCCGTCGCCCAGAACGCCAGGGTGTTGAGTTCGCGTTCGTCGTCGCCCCAGGCGGTGACGTGGTCGCTGATGACCGCGTCGCTCAGGGTGAAGACCACGCCGTTCAATTCGGTGGACTGTCCGCCGGTGACGTGTTTTCCGTTTTCCAGCTCGTCGCTGAAGAGTCCGCCGTAATGCAGGTTGAAGAAATCGACCGTGCTGGACAGCACTGCGGCAATGGCCGTGGTGGTCAGCGCCAGACAAAGCACTGCCGCCAGAATGATGATGTACCTCTTGCTCTTCATCGGATATTGCTCCTCCTTCTGACAACGGCGCAGGGTGTTCTCCACCCGATGGGCAAAGGACGCGGGCACATTGCCGTAGGTCTTGGTGAAATCGGGCTTGTTCATCGCTCCTGCACCTCCATATCGCACAGCTCGGGGTCTTGCTTCATTTTCTCGCGCCCGCGCATCAGCCGTGTTTTGACCGTCCCCGGGGGAATGCGCTGCATGCGGGCGATGTCCTTCACGTCGTAGCCCTCCACATAGTGCAGCACCATGGTCAGGCGGAGGGTATCGGGCAGGCGGGAAAAGAAGCGGTAGAGATTCGGGTCGGAATCGGGGGGCGCAGGGCTGTCCGGGATGGTCTCCACGGGGGCTTCCCGCCTTTGCCGGCGCAGGATGGCGTAGCATTCGTTGATGAGAATGCGCACCATCCAGGCCTGGAGGCGGCTTTCGTCCCGGAGGAGTCCGCGTTTGCGCCAGGCCTTCTCGATGGCGGACTGCACAGCGTCCTCCCGATCCGCATGGTCACGCAGCAGCGCGCATGTCACCCGGTAGAGCGTCCCCTGCATGGCGACGATGCGGCTGGCGAAGTCATCGTTGGTCATCGGTCTTCCTCCTGTAAAGCGCTTTACACCTGTATGATGCTCCGGACGGGGCGGAGGTTTCATCCTGCGCATCATTTTATCGGAGAATTGCCAATCGCGCAAGAGCATGGTATAATGTCAGCAGACAACACCCCCGACAGAAAGGACATGCACCATGCAGCGACTCTTCCCGACCCATCGCATTCGCCCCAGCCGCGAAGCCGCACCCCTGTGGACGCTGACGACCCTGGATACTGGCGGACTGTCCGCCCCGATGAAGACCCTCGTCCCCGGCGTGTGGGAGAGCATCCCCGCCCTGCATGATTACCGTGGCCGCGCCGTGTATGAACAGCAGCTCGCCCTCGGCGGGAATGTCCGCCTGTGCTTTGGCGGGGTGAGCTTCCGTGCGCGGGTCAGCCTGGACGGCGTGGAGCTTGCACGGCATTACGGCGCGTACACCGCCTTCGATGCCATCGCGAAGGCCGTCCCCCAGGGCATGCACACCCTGCGCGTGGAGGTGGACAACCGTTTCGGCGAGGACAGCGCCCTGCACGTCCCCAACGACTACTATTCATATGGCGGCATCAGCCGTCCGGTGGACGTGGAATGCCTTGGTGCGGCGTATGTGGCGCAGCTGCATGTCACGCCCGTGCGCACGGCGGACGGCTGGCAGGCGCATATTTCGGCGGATGTCGTCAGCCTGAGCGACACACCGCTGACGGGTGAGCTTCGGCTGACGGCGGCCGATCAGCCCGGCACGCCCATCCCGGTGACGCTCGCGCCCGGGGAATGCATCCGCGTCACGCAGAACATCGGCTGTCCGGATGTGCAGCCCTGGGAGGTCGAGTCCCCCGTGCTGTACGAGGTGTCCGCCGCATTGTGGCTGGATGGTCATCCGGCGGACGACCTGATCGACCGTTTCGGCTTCCGCACGGTGGAGGTCAGCGGGAAGGACATCCTCTTCAACGGGCGGAAGCTGCACCTGCGGGGCTTCAACCGGCATGAGGAGTACGGCGCGTTTGGCTGTGCCGTGCCGGTGGATGCCATGGTGCAGGACATTCACCTGATGCAGGCCATGGGCGCGAATGCCGTGCGCACCTGCCATTATCCCAACGATCCGCGCTTCCTGGATCTGTGCGACGAAATGGGTCTGCTGGTGTGGGAGGAATCCCATGCCCGCGGCCTGAACGAGGAACGCATGCGCAATCCGCACTTCATGGCGCAGCATCGCCTCTGCACCGAGGAAATGGTGGCGCAGCATCACAATCACCCGTCCATCTTCATCTGGGGCTGCCTGAACGAATGCGCGGATGACACGGACTACGGCGCGGACTGCTATCGGCAGACCTTCCGCCTGCTGCATGCCCTGGATGCGTCCCGGCCGATGACGGCGGCGCTGTTGGAGCGTCCGGGCAGCAAGGTTCTGGCCGACAGCGATGTGGTCAGCGTGAACATCTATCCCCAGTGGTACTACGATGCGCCGGTGGCGGACAGCATCGACCGCAAATTGCAGGAGCTCCGCGCGTCCGGCGCGTCGGACAGGCCGCTCATCGTCAGCGAGATCGGCGCCGGTGCGATCTATGGCTGGCATGACCCCATCGGCGAAGCCAAATGGTCGGAGGAACGCCAGTGCACCATCCTGCGCGAACAGCTCCAGGCCGTGCTGAACCATCCCGATTGCAGCGGCGTGTTCATCTGGCAGTTCGCCGATGTGCGCGTGGACGAAGCCTGGGCCATGTCCCGCCCGCGCACGCACAACAACAAGGGCGTGGTGAACGAGCATCGTCAGGCGAAGATGGCCTACAGCGCTGTGCGCTCGCTCTTCCACGCTGCGCTGAATGAAATGAGGAATTAGGAATGATGAATTAGGAATTGAGATGGTGATGCCCTGGTCGCGACCCATGGCGCAGTCACTACATTCCTAATTCATAATTCCTAATTCATAATTCACAATTCATAATCCCCTAATTCTCCATCAAGCCTTCCGCATAAAGTCATCCGCCAAGCTCCATACTGCTCTTAAGGGGGGTGGGGGAATGAAGGAATGGACGGCCTGGATGGCGCAGAAATTAGACGAGCACATCATGGCACTGGAACGCCTTCGCCTGCCGGATTACATCCGCTTTCTGGAGGACAGGCGGCGCTTCTACCGGATGCACCTGCTGGGCGGGATCGTCCGCGGATTGGGGACGGCCATCGGCTTCACCATCCTGGGCGCGGTGCTGGTGTGGCTCTTGCAGGATCTGGCGCAGCGGAATCTCCCGGTCATCGGGGACTTTCTGGCGGAGATCGTCAACCTTGTGCAGCGCAGATTGGAGTAGACACATGCGAAAGTACAGCTGGATCGCCGTCGTGACGGTGCTTGTGGATCAGCTGGTCAAATGGGGCTGCGGTCGCCTGACGCACCCGGTGACGCTCCTGCCGGGGGTCATGCGGCTGGCCTACGCCGAGAACACCGGCATGGCCTTCAGCCTGTTCAGCGGGCGGGCGTGGGTGCTGGGTCTGGTGTCAGCGGGATGCATCGTGGCGGGGTGGCTGGTGCTGAGGCGTTATCGCCTGGGGACAGCGAGCCGCATCGCGGCCATGCTGATGCTGGGCGGCGCGGCGGGCAACCTGATCGACCGGGTATTGCGGGGCTATGTGGTGGACATGTTCGAGGTGCTGTTTGTGGATTTCGCCATATTCAACGTGGCGGACGCGGCGCTGACGGTGGGCGCGGTGCTGATGGCACTGACGATGCTGCTGCGCCCGGAGGAATGGAGAGAGAAACACGATGGAAGCAAATGAGGTTCGCGTGACGGCGGACGGAAGGCGTCTGGATGTGCAGCTGTCGGAATGCAGCGGGCTGACGCGCAGCCGGATCGCGGCGCTGATCGGGGACGGTCAGGTCACGGCGGACGGGCAGCAGGTCACGAAAGTGGGCTTTAAGGCCAGGGCAGGTCAGGCGATCGTGCTGACCATCCCCGCGCCCAAGCCCGCCGTCCCCCAGGCGCAGGACATCCCCCTGACCATCCTGTATGAGGATGCCGACCTGGCCGTGGTGGTCAAGCCCTGCGGCATGGTGGTGCATCCGGCGGCGGGGAACGAGGACGGCACGCTGGTGAACGCACTGCTGCACCATCTGGACAGCCTGGGTGGGATCGGCGGCGAACTGCGGCCGGGCATCGTCCACCGGCTGGACAAGGACACCAGCGGACTGCTCTTGGTGGCGAAGAACGATGCCGCCCAGCTGGCGCTGAGTCAGCAGCTGTCGGCGCGGGAAATGGAGAAGCATTACCGTGCGCTGGTGGAGGGGAATCTGCGGGAGGACACGGGGCGCATCGAAGCGCCCATCGCGCGCAGCAAGAAGGATCGCAAGAAGATGGCGGTGGACGAGGACGGCCGCGAGGCCATCACCGAATGGACGGTGCTGGCGCGGGGCAACGGGGCGACGCTGCTGGACGTGCACATCCTGACCGGGCGGACGCATCAGATTCGCGTCCACACCAGGCACATGGGGCATCCGGTCTGCGGCGACCCCATCTACGGCAGCGCAAAGGGGCTGAAGGTGCCGCGGCTGATGCTGCACGCCTACACGCTGACCTTCACGCACCCGCGCACGGGCGAGCGGATGACATTCACCGCGCCGCTGCCGGAGGAATTCGTGCGGGGGCTGAAGACCTGCGGGATCGAGCCATGACGGGGACGCGGGGCATCGCCAATCGGCGGACGCTGAGGGAGCACGCGCCCATTCGGCTGACACCCCG
>CAZJOA010000126.1:0-8173 GCA_964547515.1 uncultured Faecalibacterium sp.
TGTACGCGGCGGCAGTGTGAAGCCGCTTATTTGCGCGATGTCGCGGAGACGGCCACAGCCTTCCCCGCATTCAAGTCGCTCCTGCGCGCCCCGTTCGACCCGTCCGGCCATCACCCTGCCGTGTTCCGGCTGATGTCCGCCAGCAGGGCGTTGCGTACCCTGCGCACCACGGCGGACGTGCCTGCGTTGGTGGTGTTCTGCATGGACAGGAGCGTCAGCCCGGCGGACGGGAAGCAGCACATGTAGCTGCCCAGCCAGCCGTCCCAGCCGAATTCGCCCGGGAGCGCCAGTCCAGCCACCTGTTCCGGCTCGACGCACACCCGGTTCAGCTTGCCGTAGGAATAGCCGCTCAGGCTGTCCCACATGTCCTTGCGGACGGTGTCGTTCAGCTGGGGCGTGGTGAGGAATTGCACCGACGCGGGGGACAGGATGCGCCGCCCCTTCCATACGCCGCCGTTCATGAGCATGTCGGTGAAATGGCTGTAGTCCTCCAGGGTGGACACAAGACCCGCGCCGCCGGATTGGAAAGCCGGTTCGCGGTCGTATACGCCGCAGGCCAGGTTCATGCCGCGCCAGGGGGTCAGTCCGCCGTCCACCCGCTCATAGCAGGTCACGAAGCGTTCGCGTTTGCTTTCCGGCACCCAGAAGGCCGTGTCCGTCATTTCCAGCGGGATGAAGAACTCCTCCTGCAGGAATTCGCCGAAGCGCTTGCCCGTCACCACCTCGACCACCGCGCCCAGCACATCCGCGCAGGTGGAATACCGCCAGTGCGTCCCGGGCTGAAAGGCCAGGGGCTGTTCGCCCAGGCGGTTCATGAATTCCACGGTGGGGATGCCGCCGCCTGAACGGATCTGCGCGTGGGCATCCTCAAAGACCCGCGCGGCGTACTGTCCGGCGGGGTCGCTGTCCGGATAGGCCAGTCCCGCCGTCATGCCCAGCAGCTCGATCAGCCATGGCGCACGGTACGCGGGGGACAATTTCCCTTCCGCGTCCACGACCTTCGGATCGCGGAAGCCCGGCAGGTACATGTCCACCCCGTCCATCAGGCTGATGAGGCCGCGTTCCATCAGCAGGATGACGGCGGCGGCGGTGATGGGCTTGGTCTGGCTGTAGAGGCGGAAGATGCTGTCCCGCTGGATGAGCCGCCCCTCGGCGATGTCGGCCATACCGGCCTGGGTGTAGAGCATTTCCTCGCCATGACGGCGGACGAGGACGTTCACGCCGGCGCATTCGTGGCGTTCCACAGCGGCGGCAAGGATACCGGTGATCTGATCGTGCAGGGACATGAGAACCTCCTCCACCCCCCCTTTGGGGGAATTAGGAATTGTGAATGAGGAATGAGGAATTTGGAATGTTTTGCCTGTGCTGAAATTGTGAATGATGAATTTAGAATGTTCTGCACCGGAAAAGTCGGGGGCATGGCTTATCCGGGGGCAAAACACTCTCAATTCCTAATTCATAATTCCTAATTCATAATTGCAGCAGCAAGCGTGGTGATTCCGCACAGGAGCATGACGAGGATGGGGCTGCACTTGGTGCGGCGCAGGACGATGAAGGCGGCGAGCATCAATATGCAGCCGGGGAGGGAGAATCCGCCGGACGGGCTGGTACAGGCGCTGCGGATGAGGGAGACGGCGGCAGAGGCGATGAGCGCCACGACCACCGGACGCAGCGTCGCCAGAAGGGTCTGCATGGCGCGCCCTTCGCGGAAACGGCTGTAGCACCAGCTCAGCAGGTTCACGATCAGCAGGGAGGGCAGCACGCAGCCCAGTGTCGCCGCCAATGCGCCCGACCATCCCGCCAGACGCATGCCCACGAAGGTCGCCGCGTTCACCGCGATCGGCCCGGGGGTCATTTCCGCGATGGTGACGAGGTCGGCGAATTCCGCGGCGTTCAGCCAGGCATGGGCGTTCACCGTCAGCGCCTGGATGAGGGGCATGGCCGCGTATCCGCCGCCGATGGAGAATGTGCCCACCTGCAAAAAGGCCGTCAGCAGGTCAGTCAGCATGGCGAACCCCTCCCTTGTCCAGCAGGAGGCGGATGACCCCCACCCCCGCCGCGCCCAGGATGAGCACGATCACGTTGACGTGCAGGGACACCGTCAGCACGAAGGCGACTGCCATCAGCGTGATGGACAGCACATCATGCGTGCGGAGGATCTTGCCGCCCAGGCCGCAGACCACATCGGCGATGACCGCCGCCACGCCGCAGCTCATGCCGGTCAGCGCCGCACGAACCCATTCGTTCCCGGCGAATTCGGCATAGATCAGGCTGATGACACCGATGATGCCCACCGGCGGGATGAGCGTCCCCAGCACGGCCACGGCCATCCCGGGCAGTCCGGCGATGCGCCGTCCCACCAGGATCGCCGCATTCACCGCAATCGCCCCCGGCGCGGCCTGCGCCAATGCCGCCATGTCCAGCATTTCGTCCTCGGTCAGCCAGTGTTCCTCGTCCACCAGGCGGCGCTTCATCAGCGACACGATCACAAAGCCCCCGCCGAAGGTGAACGCGCTGATGGTCAGCATGATGCGAAACAGGCGGAAGAGCCGCCCCCATTGCGTCTTCATCGCGTCACTCCAGGGTGAAGGCGAGCTCCGCCACGGTCTGTCCGCCGATGGAATAGCACACGGTGTATTCCCCCGACGGCCAGGCTGCGCCGTCCAGGAGGGTGGAATAGCCGTCCGCCAATTCGGTGATGTCCATCACCCACAGGTCGGATGCAGCGTATTCCGGCATGAAGGAGTATGCGCCGGGGGACATCAGGCGCGTGCCGTCCGGCGTGGTGAGCACCACGTTCAGCGCATGGCCTTCGGAGGCCTCCGCCACGGTGTAGGTGTCCTCCGTCTGGAAGAAGAGAGAATCGCCGCGCGTCAATGCCTCGCGGGTCACGGGGAGAACGGGCAGGTATTCGCCGCTTGCAGCCGCATTGGGATCGGCATGGACCGTCACGGCGCAGCGCAGGTTCTTCAGGCCGTATAGGCTGATGGGCTGCGCTGCGGGAATGTCCAGCGTCACGCATTGCGCGGCTGTTTCGGGGGTGAGGAAGGCATCCTTGCTGTCCGCCGCCACCGCCCAGATGACACACCTGTCCCCCGGAATGCTCACGAACTGCGTTTTCCCTTCTGCCGCATCGGTCACGGTGTAGCTGTAATAGCCGTTGCCGTCATACATCACATAGGTGATGACCGTCTTCCCCGCGGGGACGGCGCTGTCCGACCAGTCCGCATGGATGAAGCCGTCCTCCGCCGTGACGCGCAGGCTCTCCACCAGCACGGCGGACGCATCCTCCGCAGGGATGTCCGCTCCGGCGGCTTCCTCCACGGTGAAGGAGAAGCGTCCCGCCAGCCGTCCGCCCAGACACCAGCTCAGGCTGTATTCCCCCAGCGGGAGCGTCCCCTGGCCGGAAAACGCGGCGCATTCCGTCAGCAGCTCGTCGATCGGCAGGGAGAACAGCTGCTCCATCCCCGCGTTCGTCGGGGAAAGGGTGCAGACGTTATCCTCCGCATAGAACTGCCCGTCCGGCGCGGTGAGCCAATACGTCATGGGCAGCTCGGTCTCCTGCGTGACCGCATGGGTGCAGACGATCTGGTAATACCGGCTGTATTGCGCCGAGGAAAGCGCCTGCAGGGTGTAGCGCGCCGGGGGTGTCAGCCGTTCGGACAGCTTCTTCCCCTGCGGCGCGATGACCAGGCTGCCCGTCTGCGCAAAGCCCGGCAGGCTGACGTTCACCTCCGGCAGGGTGAAGGACTGCATGCTGTCCCAGTCAAAGGCGATGTCCTGATTTTCGTCGGCCAGCCATTGCAGCAGGAAATCATAGTGATGCCCCGGCGCAAGCGGCAGGGTCACGTCCCGCTCCGCCGTGTCCAGGTGCAGGGCGGTGTAGAACTCGTTCTCCTCCGCGATGATGCACAGGCAATACAGCCCGGCGGTGCGCGTTTCGTCCGTCCAGGTCAGCCTGACCTCGCCGTCCGCCCAGGCCACGTCCACCGGGATGAACGCCGATGCCGCGCCCGACAGCGCACGCCCGATGTCCATGGCGTACACCCCGGTATACAGCCCATGCCCCTCGGCCTGCTGACGGACGGTGAGCGCCACCAGCGCCCCCTTGCCGTCCAGCACCACCGCGCCGGGCAGCAGACCCTCCATGGCGGACAGGACGAGATCCTCCCGGCCATGCTGGAGGCTGCTCTGGGGGGCGGTGCATTCCGCGCTGACGGTCAGACCCTGGGCGGTGACGCCATAAATCACCGGAACGGCGGATGCGGTGTCCGCAGCGACGGGGACGGGCACAGCAGCGGTGCTGTCCGCCAGGCGGAGTAGCGCCGCACCGGTGTCGTCCAGCGCCTCCCACGCGGACACGGCATGCTCGCCGTCCGCACCGATGGCGATGCATTCGCCCTCACGCTGACAGTCCGCCGCCGTCAGCAGGGTGTCCGCCGTGCCGAACACAATGCCCGTGCAAAGCGGCATGTCCCCCGCCTCCGTCCGCAGAACGATGCGGTACAGCGCCTCGGGACTCTCCGCGCACGCCACCTTCATCACGCTCACCAGCAGCAGCAAAGCCGCCAGGATCAGCATTCGCTTCTTCATTCAGGTCACGCCTCCTCGTGGGTTCTGTCCCGTTTATTATAGCGCAATCCGCTTTTCCTGTAAATCAAAACCTTGCGAAGACACAAAGGTGAAATAATTCATGGTTGCTCCTTCGTGCAAAATGTGCTATGATAGGGACAACGATCCCGCATGTCCACCAACCTTCGAGGAGGTTCTTTTCATGGTTCGTTTCGCCACCTTTGCCGATGCATCCGCCGTCGCCGCCATTTATGCCCACTATGTCCACAAGACCGCCATCACCTTCGTGGCGGAAGCCCCCACATCGGCGGATTTCGTCGCCCGTATCAGCGACCCCCGCTATCCCTTCCTCGTCGCGGAGAAGAACGACCGCGTCGTGGGCTTTGCCTATGCGTCCACCTTCCGCACAAAGGCCGCGTACCGCTGGAACGTGGAGCTGTCCATCTATCTGGCGCACGGCATCGAGGGCGAGGGCATCGGCACCGCGCTGATGACCGAGCTGCTGGACTGCGTGGAGCGTCAGGGATTCCTGAATGCGTATTCGTGCATCACCCTGCCCAACGAGCGCGGCGTGAAGCTGCATGAGAAGTTCGGGTTCACGGAGATGGCGCGCTTCCCGCATTCGGGGTACAAGATGGGGGAATGGCATGACGTGATCTGGATGGGGAAGCCGCTGGCAAACCCCCAGGACACCCCCGAAGAGCCCCGGCTGATGGTGTGATGGGGAATACCAATTCCTGTTAAACAATTTCGTTCACGCTGCCCGCTCGTCGCGCAAGCGCGACCTTATTCGGCCTGTGTCAGGACAAGCCCCTCCATCGCGAGAAAAAGGGGTCAATGACCCCCGCGAAAAAGAGGGTCGCAGACCCCGAAGCCCCCACGCTTGACGTACGGTGCGGGATACACTATAATGGACGCACAGAAATGTCCGCATCAACCGCCATCGACAAGGAGGTTTCGCCATGAAGAAAGCGTTCGCCGCCCTGCTCTGTATCCTGCTGATGCTGCCGTGCGCGGCGCTGGCTGACAGCAACGATCCGCTGACGCTGTTTTCCAGCTCGTTCGCGTCGGAGGTGTCCACCAACGGTGTCTATGTGTCCCTGACCGTCTCCGGCGGCGACCTGTATTCCGGCCCGGGCACGCATTATGTGTGCAGCGCTCTGCCGGATATGTCCGCCCAGACCGTCCATTGCTATTCCCTCTTCCGGGATAACGGCGGACGGGCGTGGGTGCTGATCGATTTCACGGCGGACGGTCAAAGCCGCCGCGGCTATGTACCGGTGAGCTGCTTCGAACGCTCCGATCAGAACTACCTGCTCAATGCCCTGCCCTATGAGGACAGCTACTCCGCCCTCACCCCCTCCATGATCGCCCTGCCGTACCACAATGCATGGAGCAAATTCGGCCCGGGCGATGATTCCCCCAACTTCCTGTACCTCGAGGCTGACATCATCGAGGGCACGCTCATCCTCCGCCAGGGCGAATGGGGTCTGTTGGAGCTGAATCCGTCCTCCGCTGCGAATTACTTCCTCTCCGCGTCCGTGCGCGTGTGGGTGTACCTGCCCAACTTCATGTACTGACAGCAAAGCGTCCTCCCTCGTTCGCCGAAGGAGGACGCTTTTTCGTGCCGGCGGACGGCTGCTTCACGCCATGCCCTGTTCCCGGTGTCCCATTTTGTCCTCGGAGAAGGCCTGCGTGTGATACAGGCTGACATGTCCGCTCAGGGCGTAGCTGACTGCGGCGGCGATGGCGAAGAGCGGCAGGTATTCCACGCCGAACAGCTCCGTCGCTAGGGCGATGGAAGCCAGCGCGCCATTGGTCACGCCGCAGAACATCGCGACCAGACCCAGCGCCGCACCCAATGCCGGATCAGCCCCCAGCAGCGGTGCGACCGTGCAGCCCAGCGTCGCTCCGACGAAGAACGAGGGCACGATCTCGCCGCCCTTGTAGCCCGTGCCCAGCGTCAGCGCCGTGAAAAGCATCTTCAGCGCGAACGCCCAGGGCTTTGCGTCCCCGCCCAGCGCCGTCAGGATCACCTGCATGCCGCTGCCCTGATAGTCTGCCGTCCCCAGGGCCGCCGCCAGTGCCGTCACCGCCGCGCCGCCCAGCGCGATGCGCAGGAGATCGTTCGGCAGCAGCCGACGGAAGGTCCGCCCGGAAAAATGCATCACATAGCAGAAGAGGATGGCGACCGCACCGCAGCACAGGCCGATGCCGCCGGCCTGCAGGAGCGTCAGCGGGCTGACATCAGCCAGGCCGTCCGCCAGCGGGAAGGCCTCCGCCGGTGCACCGATGGCCAGGGCGACCTGCTGTGCCGCCAGCGCGGAGATCAGGCAGGGCAAAAGCGCCCGATGGTTGAACCTGCCGATGTCGATGATCTCCAGCACGAAGACGGTCGCCGCCAGGGGCGTCCCGAACAGCGCGGAAAACAGCGCCGCCATGCCGCATAGCTGGAAGATGCGCCGATTGTCCCCCAGGGGCTTGAGCACATGGGACATGGCCACGCCGATGGAGCCGCCCAGCTGGAGCGCCGCGCCCTCGCGACCGGCAGAGCCGCCGGTGAGGTGCGTCAGCACGGTGGACACAAAGATCGCGGGTGCCATTTTGATGGACACGCCCTCCTGCGTGCGGACGGTCTTGATGATCTCATCCGTGCCGATGGACAGGGGCAGTCCCAGGGCGTGGTACAGTCCCGCGATGAGCAGACCCGCTGCGGGCATCAGCCAGGGCAGCCAGGCCGTCTGCTGACGCAGGTGGGTCGCAAGCTCCACCGCCATGGCGAACGCGCCGCCCACCAGGCCGCAGACCGCCCCCACCGCCGCGCTCAGCACCGCCCACACGATGAACGCCCGCAGGTAATAAAAGGTTTCCTTCATTTTCGCCGTGAACATCCCGGTTCGTCCCTTCCTCGTCCCTTTGGTTGCGGCTGACATACAGCCCACGGTATTATAGCACTTTTGCCATCGCGCGGCAAGGCGCGGGGGGACTTCGGGGTCTTCGACCCCTTTTTTCAATGGAGGGGGCGGAACTTCCATGCAGCGCCCGCGTGACGGGCACGCCGTCCCCGAGGACGTTGTCGGACGGTAGTCCGACCAGGACGAGGGGTCTTCGACCCATTTTCTCGCGATTGGGTTGACTTTTCCTTCATACAGCACCCGCGTGGGACGGACGCGAGCGCCAAAAGCCTCCCCTGTAGGTCGCGCTTGCGCGACGAGCGGGCAGCGATTGCTTGCAATCGCCCCGCGAAGCCTGGGGCGGGGCTTGTCCCGACACAGGCCGAAAAAAGGGAGGTGGCCGAAATCTTTGATTTCGGTCGGAGGGATTGCCCCCGAGGACGTTGTCGGACGGTAGTCCGACCAGGACGAGGGGTCTTCGACCCATTTTCACGCGATGGAGAGGGCTGTACTCCAAACAGTTCCCGCGTGGAGCGTGGGGGGCTGTACTCCAAACAGTTCCCGCGTGGAGCGTGGGGGGCTGTACTCCAAACAGTTCCTGCGTGGAGCGTGGGGGGCTGTACTCCAAACAGTTCCCGCGTGGAGCGTGGGGGGGCTGTACTCCAAACAGTTCCCGCGTGGAGCGTGGGGGGGCTGTACTTCAAACA
>CAZJOA010000127.1:0-8157 GCA_964547515.1 uncultured Faecalibacterium sp.
GCGCATGCGCGACGAGCGGGCAGCGATTGCTTGCAATCGCCCCGCGAAGCCAGCGTCGGACTTTTGTCTGGTGATGGACGAAGAGAAGGTCGCGCATGCGCGACGAGCGGGCAGCGATTGCTTGCAATCGCCCCGCGAAGCCAGCGCCGGACTCTTGTCCGGTGATGGCCGAAGAGAGATGTTTTCCTCCGCAAAATGGGATTTTGCTACGGAAAACGCCCCGCCCGCCCGGCAGCCTCTTCGAGGCGTTGAAATGAGCCGAAGGCTCCCGGGCGATACGATGAGAGCCTTGCAGACGGCGAATTACTCTTGCTGAAGGTGCGGCCTACTGACAGTCTGAGCCCCCCGCACGCGGCGAGGGGCGATGTGTCAGCCGAAGAGCACATAGGTCGTGGGGAGGACGGAGGCTGCCGGACACGCGGCGAGGACGTGATCCGCATAGAGCAGCGACATCGGCAGGGAAATGGCCGAGTCGAACAGGCGGAAATACGCCATATCGGCGGCGCGCGTCTGCAGATGCACCGGCACATGCTCGCACAGCAGTGCCCTGTCCTTTTGCAGGATGGTCAGCGCGAGGGCTTCGATCTCCTGTATGGCGGGCGAAAGCAGCGTCAGCAGCACATCGAACTGCGCCTGGGTGAACACGGGGCAGTTCACGCGCAGACCGTCTTCCGTGCGCAGGACATAGCCCTTTCTGACCAGCTCCGCCGCGATGGCCGCATCGTTCTCCGAGAGCGCGTCCGCCGTGCCGTGGGCGATGGACAGGAACACATTCATGTACGCCCGGCCGGGGAAGAAGGTGTGATGCACCATGTCACCGTTGATGGGGAAGTCCATGAAATGAATGACATCGCCGTGGTCGTCAGCCATGTTGGATGCGCCGAATACGAAGTCCTCATTGGACACCGCGCCGTCCTCCACTGCCCAGCAAAGGCAGGGGACACCCCACTTGTCCGGCGGAAGCGCAGGACTGTTCCGCATGCCGACCCCTTCGACGATGGCGCGGTGCAGCAGGATCGCGCTCATCTGCCACGCCAGGGACACGCTGTCCATGTTGCTGCCGGTGAAGCCTAATTTGCGGACGGCATCGGCCTTGTCATGCAGGCAGCGGCGGATGCATTCGGCGATGGCGCGTGCCTCCGGGGCGATCTGCTGGGCGGCTTCCTTGGCGTAATCGGCGGTGAAGAGCACCATGTCCGTGCGGTATTTGCCGCCCTTGGCCGTCAGCAGGCCGATTTCGGTCAGCGCGGCGATGTCGCCCTCCATGTAGGGCAGTCCCACGCCGATCTCCAGGGCGATCTGCTCGGGCGTGAGTGCCTCGTGATAGCAGGCGAAGAGAATGTTCTGGCGGATGAGTGAATCCGCCGCGTTGTAGTAGTGATTCGGCCCCTGTCCCCAATAGCGCAGGGACAGGTGACGGGGGTGATAGCTCTGCGTGCCGTAATTCCGTTCCATTTCCATACCCTCCTTCAGGATGATGCGCGCCTTGAACAGCAGGTATTTGACCATGCTCTGGCTGACGGAGAGCACACGGGCGATCTCCGCCGTCTTCATGCCGCGGACATAGTAGAGGATGGCCGCTTCCCGGTACTGATGGGAGAGCAGCGTCAATTCCCGCCGCAGCAGGGCGATGTCCTCCGGGGCATCGGCGGGGAATTCCTGTGTGCAGGCGCTGTCGGTCAGCTCGCATTCGTTCCGGCGGGAGCGGCGGCTGACCCATTGGCGGTAGACATTGCGTGCCACGCCCCACATGAAGGCATAGAATGCCCCTTCGTCGTGCAGGTTGGGGGCGGATTCCAGCATGGCCAGGAGGACATCCTGGGTGAGATCCTCGGCCTCCTGACGGGTAGGGGTTCGGGCGATGCACCACGCGCGGACGGCGCGGGACATCTCAGCAATGCGTTCCTGATGGGTCATGCGTTCCTCCCGGAGAATGCGTTTTGCGATACGACGTCGTTCGCTGATATAGTGGGGGGAAAACGGAAACGGTTAATCGGGCATCGGACTTTTTTTGAAGGGCGGACATGCCTTTCAGGGCACACGAAACACAGCCGCCGGATATTCGCTTTTCCGGCAGGGACAATGCAGCTTTTGGGCGGATCAGTCCTCAGGGGCATCCGCCGATGGGTCGTAGATCAGGAGGTCCCCCGGCTGACAGTTCAGCGCCTTGCAGATGGCCTCCAGCGTGGACATGCGCACGGCCTTGGCGTGCCCATTCTTGAGGATGGAGAGGTTCGCCATGGTGATGCCCACCCGCGCGCTCAGCTCCGTCAGGGACATCTTGCGGCGTGCCATCATCACGTCCAGATCGACTCGGATCATACGATACCCTCCTGTTCTGCCTCCAGCGCCATGGCGTGCTCCAGCAGCCTGCGCAGCACATGTGCCGCCAGCGCGACCGCCAGGAAGAACCCCGGCAGGAGCACGCGCTCGATCACCTGATAGACCACATCGCGGCATCCGCCGAACCATGCAGCGGCCTCCGCCACGATGGCCAGGCCGAACAGCCCGTTGCGGATGACGCGCAATGTGCGGCTGTTCGCGTCGGTGAAGGCGCTTTCGCCCGTGCGCAGCCGCAGACACAGGCCGATGAAGTCCCCCCAGATCATCGCCCAGAGCAGCATGCCGATGACGGACAGCGCGGCCGTGACCATATCGCCCGCAAAGCCCAGCGCCACGCCCAGATACGTCCCGGCGGCGATGGCGACCACCGATGCCGCCGCCAGCAGGGTGAAGAGCAGCTTCGGCTCGGAAAAACGGTTTTTCATGTGCTTCACCTCATACGGTCAGGTCGGATTCCACCTGCATGTCCACCGCGCGGCGCATGAGCACCTGCACGGCACGGAGCATCAGCGACAGCGTCAGCAGGGTGAAGGGCATCAGCAGGTGCATCACGATGGGCGAAATGTCCGGCAGTCCGGCCAGCAAAAGGGGCATCAGCGGATCACCGCATAGCAGGCTGATGCATCCTCCGCCGCCGAGCGCCGCCATGATGCGCCCCAGACCGGCGACGTTTCGGGCGGAAAATGCCGATGCATGCCGCATGCGCCCGCATAGGCGAACGCCCTCGAATTCCGCATACGCCAGACAGCCGCACAGCGCCATGTCCCGCAGGATGCGCAGCGGATCACCCGTGCGGATGGCGGGCAGAAAAGCACATATCGTCAGGGGGATGGTCAGTGTACAGGCGATCTGCGCCAGCAGCATCAGGGTCACGGGACGTGCAGGAGCTTTCATGGGGGAAGCCTCCCTTCAGGGGTTTGTCAGCATGAGTATATCATTTGTGACGTTGAATGTCAATGTAGAATTATCGATTTGCGATAATACCGGAGGACGAAAAGTCCGCCGCACAGGTCGCACGGCGGATGCCTCATTTACAGCTCCAGGCAGGGGAAGAGCAGCGTCTGCTCCAGCAGCTCCGCACCGAAGGTACGCACCAGACGAACCTGGGGCTGACTGGCGCTCATGATGCGTGCACGCACCTCGGCGACGCCCTCCTGACCGACGATGCTCAGCGCCCGCTTGAGCAGGTGCTTGGCCAGGCCGCGCCGCTGATACTCCGGCACGATGTAGATGCCGGCCAGCTCGGCGGCATCGCTGCGTCCGGCGATGATGCATTCGCCCACGAGGCTCTGCCCGTAGAGGATGCCCCACACATGGAAGACGGGGTGCATCGTCAGGCCCTGGAGGTGCTGGAGGGTGATGTGACCCAGGCCGTTCTGGCGGAGGCGCTCCACCAGGGCGGACATTTCCTGGGGGGTGTTCAGCGGCAGGGGGATGATGGAGCAGTTGAACAGCTCCGCACCGACCTCCTGGGGGATCTGCAAGCGCACCAGATCCTCGCTGTTGCCCATGGTCAGCCCGTTGTGCTCCAGGAAGGCGCGCTTGCGTTCATCCCCGGGGATGACGGAGGTGTACATGCGGGCGGGCATGCCGGGGTTGCGCTCCCGCAGCTGCCGCGCACGCGCCACCAATGCGCCGAAGAGCAGGTATTCCGCCTCGGGCGTGCAGTCCATGGTGAAGAAGATGTTCACCGGCTTATCCGGATAGACGCTGGGCTGGAATTGGTGCATCACATAGCCGTAGCCATGCTGCACGCCCAGATCGTTCACGGCGACGAAAACGTCCTCCTGGGGGAGGTTCATAAAGGGTTCCTGCGGATGCGTAACCTGCATGCTTTGCTTCCTTTCTATGGGAATCCGCATTTGCGGAGGTCGAAGACAATATGAAACCAGTATCAATTATACCCCATTTTGCCGGATTGTCAACACAGCAGACACATCATCCCCAAAGCGATCACGAAGGAAAGTCCGCCGTGCACCGCCTGCCAGAGCAGCTGCGTCCCCGGTGTCATCAGCCCATGGGGGTGGACGCTGCGGTTTTGCAGGAGGACGGCCAGTCCGCCGAAGCCCGCCGCACCGGCGATCAGCGCCGTCCGGAAAGCCAGCGGACAGGGCAGCGCCGCCAGCATCGATGCGCCGGACGTGACCTCCAGCAGGGTCAGCACGGGGAGGGTCAGCGCCGGGGGAAGCGCCTCCTCCGTCAGCGCGGACAGCACCCGCAGCAGCGTCATCGTGCCGCAGACCAGCAGCATCGTGCGGGATGCCTTCTCCACCGCCGCGCCCAGGGACAAAGGTGTACCTGCCGACGGGGCGGATGCTGTTCCCGGCGCGTCCGGGGTGCAGCGCCCGGCAGCCAGTCCGGCGAGCCCTCCGCCCGCAAGGACGCTGAAGAGCACCACCCATCCGGCCGATCCGGAATCGAGCCATCCGCCCACCGTCCCCCGGAGGAACATGGGGCTCATGGTCGCGCAGGAAACGGCAAGGCGCACCTGTTCGCGGCGGGTGAGGGCTTGGTCCGCCAGAAGCCCTGCCCCCGTGGGCGAACCGCCGCCCCAGCCCAGCAGCATCAGCAGGGTGGGGGAGGGGCGTTTCACCCGGCTGACGAGCATCAGGGACAGCACCATGTACGGGAAGAGCCCCGGGAGCACCGCCGTGACGAAGAGGCGGCATGCGGCGGATGCGGCCTCCATCGCCGTGGCTGAGCGCAGGAGCAGCAGAAGCATCGACAATGCGAGCAGAAGGGTCATGGCTTCTCCTTTCGGGGCTTTCCTTTGCCCGGAAAATGTGGTATACTACCATTATCCTTATTCACCATGGAGGTTCGCTCATGCAGAAGGACACCTTCCTCATCGTCGATGGCAACAGCCTGATGCACCGCGCCTTTCACGCCCTGCCCCTGATGGATGCAGACGGCGTTTACACCAATGCGATCTACGGCTTTCTGAACATGCTGCTCAAGGTCATCCGGGAGGAGGACGTGCGCTACATCGCCGTCTGCTTTGACGAGCATGCGCCGACCTTCCGGCACACGGCCTACGCGGACTACAAGGCGGGGCGTTCCGCCACCCCGGAGGAGCTCCGCCAGCAATTCCGCACCATCCGCGAGCTGCTCACCGATATGGGCGTGAAGTGGTTCTCCCTCATGGGCTGGGAGGCGGACGATCTGCTGGGCACGCTGTCCCTGCGGGCCGAGGCGGACGATGTGCGCCCGCTGCTGCTCACCGGCGACCGGGATGCCCTTCAGCTGGTGGACGGCGTGACGGAATTGCTCTTCACCCGCAAGGGCATTTCGGAAACGACCCTGTTCACCCCTGCCAAGGTGCATGAGGAATATGGCTTCGCACCCGAGCAGGTGACGGACTGGAAGGGTCTTGCGGGGGACAGCAGCGACAACATTCCCGGCATTCCCGGCGTGGGCGACAAGACCGCCGTGAAGCTGCTGCAAAAATACGGCACGCTGGAGGACATCCTCGCCCATGCGGACAAGGAGAAGGGCAAGCTGCGCGAACGCCTGGAGACCTGGCCGGAGCAGGCGCGCATGTGCAAGGAGCTGGCGACGATCCGGCGGGATGCGCCGGTGGAATACCGTCTGGCGGACTGCCGTCTGCCCGACCTGAGCCAGGCCGTCCCCGCGCTGAAGAAGCTGCGGTTGAATGCGCTGGTGAAGCGGATCACGGCGGACAACGGCGACGGACAGCCTGTGGAAAGCGCGCCTGTGGAGGAAACGGCTCCGGTGCTGCTGCCCTTCGGGGAATGTGCGGTCATCGACACGGCGGACGCGCTGATGACCTGGCTGCATGCGCTGACGGAGGCATCCTGGCCGATCGCCCTGTATGCGGGGGACACCGCCATGTCCATCGCCGCGCAGGACGGCGCATGCTGTGAAGTCCGCTTGGGGGGCGATCTGCTCCTGCCGGGGCTGGACGCAGCCGAGGTGCTTTCGCAGCTTGCGCCGCTGCTGTGTGCACATCCCGCCCTCGTGCATGACGGCAAGCGCCTGTGGCATCAGCTGGATCGGCTGACGCTCCCGCTGCCGGAAAAATTCGCGTGGGACACCATGCTGGGCGCGTACCTCATCAATCCGCAGGAGAAGAGCTATACGCTGTCGGCGCTGCGGGGCGGCTTGCCGGAGGACGCGCGGGGCGTGCTGTCCCTGTCGGCGTGGCAGCGGCGGAGGATCGAATCGGACAAGATGCTCCACCTGATGCAGGATGTGGAGATGCCCCTGTCCCGGGTGC
Organism: uncultured Faecalibacterium sp.; assembly: GCA_964547515.1. Lineage (GTDB taxonomy): Bacteria > Bacillota > Clostridia > Christensenellales > Aristaeellaceae > UBA11524. Next base: position 6,581 of record CAZJOA010000127.1, read on the forward strand.
TCTTCCGCATGGAGCAGGTCGGCTTCGCGGTGGATACGGATTTCCTGCGCGGGCTGGGTCAGCGTTATGTCAGCCAGATCGAGGAGAGCAAGCAGGCGGTCTTCCGCGCCTGCTCCATGAGCCTGGGGACGACGGTGAAGCCCTTCAACCTCAATTCCACCCAGCAGCTGGGCGACATGCTCTTTGACCAGCTGGGGCTGCCCCATGGCAAGAAGACCAGCAAAGGGTATTCCACCTCCGCCGAGGTGCTGGAGAGCCTGCGGGACATCGCGCCGGAGATCATCGACCCGCTCCTGCGCTATCGCACGCTGACCAAGCTGAATTCGACCTACATCGAGGGGCTGCTGCGGCTGACGGACGGCCGGGGCGGGCGTGTCCATTCCACCTTCGATCAGGTGGCGACGGCCACCGGGCGCATTTCGTCCTCCGAGCCGAATCTGCAAAACATCCCCGTCCGCACGGCGGAAGGGCGCGAGATCCGTCAGGCCTTCCTCCCGCGGGAGGGATGGGTGCTGGTGGATGCGGACTACAGCCAGATCGAGCTGCGGCTGATGGCACATTTCTCCGGTGACGAGGCGATGCTGTCCGCCTTCCGCACGGGGCAGGATGTCCATGCCCGCACGGCCAGCGAGATATTCGACGTGCCGCTGGACGCGGTCGATGCCACCCTCCGCAGCCGTGCCAAGGCGGTCAACTTCGGCATCATCTATGGCATCAGCGGATTTGGCCTGAGCCGCAACACCGGCGTGAGCCAGAAGGAGGCCAAGTCCTTCATCAGCCGCTATTTCGACAAGTACCCGGGCGTGAAGCGCTTTATGGACAGCGCCGTCCGGGACGGTCAGGCGAACGGCTATGCCCTGACGATCATGGGGCGGCGGCGCTACCTGCCCGAGCTGAGCGCATCCAACGCCATGGTGCGCGAATTCGGCAAGCGTGCCGCGATGAACACGCCCATCCAGGGCACGGCGGCGGACATCATCAAGCTGGCCATGGTGCGGGTGGACGAGGCGCTGCGCCGGGAGGGGCTGCAAAGCCGGCTGATCCTCCAGGTGCATGACGAGCTGCTGCTGGAGTGTCCGCCGGATGAGGCCGAACGCGCCGCGCATTTGCTCCGCGAGGCCATGGAGGGCGTGCTGAGCCTGTCCGTGCCGCTGTCGGCGGATGTGCATCAGGGCGCGAACTGGGCGGAGGCGAAATGAGCCGAACGCCGATGAATTTTGCGTGACAGGCAGGAGTTCGCATGTCCCGCGTTGAAGAAAACAAGGATGAACCCCAAGAAAAAAGCAAAGGAGCACATACAGATGGCTGACATTCTGGAATTCAAGTTTGACACGCAGCTGCTCATCGAGGGGCACGACCTGGACGAGGACGAGATCTTCGACTACATCACGGAGCATTTTGAGGGGGACTGCCTCCTGGCGGTGGGGGATGACGAGCTCATCAAGATCCACTTCCACACCAACAAGCCCTGGGAGGTGCTGGAATACTGCGCGACCCTGGGCGAGATTCACGACATCGTGGTGGAGAACATGCAGCTCCAGTCCGAGGGGCAGCACGGCTGATTCAGGCACAAAAAA
>CAZJOA010000128.1:0-7898 GCA_964547515.1 uncultured Faecalibacterium sp.
CCCCCTCGTCCTGGTCGGACTGCCGTCCGACAACGTCCTCGGGGTCGTCCCGCCCGCACAATTCCTCATTCATCATTCCTGTTCCCCCCCTGGCGTGCAGGAAAAACCTTCCCTGATTCGTTATATGACCGAAACGGGGAAATTTTCCCCACCGGATGCCAGCATCGGCGAAATTTAGCGCTTGCACGTTTGCGTCAGAACGTGTACAATAGGGATGTACAAAAAGACGCTGCGTGCCGGAGGTGTCCTCCGCAACAGCGAAACGATAAAGAATGCCCGCAATGACGGGGATGGCTGAGCCGCATGCTCGCCAAGGAGGATTTGCATCATGAAGATCACCAAGGGTCGCCTCGTGCGCGGATTGGGACTGACCGGCTTGCTCGCCCTGTGCCTGCTGCTGACAGGCTGCGTCGTGCCGCCGAACGATCTGGAAACCAATGGCGGCTATGTCGTCAACAATGGCGATCTGCCCTTCCAGTCCGTCAAGCCGTCCCTCACGGGCACGCCCACGCCCACCGCGACGGCGACACCCACCCCCTCGCCCTTCGGCGGCATCACGCTCGTCACCGGCGGCGCGTCCACCGCGACCCCCACCGTCACCCCCACCCGCAACCCCTTGCAGAACATCATCACGGTGACTTCGGGTGCAGGGCCGACCAAGACCCCCGCGGCGTCCTCCTCGACGCTGAAAAAGGGTTCCACCGGCGCGGACGTGAAAAAGCTGCAATCCCGCCTGAAGGAGCTGGGCTACCTCAAGGGCAGCGCCGACGGTGATTTCGGTGATGCCACGGAAGCCGCCGTCAAGGCCTTCCAGGCGCAGAATGGCCTCACCGTCGATGGCAAGGCCGGTGCGAACACCCAGACCAAGCTCTATTCCGATTCCGCCAAGAAGGCCGCCACCACCACCGTCACCAATACGCCCAAGCCCACCGCAACGGCTTTCACTTCTTATAAGAATGGCGATTCCGGCAGCGAGATCAAGCGCGTTCAGCAGCGCCTGAAGGAGCTGGGCTACCTGACCGGCAGCGCGGACGGCGATTTCGGCGACAAGACCGAAACGGCAGTGCGGGCATTCCAGTCGCGCAACGGGCTGACGGTGGACGGCAAGGTCGGCAAGAACACGCTGTCCAAGCTGTTCTCCGATTCGGCGAAGAAGGCCGCGACTGCCACGGCCAAGCCCACGACAAAGGCCACGACCAAGCCCACCAACACCCCTAAGCCCACGACCAAGCCCACCAATACGCCCAAGCCCACCGCGAAGGTGACGGCGACCCCCAAGCCCACCAACACGCCCAAGCCCGAGAGCCTGACCTATTACCTCAAGCTGAACACCACGGGCACGCGTGTGCGGACGCTGCAAAACCGGCTGATCGAGCTGGGCTGGCTGTCGGGCACGGCGGACGGCGTCTATGGCCACGCGACGGAATACGCCGTCAAGGCGTTCCAGGCGCGGTATGCGAGCCTGTGGACGGACGGCATCGCCGGGCCTGACACGCTCAAGATCCTCTACGGCGCGGGTGCGGCGAAGTCCTCCACCCCGGCGGCCTCCCTGGGCATGTCCCTGGAGGAGGGCGACGAGGGCGGCGCGGTCAAGGCCATGCAGAAGCGCCTGAAGGAGCTGGGCTTCTACACCCGCACGGCGGACGGCTCCTATGGTGCTGTCACCAAATCCGCCGTCATCGCGTTCCAGAAGGCCAATGGGCTGACGGCCAGCGGCACGGCGAACACTGCCACCCTGAACAAGCTCTACTCCAACGACGCGAAGAACGCCGATGCCCTCAAGGATGAGGAGGACGCCAAGAAGGAGGAGGACGCTGACGTCAGCGGTGCGCAGGATCCCGAGGATGCCACCGGCATCGTCGTCGGCGGATACACCACCCTGCGTCAGGGGGACTCCGGCGATGCGGTCAAGAACCTGCAAACGGCGCTGAAGAACCGCGGCTATTATTCCAACTCCATCGACGGGAGCTACGGCTATCGAACCGTCGCGGCGGTGAAGGCGTTCCAGGAGAAGAACGGCTTGAAGGCGGACGGCGTGGCCGGCCCTGCCACGCAGAGCCTGCTCTTTGGCACGAGTGCCTCCAGTGCCGACACGAATGTGTCCCTCAAAAAGGGCTCGACCGGTACGGATGTGCGCAACCTGCAATACGTCCTGTATGAACTGGGCTATTTTGACGGCCAGATCGACGGTGTGTACGGCGATACCACCGTGGATGCGGTGCGTGCCTTCCAGATCAACAACAGCGTCACGCCTGTGGACGGTGTTGCCGGCCCGAAGACGCTGAAGGTCATCTACTCCAGCGAAGCCATCGGCGCAACGGCGGCATCGGGGAACTACACCGCGCTGAAGAAAGGCGACAACGGCACGCTCGTGGTGGAATTGCAGGAATCCCTGGCCAGCCTGGGCTATCTGGCGGAGGTCACGGGTACTTATGACAGCGCCACCGTCGAGGCCGTGAAGAACTTCCAGCGCCGCAACAGCCTGACCGTGGACGGCAACGCCGGCAAGGAGACCCAGAAGGTGCTTTACGGCGGCGCCCCAACGCCCGCGTGGTAAAAGGCGACGGTTCTTCTCTTGCCAAGCAGGGCTTAAGGAAATTAGGAATTAGGAATTAGGAATGAGGAATGTATCGTGTGGGACTGCTGTCCGACAACACACGCGACTTCTCATTCCTCATTCTCCATTCCCGATTTCTGTTAAGTGCCTGTCGACAGCATACAGCCCGACACTCTCAATTCCTAATTCATAATTCCTCATTCCGAATTCCACCCCGGATAGGGGCGGATCACTGACGACGACTTCAGGGGGGGCAGCCTGTGCAGGGCTGCTCCTTTTTTGACCGGGAGGCCCTATGCGATTTTTCATGCTGATCCTTGCGCTGCTTCTGTCCGCCGCGCAGGCCGAGTCCCTTGCCCTGCCCTACGGCGCGGACACCGTCCTGTCCGCCGTGGAGATGTCCGCCGAACAGCGCGATTTGGCGGACTTCCTCTACGCGCCTGTCTTCCGCCACGAGGAACGCATCGTCCTCCCGCGCGGCACGGCCTATGCTGATGTGTCCGCCGCGATGAACTGCCTCACGCAGGACTACCCCGAGCTGTTCCACCTGAGCGTGAAGTACACCGTCGGGTACTACCGCGACACGCCGGACGAGGCCGCCTGGATCGAGCCGACCTACCGCATGACGGCGGACGAAGCCGCGTCCCTGCGGGCGGCGCTGTACCGGGAGGCGTACCTCATCGCTGCGGAGCATCCGACGCTGCTGTCGCTGCACGATGCGCTGTGTGCACGCACGGTGTACGGCGGGTCGGACGAAATGCGTCACACGGCGGTGGGGGCGATCCTGATGGGCGAGGCGCAATGCGAGGGGTATGCGCAGGCGATGACGCTCATCAGCCGGATGGCGGGCATCCCCTGCGGCGTGGTGACGGGCATGGCGGACACCTCCGACGGCCGCACCGAGCCCCACGCCTGGAACATCGCCCTCCTCGACGGCGAAACGGTCTGCATCGACGTGACCTGGGACGATCAGGACGCGCTGGGCATCATCGGACACTGGTACTTCGCTGTTATTGACGGAAATTAGGAATTAGGAATGATGAATGAGGAATTGAGATGGTGTGCTGCATGTGCCCCACACTGTCTTCACTTAAGGGGAAGGTCGTGTGTCGGCGGCGGCACAACACTCTAAATTCCTAATTCCTAATTCATAATTCCTCATTTCGGAAAAGTCCCTTTTTCATCAGGGCAAGACGACTCCGCCATAGGAAAAACCTTGCCATCCCTTTCAATCCATGGTATAATAAATTGGTTTGCTATATTCAGGTCGAGCTTGCCGTGCATGCTCCCTGTTTCGAAATAAGACAAAGAGCGAAAGGAGAACCCCATGATCGAATGGCTGAAAAAGCTTCTGGGCGGCGGCAATGATGCCGAGGTCAAGAAGCTGAGCAAAATTGTGGACAAGGTGGAGGCGCTGGAGGACAGCTATAAGCAGCTGACGGATGAAGCCCTCCGTGCAAAGACGGATGAATTCCGCGCCCGCCTGGAAAAGGGCGAAACGGAGGACGACATCCTCCCCGAGGCCTTCGCGACCGTGCGCGAGGCGGCGTGGCGCGTGCTGGGCATGCGTCCGTATCGCGTGCAGCTGTTGGGCGGTCTGGTGCTGCATCAGGGGCGCATCGCCGAGATGAAGACCGGCGAGGGCAAGACCCTCGTCGCCACCCTCCCCGCCTACCTCAATGCGCTGTCCGGCCAGGGCGTGCATGTCGTCACCGTCAACGATTACCTCGCCCGCCGCGACTCCGAATGGATGGGCAAGGTGCATCGCTTCCTGGGGCTTTCGGTGGGTCTGATCGTCCATGATCTGGACAGCGCTCAGCGCCGCGAGGCCTATGCCTGTGACATCACCTATGGCACGAATAACGAGCTGGGCTTCGACTACCTGCGCGACAACATGTGCGTCCGCAAGGCGGAGCTGGTGCAGCGCGGCCATCATTTCGCCATCGTGGACGAGGTGGACTCCATCCTCATCGACGAGGCGCGTACACCCCTGATTATCTCCGGTCAGGGGGAGAAGTCCACCGACCTGTACGAAAAGGCGGACGCGGTGGTCAAGGGACTGCGCCGGGATGAGGACTTCGAGGTGGACGAGAAGAAGAAGGCCATCGTCCTCACCGATGAGGGGGCACAGCGCGTCGAACGCGCCTTCAATATCGAGAACATCAACGATGCCGAGAATGCCGAGCTGAACCACCACATCCAGAGTGCCCTGCGCGCCAACTTCATGATGAAGCGCGATGTGGACTATGTCGTGCAGAATGGTCAGGTCGTCATCGTGGATGAGTTCACCGGACGACTGATGATCGGCCGCCGCTACTCCGAGGGTCTGCATCAGGCCATCGAGGCCAAGGAGCATGTGAAGGTCGAGCGCGAGAGCCGTACCCTGGCCACCATCACCTTCCAGAATTATTTCCGCATGTATCAGAAGCTCTCCGGCATGACGGGTACCGCCCGCACCGAGGAGGAGGAGTTCCAGGGCATCTATTCCCTGGATGTGGTGGAGATCCCCACCAACAAGCCCAATATCCGCGTGGATATGGACGATGTGGTCTACAAGAACAAGGCCGCGAAGTTCGGCGCGGTGGTCGAGGCCATCCAGGAGGCACACGCCAAGGGTCAGCCCGTCCTGGTGGGCACTGTCACCGTCGAGACCAGCGAGATGCTCTCCGGCATGCTGCGCCGTCGGGGCATCCCCCATGATGTGCTCAACGCCAAGAATCACGCCCGTGAGGCCGAGATCGTCGCCCAGGCCGGTCACTACGGCGCGGTGACCATCGCCACCAACATGGCCGGCCGCGGCACGGACATCCTGCTGGGCGGCAACCCCGAATTCCTGGCGCGCCGTGCCATGCGTCAGGAGGGCTATGAGCCCGAAATGATCGAGGCCGCCGTTGGGCATGCCGAAAATGTCGGCGAGGACGTCCTCGCTGCCCGCGAGAAGTATCAGCAGCATTACGCCGCCTTCAAGCAGGAGACGGACAAGGAGCATGAGCGCGTCCTGGCCACCGGCGGTCTGCACATCATCGGCACGGAACGCCATGAGTCCCGCCGCATCGACAATCAGCTGCGCGGCCGCGCCGGTCGTCAGGGCGACCCCGGCTCCACCCAGTTCTTCATCTCCCTGGAGGATGACCTCATGCGCCTCTTCGGCTCTGACCGCATCGGCTCCATGGTCGATCGTCTAGGACTGAAGGATGACGAGCCCCTCACCGCCGGTCTGCTGACCAAGCAGATCGAGTCCGCCCAGAAGAAGATCGAGGGCCGCAACTACGAGATCCGCAAGCACGTCCTGGAGTACGACAATGTCATGAGCCGTCACCGCGAGACCATCTACGGTCAGCGCCGCCGCGTCCTCATGGGCGAAAACGTCCGCGAGAACATCATCGGCATGGCGGGTCGCCTGATCGACGCGGCGATGGATCGCTGGTGCACGGCGGAGCATCCCGACGAGTGGGACATCGCCGAGCTGACCAAGTATCTGGAGAACCTCTGCGTCCGCCACGGCAGGATCGCCGAGCTGGCTGACCTGACCCAGGGCGGCAAGCGCGACGAATTCATCGCGGCGCTCAAGGAGGACGCGCGCAGCCTCTATGAGGAGCGCGAGACCCTGCTGGCCGAGCTGGGCGTGGACATGCGCGAGTTCGAGCGCGTCATGCTGCTGCGGTCGGTGGACGTGCGCTGGATGGATCACATCGATGCGATGGATCAGCTGCGCGATGGCATCGGCTTCCGCGCCTATTCCGGCAAGAACCCCGTCACCGAATACCAGATCGAGGCCGGATACATGTTCGACGAGCTGAACCACCTCATTCGGGAGGACACCGTCCGCCGGATCTATCAGGTGAAGATCCAGAAGACCCCCGAGCGCATCCAGACCGTCAAGGCCACCCAGGAGGGCAAGGTCGCTCAGGCGGCTCAGGCGGGCGGACAGGCTCAGCCCCGCCGCGTCTCCGCCGCGCAGAAGGTCGGGCGCAATGACCCCTGCCCCTGCGGCAGCGGCAAGAAGTACAAAAACTGCTGCGGACGCAACAGCGCTGAGGACTAACATCGTAAATCAGTAATTGGAACGAGGAATGAGGGCGAATTATGAATTATGAATGAGGAATGAGGAATTTATAGTGTTTTGCCAGATGCGCGGCGTTCAGCGCAGTAACTACATTCATCATTCCTAATTCCTCATTCATCATTCCAAATTCCAAATTCCCGATTTGCAGCCGCCGTCAGCGGCAGTAACCAAATTCCTCATTCCTCATTCCTAATTCCTAATTTACAAAACGCCTTTTTCACAGTTGACCCAAACGATGATAACGAGGAAGATTGTCATGTCGATGCTTGATTTGCAGCAATACACCCAGGATCTTGCCGCCCTGCGCAAGACGCTGACCGAGGCCGGTGAGGCGCTCCACATCGACCACCTGCGCGAGCAGCTGGAGGAGCTGACCGAGGAGATGAATCAGCCCGAATTCTGGAATGACGCGGATCGCGCCAACAAGATCAACCAGAAGGTGGGCAGCCTCCGCAATAAGCTGGAGCACTACGAGAGCCTGCTCTCCACGGCGGACGACATCGAGGTCGCCATGGAGATGGCCGAGGAGGAGCAGGACGAATCCATGGTGGACGAGGCCGGCGAAATGCTCGTCAGCCTGAAGGAAAAGACCGCCGCCCTGGAGCTGGAGACCCTCATGCGCGGCCAGTACGACGATTCGAATGCCATCCTGTCCCTGCATGCGGGTGCGGGCGGCACCGAGGCCCAGGACTGGACGGGCATGCTCTACCGCATGTACACCCGCTTCTGTGAGCAGATGGGCTTCCAGGTCAAGGTGCTGGACTACCTGGACGGCGACGAGGCCGGTGTGAAGTCCGTCACCTTTGAGGTGTCCGGCGACCATGCCTATGGCTACCTGCGCGGCGAAAAGGGCGTGCATCGTCTTGTCCGCATCTCCCCCTTTGACTCCCAGGCACGCCGCCATACCTCCTTCTCCTCCCTGGATGTCGCCCCCATGCTGGATGACATTGACCAGGAGATCGAGATCAACATGAACGAAGTCCGCGTGGACACCTACCATTCCTCCGGCGCGGGCGGACAGAACGTCAACAAGACCTCGTCCGCCGTGCGCATGACGCACTACCCCACGGGCATCGTCGTGGCCTGCCAGACCGAGCGCGATCAGGTGCAGAACCGCGCCACCTGTATCGCCATGCTGAAGTCCAAGCTGCTGGAGCTGCGCATCCGCGCCCGCGAGGAGGAAATGGCCGAGATCAAGGGCGAGATGAAGAAGATCGAATGGGGCAGCCAGATCCGCTCCTATGTCTTCCAGCCCTATACCATGGTCAAGGATCA
>CAZJOA010000129.1:0-7835 GCA_964547515.1 uncultured Faecalibacterium sp.
TCGTTCTGATGGCTCATGCTTGGTTCTCCTTTCTTTTTCTCAATTCAGACGAGCGCCTGAACTATATTCATTATAGCACACAAAGTGCGAGTTGAAATCAACTTTTTGTTGACTTTTCAATCTTTATCAGCACTTTCCCGGATGATCTTCTCATCCAGCTCCCCTCTGCCCAGAACGGAGCCGTAGACATTCTCCAGGAAGAGCTTCATCTGCGTGAGAATGTCCTCCGCGTCGTCAGGGTTATGGGGACGCTTCTTCAGGGTGACATAGGCGCGGCACATGCTGACAAAGGTCGCCTCCAGGAGTTCCTGCACTCCTGGCAGATCGCCCGTCTGCCGGCGCTGCACTTCCTTCTGCATGGATTTCAGCTGATTGACATGGTCAGTGAGCATCCGGACGAACGCAGCCGGCATGGAAAGCTTCGCAACAAGGGGGAGATAGTCCTGCACCAGCATCAGCATGTAGTCGATTTGTTCGGATGCATAAGTGCATACATAGAGTGGTTCAGGCGACATCTGGGTGAAGTATTTGTTGTATAACACGACCAGGAGGCTGATCAGTTCCCGCAAAGAAGCAATCTTCTCGGCGTACTCGCCTTCGGTGGGTTCGTTTGCAGCCAGCGCATCTATCAGACGCTGGCAGATCAGCTCCCACTTTTCACGGAGTGGCTTGATTACCTTCGTCTGCACATATTCGTTTGCGTAATAATGAAAGTCCTCCCAGATCCAGGAGCAGCCATCATCGATCGTGAAATCGCCCTGAAACCATCTGCCGAGCGTGTTGCCGATACGTTCCGTGGCGGTGCGGGTGACTACTTGGCGCGCCACGGCGGCGGGGATCTCCAGCGCTGTGTCAAACGAGAGCAGCTGGGCGGCTTGGTCTTTCTCCATGCCCAGGGTGTGGGCGTAGCCTGCCATTTTGTCCTGTAAGGGGCGCAGCTGCTCATACAGCACAGCGGTGGCATTCGCCGAGAACTGGCGGGGCGCTGTGAACGCTTCGAACTTTTTTGCCAGCGAGTCCTTGAGGGATTTCAGGAGCAGATCGACATAGATGGTGTACTCCTCAGTTTTGTTCTTCAGCGCCATCATCTGGAGCTGATGATCCCTTTGCAGATAGCGCAGACTGGCGGCTTCCTCCTCCTCCAGCTCAGCCAGAAATGTTCTGTGCTCCTGGAGATCATTCTTCATCGCATCGGACAGCAGATCGAGATTATATGCGGTGAAGCAGCGATTCGTGGAGTCCCGGATGGTTTTGCGCTCTGCTGGCGAACCGATCAGCGCATTCAGGAAGGTATCCAGTCCATTGAGCGTTGCATACCGTCCGTCAGCGATGGTGAAGAAGCACTGGCCATCCACGCCTTCGCCCTGGGAAGCGCTGCCGCGTCCCCGCATCAGGTACTGTGCCAATGCACGCACGGCCTCGAAGTCCTCATCGGTGTTGAGGTTGTCGACACGATTCACGACCATGCAGAAATTGCCATGGCTCTGCTGAAGCTCCCGGAGGTATTCCTTCTCGAATTGACGGCCGAGCACCAGCGCGCTGACGCAAAACAGGATGAGATCAGCCGTCAGCACCGCCGTACGGGTCATGTCCTCCAGGGCTTGCGTGTCCTCATAGCCGGGGGTATCGATGATCTCCACGTTTTGTTTGAGAAACTCCGAGGGCAGCTCGATGAGTATCTCCGAGCAGCCCTCGGGGATGGTACGCTTCCCCGTGACCACATCCGCCAGATGCTGCGGCGGCAATGGGGCCTTCTCGCCGCCGACGATGAAGAAACAGGCCTTCCGTTTGCCATAGCGGAGGCGCGTGACGACCTTCGTGATGGGGTTGATACCCGTGGGCAGATCGCAATGCAGCAGCCGGTTGATGAGGGAGGTTTTCCCCGAGGAGAACACGCCGCAGAAGGCGATGCAGAAGGGCGCGTCACCCGTGCCATGATCCTTCATGCGCTGATACCACTTCTGGTAGGTTTCGCTGATGGTGATGTTCGGCATGCTGCTCTCCGTCCTTCATTTGTTTATTCGATGCCGTGCTTTTCACAGATGGCCAGAAGCAACGGCAGGTAATTCCTGAGTTGCTCGGCATAGACCTCCACAAGGGCATCAGCGGCCTTGCTGCGCATATTCTGCGTGCGATTCGCGGCGGACACAACGCCCGCACCCATCAGCACACCGCCGATGGCGATCGGCCAGCCGATCCCCCAGCTTGTGAACAATGCAGATGCGATACCGACGACCGCGCCGGGCGCGACGGCCAGCGCCAGATCCTTCTTGGGGGAGGTGTTCTGTTCCGGTGCGCGCTTCTGGAAGGCGAAGGCATCGATCGCACTGCGCAGTTCCTGGGCGAAATCCGGCTTGTGCTGCTGGTCGATCGCGATGCTTTCCAGATAGGTCAGACTCCGGTAGCGCTGCGCCCGAACCCTGTACCAATCCTCGATCGTGCCGGCGTTGAGATGGCTTGCCGGTATTCCTTTGTGGGCAGTGATGAAATCGGAGACCAAATTCTCCCATGACTGTGTAAGATTCTGCTGATACAATTTGCTTTCCTCCTGGTTCTGTGGGACGGCGGAGCTGCTTTCCGCCGATGCGGCAGAGATGCCTGCGCTGATGCAAGCATCTCTGCGCGCGGGTTTAGTTGGCCAGCTTCTGGAGCTTTTCACTCGTCAGCTTCTCGCCGTAGAGGAGCTGATACAGATCGCCCAGCGTCTCATAGAGCTTGGCCTTGATCTGGTTTGTGCGCTGCTCTTCGATACCCGCGGCGGAGGCATTGCTGTTGATGGCGGCGATCGCCTCCTCCAGCTTGCGGGCGTAGTCCTTCAGCATGCTCTCGATGTCACCGGTCATGGTGATGCCGGCACGCAGGATCACGGCCATCTTCTCCTCCAGGCCGGTGGCGAAGCGATCCTCCTTGGAAGTCAGGTCGTTGATGATGGTCTGGCGCATGCCATTCAGCATATTCTTCGCGCCGCTGTTGCCGGCATGCCTGCCCTCGCGGACCATCTGTATGAAGCGGGCAACCAGCATGGAGACACCGATGGGCCATACAGAAAACCAGGCGACGAACTCCATGACATTCTTGACCAGCGTCTGCACGATCGCCGTACTGTTCTTGGCTTCGCCGGTGGTACCGATCGCGATGGTATCCGGGTCCAGCATGACGGCACCCATGAGCACCTGGAACAGGTTGGTGTTGTTCTTCACGCCTTTCCCGGCATCAATGGGCTTCACATGGAAGGCTGTGAGCAGGGAATCGACAATGTCGCTCATGGAGATGGGCAATTCGAGGGAATCCAGGAGCGAAGCCTGCGCGGAGATCGATTCGTCAAGCTCCGCAAGGCGGGTGCGGACATTGGTTTCCATCGTCTTTTCCATTTTGCCCAGCTCGGAAGAAACATAGTCATTCACGGCCTTCGTGAAGGGCGCCATCATCTTCTTCAGATCGTTCTGTGCCCTCTCCTCGTTGAACATGCCGACGATCTTGTTGCCCACCAAGGATATCATCTTCGTGAAGCCGAAGCGAAGTTCGGTGCCCGCGAAATGCTTATCCCAGCCGGTATTGATGCGATTCACGGTGCTGGTGTATTCGCGGCGGCCATCGTCGACGATCCGGCGGATGGTGTTCCGGCAGCTATTCAGAATGGCATTCAGGATGTTGCGGCACTTCTCCTCGTTCGCCTCGATCCTTTCTTTGTCCGCGATCAGCTTGCTCAGGTCGGCACGGTAGCGATCCATGATCCTGTTGATCTCGTTCTCCGCAGCCAGATACGTGCTGGCCAGGTGCGGCATGCAGAACTGGAACGCAGCCTTGTCGCGGCCATCGCTCGTCAGGAATTTCTCCAGTGCCTCCTCGAACTGGGGGACACCGGTCTCTTCGTCCTTGATGTAGATCTCATGCCCCATGATCCTGGCTGCCGGCTTTCCCAGACGGGTATTCAGCGAGCCATAGGAATTCGTGTAGAAGACGCGGCGGTTGAACAGCGCCTGGTCAAAACTGCCGTCCTTGCGGGCGAAGACCTCGCGCAGTTGCTCAGGCGCACGCACCTTGAGGTCGTGCTGCTCCTGCTCGGTAAGCGAATCGAAGCGGTTGATGACGAAGAAAAGGTTCTGAAGCTGCTTGTTCGCATAGTGCTCGGCGATGTACGCTTTGTCGTCCGCCTGGAAAGCGGCTGTAGCGTTGATGAGGTAGACAATGGCGCTGGCCGTCTTAGCAAAGGAGCGTGCGGCTTCCGTGTCCTGCTGGGAATTGTTCGTGCCGGGGGAGTCCACCAGCTGGACTGTGTTGCCGCCAATGCCGTCCTGGTTCAGGTACAGCACCGCTTTGTCCACATCCACGAACTTTGCCGGGTCCTCCTGGCTGACGCGCATCACCTCGAAAAAGGCCTCCAGGGACATTTCCTTTTCTATCGGCTTGCCGGTCTGGGGATCGGTCTTCTTCATGACGATGACGGCCTTTTCCTTATGCCCGAAGATGATCTGGGTGACGACCGCCGTCTCTGGGTTGATGGACGTCTTCAGGACATCCTTACGCAGCAGCGCGTTGATGAGCGTGCTTTTGCCGGCACTGAAGACACCGGTGAACATCAGCTGGAAGACACCCGCGCGCAGCTTCTCCGTGTAGGTCTGGAGCGCCTGGCAATGCTGGTTCATGTCCAGGCCGGGGATGAAGCCATAATCCCGTTGGGCCTTTTCGTCCCTGGGACCCAGCATCTGCTGGAAGACGGCCAGGCCGTGCTCCATCTGTGCGGAAAGCTGCTGAGCGGTCGAATAGTTTTTCATCTTTGAACCCTCCCTATCGTATCCTTGGAAATTCAGGCATTCGCCAGCAGGCTGAGCCATTCGGGGATCTTCGTGCTCCTGATGTCCGTATACAGGGCGGCCTGCTTCCGGAGCTGCTCATGTTCCTCTTCCTGCTTCCGGATGTTCCCGATCAGCAGGTCGACCAGCTGGGCATATGCCTTCCGGATGTTCTCGGCGCTGGCCTGCTTGGCCTCATCGAACTTCACGTCCACATGGTCGAGGATCTGCCGGAGGTAGACATTCGCGGAGTTGCCGACGGAGGAAAGCAGCTGCTTGCGGTATTCCTCCTCAGCCATGTGCATCCCCAGGTTGCCGAGCAGCTTCGTGCCGACCAGGGTCGCCAGACCCAGCGGGATACTGACCAGAACGGCCGGGATGGAGAGGAGCATCATATTGCGCGTTTCGCGCTTGAGCTTTTCGATGCTGTTGAGGTCGCCACCGGCAGGGACGCCCCTCGCCATGTAGATCTCATGAAGCCCCATCGTCTTGCTAAGCAGCGCGAGCGTATCGGCATCAAGCTGTTTGTACAGCTCGCCGGCATCTTCCTCCATGCACTGCATGATCGACTGGAAGATCGCGTCGTAGCGGGCATTCAGCGCGTCCGCCAGCCGGGTCTGGTACAGCTCCCAGGCGCGGGTCTGATATGCGGGGATCAGCGTGTCCATGCGCTCCAGCTCATCGGACGTGGCTGTCTTGATCTTGTTGACGATCTGCGTCACCATCTGTTCGTTGTAGTCGCGCATGCCGTCGTGCACATCGTATTTCAGCTGGTCGAAGGCGTTGCCCAGCGTTGCGGTCGCGGCGACCTGTCCGGCTGCTTCCAGACGGTTGCGCTGGCTGTTGATCTGCCGGATGGCGGCCTCATAGTCTTGGGAGGAGGTGTCCGCCTCCAACAGCAGGGCATCGATGCGCTCCTGCATGTCCTGCATCAGATTGCGCAGGATGGATCTTTCCTTCCGCTGCTTCAGATCGGGCTGTTCCCGGCTCTCCCGCAGCCACTGGACGGCTTCATCCGCCGTGCAGAGGATGGACGCTTGCACATTGGCACGCTTCAGTGCCGCCTGTACGCCGGAAAGGACGGCCTCGCGATCCTCGTCGCTGTTCAGCTTCTCCAGATTGTCCAGCCATATCGCCGCAGGGCGCTCCGTGAAACGGGTGGAAAGCATGCCGATCAGCGCTTTTTCGGAGTAGGTCATGGCTACCGTTGCATTGACGTGCAGACAGATGACATCGATGTGGTTCAGCAGCTTCTTCCAGGTGTCCGTTTTGCTCAGGGCACTGCAAAGCATGAAATGGTCAGTGCAAAGCGTGGTCGTATGGGTGTAGACCAGTTCGGCGGCTTCCGTGCCGCTCTGTCCGGCGAAAACCTGGCCGGGTTCGGTGACCTGGACACCTTCCGGCATCGACCGCAGGAGGGACTCCGTGCCGCCGCTTTGCAGGGTGAGGCACACCTCACCGTTGCGCAGATCCGTGAGCAGCTTGCGGGGCAGCGTCATGCCGCAATAAGCATCGATGACCTTCAGCACGGATTCATTGGCGGCATTCATGTCAGCGATCGAAATGCAGGTGGGTTCATTCAGGGCGGAGAGCACATCGCCCATGGAGGCATTCAGGGAAGCATCCGACATCTGCGCCGCCGCTTCCTTGCATTCGGCAAGGACTCGTTCAAAAGTAGCGCTCATTCCGATTTTCACTCCTTTCACAGTACACGGATAAGGGCTTCGATCCGCTCGTTCAGATTCGCCCGGGTGATGGCATCCGCAGGGGCGGTCTGGCCGGTCAGGCTGTAGTAGAGATCACTTTGGGCGAACAGATCCAGCGCTTCGATGCGCTTGGGAAGCAGGGGATGCGAGACCTTCAATTCGCCCAGATTGCGCAGGATGCCACCCTTGCGGAAGCGCTCGCTGGCATCGACGTACTGCTGTACATCCATATTCTCCATCATGGGCGCTGCCAGCCGCATCAGCGTGTATTTGGCGGTTTCGAGGTCGCCGCAGCAGAGCAGACCGGCACGATCCGCAGTGACCTCGGAGCGGCGGCTCCACGCATTGAGCGGGTACGCGCAGAGTCGGCACACTGTCTCGCCGATGAGGGGGATCATTTTGGTCAGATTGCTGGCCATGCTGATGACGGAGTGAAAAACCATATGTCCCATCGCGATGTGTCCGCACTCGTGACCGATGACGAATTGCAGCTGCTCGGGCGTAAAGTTTTGTACCATCGCAGCACCGATGATGAGGTAGGGATTTTCGTCGCTGCCTGTGGTGCAGGCGTTGAAATGGTAGGCGCTGCTGACGACGGCGTAGGGACGGCGGATGCCCAGAGTCCTCGCGCAGTGTGTGATGATCTGGTCAAGCTGGGGGAAGGTCTGCGACGTGACTTGTATACCGGTCGCCAGAGTCTGACCGAACTGAGCGTCCACCATTGTGTCCACAGTGGTCTTGAACACGTCTTTCACCAGGGGCAGGTCCAGCACCTTGATGATGGCACCGTCAATGGGATGGCTGTAATCACGCGCGGGATGATCGGAAGAACCTGTCAGGGTAAAACCATCGGAACCGGGGGCTGTCATGAGAGCATCATACGCCGGACATTCTTGGAAGATACCGTTATTCATGCAATTCTCACTATCCTTTCGAATTTTGATGTGCCATCCATGGTCGTTCAGTCGGGTGAAGAGCTGGAGAAGGCTGTCGGGCGTGAAGTAGCGGGAAGAGAATTCCGGGGGCGAGTACAGGTAGATCCATTTGTTCGTCGCAGGTGCATTCGGGGTTTGCTGAGTGCTGTCCAGGTCGCAGGCCACCAGAAGATCACCCACGCAGTCCCAGTATGCGCCGCTGACGAGGCAGTGTCGCGTGCCCTGGTGTACATTGCGGCGGATGCGGCGGAAGAGCGAAGGTGATCCCTCGGAGCTCTCGATGAGACAGCCATCGTCCGTGGGGGAACACAGCGCTGACCTGAAGTAAAGTGCGATAGGTGTCACTCCTTCCTCTTGCTGACAAGATAATTGTAACAAATCAGAAGGGAGATTTCGTCAAC
>CAZJOA010000130.1:0-7832 GCA_964547515.1 uncultured Faecalibacterium sp.
CCTCAAACAGGCGTTCCTTGTGCCAGCCGGACACAAAGGGGCATTTCTCCGCCATGACCTCCGGGGTGGTGTAGGTCACGAAGTCCTCCATCCAGGCGAGCACGGCGCATTCGCATTGGCGGAGCTCTTCGGCGGACACCTCCGGCGCTTGTCCGGCGAGCCGCTCCAGAAACGCCGCGTGCTCCGGCAGCAGATGCGCCATGTACCACCGCACCGCGGGATGCGCCCGCAGTGCCTTGCCCAGGTCGGCATGGATGTCCGCGCCGTCGCGGCAAAGATAGTCCAGCTGAAAATCCTCCATCAGCAGGATGCAGCGGAAGTCGTATTCGTTCACGTCGATCCAGTTCAGCGCCATAAGCCCCTCCTGATACCGTTTTTGCCATGATAGCACAACCGGCGCGCGGATGCAAGGCGGATGGTGAAAAAGCCATGAACTTCTTGTAAAATGCTTCGACGGATGCTTGACGGGAGGGGCTTCGCTTCCTATAATGGGACTGTGCCGGGGCACGAACCCGCGCACGGAAAGGAAAATCACCCGATGAAAAAGTATGGAATGCTGCTGTGTGTACTGCTGACGATGGCGCTGACCGTCCCCTGCCTGGCGGAGAGCACCCCCGCGCCGGAAGCGCCGACCTTCGAATGGGAGCGGGATGCGGCGGAGCATTGGCATGTCCGGGAGGACGGCGAACGGGCGGATGTCGCGGCGCATACCCTGACGGATGACCTGTGCGAGGTCTGCGGCAGCACCGTCCTCACGGATGAAAACGGCTGGACGGAGGTCAGCAATGAGAACGAGCATGGCGACCTCATCCGATCCACCTCCTATGCCCCCGATGGCACGGTGATGTATGACTGCAAGATCGATTACGGGTATGACGAGAACGGCAATATGGTCTGGGAGCGCGATTTTGACGGCGATACGCTGCTGAGCGAGGCGACCTACAGCACCGATGCGGACGGCCTCCACCGCCTGATCGCGACGGTCAGCTACAATGAGGAAGGCTATGTCACCCGCGCCGACTATGGCAGCAGCGAGAATGTCAGCACCCTGCGCACCTACGCGGCGGACGGCACGCTGGTCTATGAGGAGACCAACGAATACGAGCTGAACGACGAGGGCTGGTACTATCTGGTCAAGACGACTGCCAAATTGGAGGACGGCACGATTCTCCTGAGCGAATTCAATGACCATGGCGATTGGGTGCGAGCCGCCATCATCGATGCGGACGGCAATCTCACCAGCGACACCACCTATGAATATGTGTACGTCGATGATGTGAAGTCCGCCTGCATGATCTATGACAACGGCGTGCTGACCATGGAGGAGACCTACGACGAGAACGGCTGGCTGATCCTGGAGATCGAGCATTCGGCGGACGGCACGACCCACACCTATGAGTACCATTATGACGAGAACGGCGAATTGATCGACTGACACTGACTGGATTGTACTGCTTTTGTACGAGCCTTGCCTTTTGTGACGAAAAGGGGTATAATGGAGCAAGGTTCGGCAAATTAAGTCAGAATGGAGTGGATCAGCATGTATCGCAAGAACGCATGGAAGGCGCTGGCGGAGGGCGAAAAGGCCCAGCTGGAGGCCTTCGCAGAGAAGTACAAGGCGTACCTGAACGCCGGCAAGACCGAGCGTGAGTGCGTGACGGAATCCGTCCGCCAGGCCAGGGAAGCCGGTTTTGAGGACATCGCCGTCATTCTCAAGGAGGGTCGGCAGCTCAAGGCGGGCGACCGCGTCTACTGCAACTGGATGAACAAGTGCTTCATGGCGTGGGTCATCGGCGAAAATGACATCACCCTGGGCATGAACATCCTGGGTGCGCATATCGACAGCCCGCGCATCGACATCAAGCAGAATCCCGCCTATGAGAACGGCGGCTTTGCCTATCTGGATACCCACTATTATGGCGGCATCAAGAAGTACCACTGGGTCGCCATGCCTCTGGCCATGCACGGCGTGGTCTGCAAGAAGGACGGCACGACCGTGACCATCGCTATTGGCGAGGACGCGGCTGATCCCATCTTCTACATCTCTGATCTGCTCATCCACCTGGCGGGCGACCAGATGAGCAAGACCGCCGCGAAGGTCATCGAGGGTGACGCGCTGGACATCCTGATCGGCTCTGAACCCATCGCAGGCGAGGAGAAGGAGGCCGTCAAGGCCAATGCGCTGGGCATCATCAAGGAAAAGTACGGCATCGAGGAGGAGGACTTCGTGTCCGCCGAGCTGGAGATCGTCCCCGCGGGCGCTTGCCGCGATGTGGGCTTCGACCGCAGCATGATCGCCGGCTATGGCCACGATGACCGCGTGTGCGCCTATCCCTCCATGGCGGCCGTCATGGATTACGAGGGCACTCCGGCTTATACCCTCTGCGCCGTGCTGACGGACAAGGAGGAGATCGGTTCTGTCGGTGCGACGGGCATGGGCGCGATGTATTTCGAGAACATCATGGCCGAGCTGGTCGCCAACCTCAAGGGCTGCGGCAATCCGCTGTATCTGCGCCGCTGCCTGGCGAACAGCCGCATGCTGTCCTCCGATGTCAGCGCGGGCTTCGACCCGAATTTCGCCGGTGTGTTCGAGAAGAACAACGCCTCCATCGTCGGCAACGGTGTGACCTTCAACAAGTTCACCGGCAGCCGCGGCAAGTCCGGATCGAACGACTGCAACGCCGAGTTCGTCGCCCAGATCCGTTCCATCTGCGACGAGGCGAACATCTCCTGGCAGACCGCCGAGCTGGGTCGTGTGGACGTGGGCGGCGGCGGAACGATCGCCTACATCTGCGCCAAGTATGGCATGAACGTCATCGACTGCGGCGTGCCGGTGCTCTCCATGCATGCGCCCTGGGAGGTCATCTCCAAGGTCGACCTGTGGGAGGAGTACAAGTGCTACTGCGCGTTCCTCAAGGGCGCGAAGGAGCTGGCATACTGAGGCTTCGCCTGAAATCACAAAGTCCGCCGGAGGATTCGCTCCTCTGGCGGACTTTTTGTATGCAGCGGGTATCAGCTCAGTTCTCCATGCATGCGGCGGATTCCTCCAATGTACAGGAAAAGAACTGTACATTTGCGGCGAATTGCGCTATAATGATAGACAGAAATGCCTTTTTAGGAGGGAAAACCATGCTTGACCAGAACATTGCCCGTGAGGTGCTGCAGGAAGCCGTCCGTACCGGCGGTGACTTTGCGGAAATTTTCGTGGAGGATCGCATTGACAATACCATCATGATGCGCTCCGGCCACATCGAGAATGCCAATTCCGGCCGACTGCACGGCGCGGGCGTGCGTGTCTTCAACGGCACCAATGCCATCTATGTGTACACCAATGATACCTCCCGCGAGGGGCTGATGGCCTGTGCGCGGCAGGCGGCAGCGGCGGTCAAGGGCGGCAAGGGCTGCATCGTCCAGCCCTTCCATGCGGTGGACTTCACCCGTCCGGAGGAGATCCGCCTGCTGCCCACCGATGTGAAGGCCGCCGTCAAGGCCGAGAAGATTCGCGCGGCGGAGGCTGCGGCACGCCGCGTCTCCCCGGAGATCGTGCAGGTCCTCGGCAATTACATCGACCATGTGCAGGATGTGTGCGTCTGCAACACCGAGGGCGTGTTCGCCACGGATCGCCGTGTGCGCACCCGCATGGCGGTGTCCGCCGTGGCCAGCAATGGCACGGAGAACCAGACCGGCTCTGACAGCCCCGGCGCTTCCATGGGCTTCGAAATTTTTGATGCCCTCATCGACCCGGAGAAGGTCGGCAAGACCGCTGCGGAGCAGGCCGTGACCATGCTGCACGCGCCGCTGTGCCCCGCCGGCATCATGCCCGTGGTCATCGACAATGGCTTCGGCGGCGTCATCTTCCACGAGGCCTGCGGACATTCCCTCGAGGCCACCAGCGTGTCCATCGGCGTGTCCGAATTTGCGGGCAAGCTGGGCGAGAAGATCGCCAGCGACCGCGTCACCGCCATCGACGACGGCACGATCGCCAATGCCTGGGGCGCTATCCATATGGATGACGAGGGCACGCCCGCTCAGCGCACCGTCCTGGTGGAGAACGGCATCCTCACCAATTACATGATCGACCGCCTGGGCGCACGCCGGATGAACATGCCCATCACCGGCTCTTCGCGCCGTCAGAGCTACGCCTACGCGCCCACGAGCCGCATGCGCTCCACCTTTATCGCGCCCGGTCAGGACGACGAGGCGGAGATGATCGCCTCCATGGGCGACGGCCTGTATGCCCGCAAGATGGGCGGCGGCTCGGTGAACCCCGCGACGGGCGAATTCAACTTCGCCGTCAACGAGGGCTATCTGGTCAAGGACGGCAAGATCGTGCATCCGGTGCGCGGCGCGAGCCTCATCGGACGCGGCAGCGAGGTGCTGCTCAAGATCGACCGCGTGGGCAAGAACCTCGAACTGGCACAGGGCATGTGCGGCTCCAGCTCCGGCTCTGTCCCCACCGACGTGGGTCAGCCGATGATCCGCGTGAGCAGCCTCACCGTGGGCGGACGTTAAGGAGGGCGTGACGATGGATATGAATCTGTTTATGGATCGTGTGCTGGCCGCAGCCAAGGCGGCGGGCATTGATACGGCGGAGGTGTACTATGTCAGCGGCGACAGCTTCCGCGCCAGCGCCATGGACGGCGCGATCGAGCGCTATCAGGTGTCCTCCAGTGCGAATCTGTCCCTGCGCGGCACGGTGAACGGCAAGATGGGCTATTGCTCCACCCAGGCGTTTGACGATGCGGCCATCGCCCAGCTGGTGGAGGGCGTGAAGGAGTCCGCCGCCCTCATCGAGACGGACGAGCAGGACGAGATCTACGCCGGTGACGCGGAATACCCCGAGCTGCCGAAGGTCGAATCCGACCTGGATACCGTTCCCCCGGAGGACAAGCTGTCCTTCTGCCTCGCGATGGAAAAGGCCGCCAAGGAGGCCGACCCCCGCGTGTGGAAGGTGCAGGGCGCGATGCTGATGACCATGTCCTCCGCCACCCGGATGAAGAACAGCTATGGCCTCGACCTGGCGGACGAGGGCGTGGCTTGCAGTGCGTATACCGCTTCCATCGCCAAGGCAGACGGCAAGACCGCCACCGGCGGCTGGTCGAAGGCCGCGTTCCGCTTTGCCGACCTGAACGCGGAGAACATTGGCCGCAGGGCGACGGAAGAGACCGTCTGTCAGCTGGGCGGATCACCCGTTCCCGGCGGCGAATACCGGGTCATCATCCGCTTTGACGCCATGCAGAGCCTGCTCCAGACGTTCTCGGGCATCTTCTCCGCGGAGAACGCCCAGCAGAACCTCAGCCTGCTCCGGGGCAAGGAGGGCGAGAGGATCGCCAGCGATGCCGTCACCCTGATGGATGACCCGCTGCTGCCCATGGGATTTGGCAGTCAGCGCTTTGACGGCGAGGGCAGCGCCAGCCGCACCAAGGCCGTCATTGACCAGGGCGTGCTGACGACGCTCCTGCATTCGCGCAAGACCGCACGCAAACAGGGTGTCCAGACCACGGGCAATGCGCATCGCGCCAATGGGGCGATCCGGGTCGCGCCGACCAATTTCTTCTTCAAGCCGGGCGAAAAGTCCCTGGAGGAGCTGATGGCTGACGTGGGCGAGGGCCTGCTCATCACCGATCTGGCGGGTCTGCATTCCGGCGCGAATGCCACGTCCGGCGATTTCTCGCTCCTGTCGAAGGGCTTCGTCATCGAGGGCGGAAAGCGCGGCCGTGCGGTGGAGCAGATCACCGTGGCGGGCAATTTCTACGATGTGCTGAAGAACATCGTTGCCGTGGGCAGCGACCTGGAGTTCTTCGGCAGCAGCATCGGCAGCCCCTCGGTGGACGTGGGGACACTGAAGGTCTCCGGCTGATGTATCCGCAATGAAAAAGTCCCCGGAACAGCCTGTCTTGGGCGTTCCGGGGATTTCTATGTGGACTTAAGCGTCTTCCTTGTCGGCATCGGGCAGCTCGGACGAGGCCTCGTCGAAGCTGACGGTCTGCGCATTGTCCGCATTCCGCCTGCGGTTCTTGCCGCCGTTCAGGATCAGCGCGTAGCTGCCCAGCAGCGCGAAGAGCACGCTGGTCAGGCCGTCCTTCACCATGTCGCCGATGAATTCGGGGTCTTGCACGATCAGCCGGAAGTACTCCTCCTCCGTGCCCAGATCGATCTCGAAGGTATCGATGACGCGCTCGCGCAGCACGGTCGGATAGCTGTCCAGCTCGGCGAGCTCCTCTTCGGTGCAGTAGCGCTCCACCAGCTCGGCCTTGGTGGCGGTGGCGATGAAGTCGCGCTCCGCCTGGTAGCTCTCATGTCCCCAGTAGACATTCGCCGCGATCACGCCGACGACGACGGACAGGACGACGCACACGCCCACGATGACCATGCGCGGCGTGCCCTTGCGTCCCTTGAACAGGTCGTAGCCGAAGCCGACGATCAGGCCGATGAGGAAGCCGACGATGGACCAGATGCGTTCCGTGCCGATGGTGATGACGCTCCAGAGCGCCGCACCGACCACCGCGCCGAGGATCGCGCCGATCAGCCCGCGGACGATGCTGCCCTGCTGCTCCTGTGTTGCTGCATAGTTCTGCTCTTCCATGTTGCTCTCTCTCCTTGCGTGTTGCGGGGTCAAGCCTGTCCGGGCATGGCG
Organism: uncultured Faecalibacterium sp.; assembly: GCA_964547515.1. Classification (GTDB taxonomy): domain Bacteria; phylum Bacillota; class Clostridia; order Christensenellales; family Aristaeellaceae; genus UBA11524. Next base: position 6,638 of record CAZJOA010000130.1, read on the forward strand.
TGGGGACGGTGTTCGCTGTCGTGACCGGCGCTGCGGAGGTAGCCGGTGCTCGCGCCGAGCAGGGCGAAGATCAGCCCGCAGAGCAGCTTGAGCAGCAGGGGTGTCCGCAGGGAAGCGCTGGCGAACAGCTCCTTGAACCTGACGCGCAGGAAGACGCTCTCGCGCATCATCCCGCTGACGACCGTGCCATAGCTGACGTACTGCCCGTGGAATTCCCATGCGTACCCTGCCGCGATGCCGATGAGCACCGCTGCAGCTATGCATGCGCCCACGACAATGGCCTGTGTCCGCCCGGGAACGCCATGCAGGAGGGTGTATCCGCCCGCCGTGAGCACCAGCAGGAGCAGCGCACCCAGAATGGCGGGCAGGCTCAGCACATGCAGCCCCGCCCAGAAGAACGCGCCCAGTGCCGCGCCGATCACCGCGCCGGCGATGCCGGGCAGCAGCGTCTTCCGGCTGGGGAAGGCCTTCGCGCTGGCTTGCAGGCATTCCGGGTGCATCGGGACGACGGTGTCCCCCGCGATGCGCACGGGATAGCCCTGACCGTGGGTGTGTCTGCCGCAGTGCATGCACTGGAGCGGCGCAGTCAGCGGGGTGATGCGGGGCATCTGCTCGGCGAGGAAGCGCGTCAGCCCGTTGATGCCCGCCGCGTCCGGGCGGAAATTCAGGGTGACGACCCCTTTGTTCGCGGTCATGGCGGGGATCAGGCGATTCTGCATCAGCCCGTAGGGATTCCCCGCTGCATTGGCCTGCGTGACCATGCTGATGATGGCATCGGAGCATTGCGCCGCGGGGGACAGCGATTCGCCCTCGGGCAGGCTGACGTTGACGCTGCCGACGTAGATGCTCAGCCGATGGGACAGCGGCCCCTCCGCGAGGGTGACGAAGCTGCCGAAGAGATAGCCGTAGGCCGCGCCGCCGTTCACCGTCAGGCGATATTGGGCGGCGAGCTTCTTCAGTGCCGTGCCGATCATAGGGTACCTCCTGCGCTGTTTTGTTCATGATAGCATGATTCCGTACCCCTGTCAACGGGAACGGATGGGGCGTGGGGAGAATTTACAATTGGTCACTCAAAAACTCATCCAGTCAAAAAACGCCATGAGAGACCAATTATGTGTTATCCGAAACGTGGGGGACGGATGGGTGAGGCGGCTGCATCACGACCTCAAAAGGGACGGTGCGGCGACTATGCTTT
>CAZJOA010000131.1:0-7789 GCA_964547515.1 uncultured Faecalibacterium sp.
GGCTTGCCCCGACACAGGCCGAAAAGCATAGTCGCCGCACCGTCCCCTTTGAGGTTTCGATGCAGCCGCCTCACCCATCCGCCCCCATCGTTTCGAATAACCCATGCTTGGTCGCTCATGTCATTTTTTGTCATAGCAAGTTTTTGAAACTCTCATTGCACACTTCCTTCGGCTTTTCCGTCTGTAGGGGTGAAGGGAGGGATGAGGAATGGCGCATCCGACGCATCAGCCGTCAAAGTCCGATGAGTGGCTGGAGCAGGCCATGGCGCAGTGGGAGGTACCCCTGCTGCGGACATGCTATCTGCTCCTGCGGGACGCCGCATTGGCGGAGGATGCCGTGCAGGAGACCTTCCTCAAGGCCTGGCGCGGTCAGGGGGATTTCCGCCGGGACGCATCGGAGAAGACATGGCTGATACGCATTGCCGTCAACACCTGCCGGGATATGCAGCGAAGCGCGTGGTTCCGCCGCATCGACCGCCGGGTGGATATGGCGGACCTGCCCGAGCCGTCCGCCGATTTCGCCGAACCGGATGACACCCTGACCCGCGCCATCCTCGCCCTCCCCGACCCTCTGCGGCAGGCAGTCACGCTGCGCTACTACCACGGGCTGACCGTCCAGGAGGTGGCCGACGTGCTCCACGTCCACCGCAGAACCGTTCACTACCGCCTGACAAAGGCTGAACGCGCCCTCAGGGACGTGCTGGAGGATTGGTACCATGCTGATGAAAAGGAAGTCCGACAGGCATTGGATCGCCGTCTTTCCGGCCTGGAAGCCTCCGAGGTGCGCCGTATGCGCATCCGTCGGGCGGTCAACCAAGAAAGACGGGAGGCAGATCAAGTGAAAAGCAAAAAGACAGCCATCGTGGCCATCGCATTGGCCGTGGTGATGCTGACCTCCGCCATCGCTGTGGCGGAAACCCTGAATCTCTTCGACATTTTCGGCAAGGATGACGCGCGCTACGCCGCCCTTGCCCCTCAGGCGACGCTGGCATTCGCCGAGGCCGTGCTGGTGGAGCATCCGCGCCTGGGACAGGTGGAGGCCCGGATCGACAGCGCCTACTTCGACGGGCTGACGCTGACCTTGGCTTACCGCATCAGTCAGGGCAGCTTTGCGGAAAAGTACACCCCCACGGCGGATGAACTGTCCGCCATGGGACAGGAGGGCACTGCGACCGTCATGGCCTGCAGCGATGAAAGCAGCCGCGCGGTCATTGCGGCCTACGAAGCTGCGGTCGAGGCAGGTCAGCCGTATGGCTACCGGGCGTATTCCGTTTCCGCGGGGGACGCGACCGTCACCGATGACGGCATCGACATCGAGCCGGAATCCGCCTGGACGGACACGGTGGACGGCGCGTACTGCGAGATCATGAACTACGCTGTGCCGCTGGCGCAGACGCTCCGCGACCGCGATGCACTCACCGTCAGCAAGGAGCTGTTCCAGCAGCAGATCACCGTCTGGTTTGACGGCGAAAAGCACTGGGCGAGCTACGAAAGTCAGTTCATCGGCACGCTGACGGCGGTCATCCCGAAAACGCCCGATCAGGTCAGGACCTTCACCGGCACGGGCAGGATCAACGGCGCGGCTTGCACCTTCACGGCGGAGGTGTCCCCCATGGCGGCCGTCCTCACGCTGGACAGCGACACAGAATTCGCCGAATTCCTGACCGCCCCCGCCGATGCGGCATTCACCTGGGGCGAGATGCACCTGGTGGATCAGGACGGTCGGGCGTATCAGGCGCAGGGGGGCTTCCTGCCGGACGGCGCACGCACCGTGACCGTGGTCTTCAACGGCACGGGCACATTGCCCACCGGGCTGACGGCCTATGCCCTCGTCTGGGGCGAGACCGCGCAGGAATTCGACCTCGCCGCCTTTGAAGGCATCCCGCTGACCGAAAGGTAAACGGACGCGCCCCTTCGTCCCGGCCTTGCGCTGCGGCGAAGGGGCTTTTTTCCGTCCGCCGCCAAAAGAACATTCCCGGTGGTTGCTTTCTCCGCAAAGAAGTGCTATACTGACAAAAAACCTGCAAAGGAGAATGCTTATGCTGGACAGATTGTATGCCGATTTCGCCTGGGAACAGACCGCCGCACTGCTTGCCATCGATTCGCCCTCCGGATACACCGCCGAGGCCGCCAAGTGGGTGCAGCATGCCTTCGCGAGCCTGGGCTTCGATGCGCAGCTCACCGTCAAGGGCGGCGTTCTGGTGGATCTGGGCGGCGAGGATGCTCAGGACGGCCTGCTGCTGGAGGCGCATGCAGACACCCTGGGCGCGATGGTCGCGCAGATCAAGGGCGACGGGCGGCTGAAGCTCACTTCATTGGGCGGCATGAACCCCAACAACGCCGAAGCCGAGAATGTCCGCATCCGCACCCGTGAGGGCAAGGTCATCGAGGGCACCTGTCAGCTCTGCAACGCCTCCGTGCACGTCAACGGGGACTACTCCGGGCAGAAGCGCAGCTGGGACAGCGTCGAGATCGTGCTGGATGAGGACGTGAAGTCCGCCGCCGACACCCGCAAGCTGGGCATCGAGGTGGGCGACATCGTCTGCTTTGAGCCGCGCACCCGCCGCACCGAGTCCGGCTACCTGAAATCCCGCTTTCTGGATGACAAGCTCAGCGTGGGCATCCTGCTGGGTCTGGCGAAGTACCTGTCGGACAACCGCATCACCCCGAGCCGCCGCGTCTGGGCGCACATCACCGTGTACGAAGAGGTCGGCCATGGCGGCAGCGCGTCCGTGCCCGCGGGCGTGACCGAGGCCATCAGCGTCGATATGGGCTGCGTGGGCTATGGCCTGCAGTGTACCGAGAAGCAGGTGTCCATCTGCGCAAAGGATTCCGGCGGCCCGTATTCCTACGACGTGACCAGCCGCCTCATCAGCGCCGCCAAGGCCGAGGGCGCGGACTACGCGGTGGATGTGTACCCCTACTACGGTTCGGATGTGGAGGCGACCCTGCGCGGCGGTGCGGACATCCGCCACGGCCTGATCGGCGCGGGCGTGTACGCCAGCCACGGCTATGAGCGCAGCCACATCGACGGTGTGCACAACTCCCTGCTGGTGCTCAAGGGCTATCTGGGTGTGTAAGGGAGGTCAGCCGATGAAAATGCTGCTGATGCTCCTGTTCCTGGTGCTTTTCGCCCCTGCGGCACTGGCCGAAACGGATGACACCTGCATCGATCCGCCTGCGGATTTCGATCAGGCACAGCCCGGCGTATCCTACGGCGAAACGGTGCTCCTGCGCTATCCGTCCGCCACCACCGGCACGGAACGCCGCGCCATGCTCCTCCTGCCGCCGGATTATTCGCCGGACAAGGCATACCCCGTGCTGTACCTGCTCCACGGCATCGGCGGCGATGAGACCGAATGGTCCGGCGGACGACCCACCTGGGTCATCGGCAACCTGATCGCCAGCGGCGATGCGCCGGAGATGCTCGTCGTCATGCCCAATATCCGCGCCCGGGCCAACGATTCCGCCAACGCCAAGGACATGTACACCCCGGCGCATTTCGCGGCGTTCGACAATTTCATCAACGACCTGCGGGATGACCTCATGCCCTATGTGCAGGCGCACTATTCGGTTGCGTCCGGACGCGAGAACACGGCCATCGCCGGACTGTCCATGGGCGGACGCGAGGCTCTGTACATCGGGCTGACCATGCCGGAGACCTTCGGCTATGTGGGGGCGTTCTGTCCCGCGCCGGGGGTGCTGCCCTACAATGTGGAGGGCGGACTGTTCCAGCCGGAGGACTTCAGGGCTTCGGAGGAATACGACACCTACCTCCTCATCAACGCCGGGCGCACCGACGGTGTGGTGAACAACTGGCCGCAGACCTATTCGGACACGCTGACGGAAAACGGCACGGCGCACACCTTCTATGTGACCGACGGCGGCCATGACTTCCGCGTGTGGAAGCACGGGCTGTACAATTTCGTCCGGAACATCTTCCGGTGAACCGAAAAGGGCATGCTTCCCGTCTGCCGCATGGCAGGTTGGGGCGCATGCCTTTTTTCAGGGGTTGAATCCATCAGCGATTTCGGGTATAATGCTGATAAGAAGGGAGCTGACAGCATGACGACCATCATTCCCATTTCGGATCTGGAAAACTACACCGAAGTACTCAGCCGCTGCGATGACGGCGTGACGGTTTACCTCACCAAGAATGGCCGCGGCAGATATGTCATGCAGAGCCTCGCAGAGCATGAAAAGCTGCAAGCGACCGTGAAGCTGCTTGCAGAGCTTGCAAAGGGCATGGATTCCATCCGTGCCGAAGGGGCACTCAGCGTCGATGAAGCATTTGCGGGGCTGGAGGATTGAATATGGCGCGGGTGTTCGTTTCTCAAGAAGCCCAGCGCGACTTACGCTCCATCCGCAGCTATATCCGGGATGAGCTGTGCAATCCGGAGGCTGCCCGGCGCATCATTGCCCGGCTGAAAAAGAGCATCCAGACGCTCGACCAGTTTGCCGGGCGCGGCCGTCCGCTGGATGCCCTCATCGCAGTCCACACGGAATACAGGTATCTCGTTTGCGAGCAATACTGCATCTTCTATCTGGAAAGCGGCGACAATGTGATCGTCGTTCGTGTTCTGCACCAGCGTCAGGACTGCATACAGGCGCTATTGGGCGCACACTGATGCCGCCATCCTGCACGCGGCCACATGCAGGTCGATGGTGACGCATCCGGCATTGCGGGCGGCGACCTCCGCCTTTTCCGCGGCGGACAGATCCTGCATGAGGGGCGTCATCCCCACGAAATCCCGCCAGAGCGCATCCGACACCGCATGGGTGACGGTCACGCGCGTTTCCGCCGTGATGGCCGCCTTCTCCCGCAGATAGGCGTCCACCTGACCCTCGGCATAGGGGGACATGCCCCGCGCCGCACGCAGCTCCCGCAGGTACTCCCCGCCCGGGTACACCTTGATGAGCAGGCCGTCCGGCGTGAGCACACGGCGGAATTCGTCATAGCTCGCCGGGGTCAGCACGTCCAGCACAGCAGTGAAGCTGCCGTCCCGGAAGGGCAGGCGGCGCAGGTCAGCCACGCACCACAGCGCCTGACACGGCTGACTCGTCGCCTGAAGGATCGCGTCCCGGCTGATGTCCACCCCCGCGCCCTGCCAGTCCGCATGACCGCTGAGCAGCGCGTTGAGATACCATCCGTCGCCGCAGCCCGCATCCAGAATGCGCTGGGGACGCTCGGGCAGAAGCGCGGCGATGGCATCCGCCACAGGGCGATAGCAGCCCGCGTCGAACACGCGGCGGCGTGCCGCAAACAGCGCCGCGTCATAGCAGGAGTCCGCCTGGACGCTGAGGACATTCACGCAGCCCTTGCGGTTGACATTGATGCGATGCCGCGCGGCACAGGCGAGATCATCGCCGTCGCGCAGGAGGGGCTGTCCGCAGGCCGGGCACGCCAGGCAGGACAGCGCCTCGGCGGCTTGGAAGAGCTTATCGCGCTTGGAGAGCATGGGTTTTCCTCCGTTTGCGGCGGACAGTGCGTCCACCGGCTGAATTCCCCTCCATTGTACCCCACCGCGCCCGGAAATGCAAGACGAACGCCGCACTTCCGCGCAGGACGCGCAAAAGGCCGCTGCCCCATGTCGGAGCAGCGGCCATCCGTGTTTTCAGTTACTTCTCGGCGGCCATGGCGACCAGCTTCTGGCTGCGCTTGAGGAATTCGGTGATCTCCTCCGCCTCCAGGGGCTTGGCCGACATGCGCGCCAGGTCATAGAGCTGCCGGCAGAGCATCACCGTCATCTCGTCCTCCGGGTCGCGCTCGGCCAGCGCCTGCACCGTCGCATTCCGGCGGTTCAGCACCAGGGTGTACCGATCCGGCAAGCTGTAGCTCCGCCCGTACATGCGGTCCATTTCCTTCCAGCGGCGCAGCTGCTCGTCCTCGGTGACGATGGCGGGCAGATCAGCATCCGCCAGGGAAGACAGCTCCACGGGCATTTCCGCCTGACCGACGGCCTTGCGGAACAGCTCCGCCAGCTTGGCCTGATCCAGCGTCGCGCCCTCGTCGGATTCCTCCGTCAGACCGGACACATCCGCGTCCACACGCGCGAACTGCACCGCGTCCTCCCCGCCCGTGCTCTCCATGAAGGACTGGAAGTTCGCGTCGATGATGACATCCATCACCGCCACGTCGATGCCCCGGCCGGTGTACATGGCCACGCTGGCCGCCTGACGCTTGGCATCGTTGGTGTAGTAGATCTTCTTCCCGGCCTTGTCGCCATTGGCATCCCCGTACTCCTGCAGGGTGACATAGCGCCCGTCGGTCAGCTTGAGCAGCAGCGCCTTCTTCACCTGCTCGCAGAACTTGGCATCCTTGATGCAGCCATACTTGACGAAGGGGCCGATGTCATCCCAGTATTTCTCGTAGGTCTCGCGCTCGGTGTTGAACAGGCCGACCAGACGATCCGCCACCTTCTTGGTGATATGCGCGGAGAGCTTCCTGACCGTGCCGTCATTCTGGAGGAAGGAACGGCTGACATTCAGCGGCAGGTCGGGACAGTCGATCACGCCCTTGAGCAGCATCAGGAATTCCGGGATGACCTCCTTCACATTGTCCGCCACGAACACCTGGCCGGAGAAGAGCTTCACCTGACCCTCATTCCCGCCGAATCCCTCCCGGAGCTTGGGGAAATACAGGATGCCCTTGAGGTTGAAGGGGTAATCCACATTCAGGTGCACCCAGAACAGCGGGTCTTCATACCCGAACATCTTGTGGTAGAAGTCGATGTACTCCTGCTCGGTGCAGTCGGCGGGCTTCTTCAGCCACAGCGGCGCGGTATCGTTGATCTGGTTGGGCTTGGGCTCGACCATGACCTTGCGCTTCTTGGGCGTGCCGTCCTCGTTGGTCTCGCCCTCCACATCCTCCTCGCGCTCATAGGGCTTGGCGTTGGCATCGAACACCGACACCGGATAAGCCATGTATCCGCAGTAGCGGCTGAGCACCTCGCGCACGCGGTACATCTCCAGGAATTCCTTGGCATCCTCGCTGATGTGGAGGATGATGTCCGTGCCGTGGGAAGAACGTTCACCGGCTTCCATCTCGAAGGACATGCCGTCCTCCGATGTCCAGTGCACGGCCTCCGCGCCCTCATCGGCGGACAGCGTGACGATCTCGACCTTGTCGCTGACCATGAACGCGCTGTCGAAGCCCAGGCCGAAATGGCCGATGATGCCCTCGTTCGCGTCCTTCTTCTCGCCGTTCTCGAATTGCTTCATGAACTCCGTCGCGCCGGAGAACGCCACCTGATTGATGTACCGGCGGACTTCATCGGCGGTCATGCCGATGCCCGTATCGGAGATGGTGATGGTCTTTTCTTCCTTGTTGACGGTCACCAGGACGCTCATGGCCTCCTCGCCGCCAAACTTCATGCGGTATTTGGTGATGGCGTCGCACGCATTGGACACCACCTCACGCAGAAAAATATCCTGATCCGAATACAGCCAGCGCTTGATGACCGGCATAATGTTTTGCGCGTCGATGGAGACAGCGCCCTTTTCCATTTCGATTGCCATAATACTTTCCCTCCTGACAACGATCGCACATTGCTGTGATCTTGCGACCACAGGGGGTATTATACCACGCCTTTTTGAGAAATGCAATAGAAAATTAGCACTCATTTGACGTGAGTGCTAACAATTCTGAGGTTTTTGTTTCTTTTGAGCACCTCTGAATATGCAGCAAGCATATTCATTAACTATATTGCATAATTCTCTGCTCATGCAAGTCGAAGGCCGCTTTCGCGCGTCGAAAGCGGCGCAAAGCCGCCGGGGGGAAAGCAAGTTG
>CAZJOA010000132.1:0-7756 GCA_964547515.1 uncultured Faecalibacterium sp.
CATCATCAGCCGTGAATGCATGCTTGACATCTGCTGTATTTTGTACTATTATTGTATCCAAAGTGCAGACAAAAAGCATGGCTTTCCCTGCGCTTTTCACTCACAATTACCAAAGGAGCATCCCTGATGAATACGATTTCCTTTCAGCCCATGATGGAAAGCCGGCCGATCCGCGAGATCGCCTATGAGGTCCTGAAGCATGCCATTATCACCGGCGAGATCCCCGCGGGCGAGCGCATCGTCGAAACGGACTACGCCGATCGGCTGCACATCAGCCGCACGCCCCTGCGCGAGGCGCTGCGCAAGCTGGAACGCGATGGCCTGGTGGAATATGTGCTGCGCCGGGGCGTGATCGTCCGCGCGTTCACCATCGCGGATGTGGAGGAGATCTACACCATCCGCAATGCCCTGGAGATGCTGACGCTGCCGGCGATCATCGAAAAGGCGACGGAGGAGGACATCGCGTCCCTGCGCGGACAGCTCCGCGAGATGGACGGGCTGATGGCTGCCGGGGACTTCGAGACCCTCTCCCCCATCACCCGCGCCTTCCACCGTCAGCTGACCGCCATCTGCGGGCAGAACCGCATCCTGCGCGTCATCGAGGGGCAGGACGAGTACATCACCCGCTTCTCGGCCATGGCCATCCGTCAGGAGGATCGTCTGCTGGAGGCGCACCATGAGCATTACGCCCTGGTGGATTATGTCGAGAAGCGCGACCTGGCCAGCTTCCAGGAGCTGATGGGTCGCCATATCGACCGCTCCAAGGAGATGTGCCTGGCCGCCCTGGCCGAACAGCGCAGACACCAAAACCTCTGAGCCTCCCGAATTCGCCAATGAGGTGACACACCATGAAGCACAATTTCCACACCCACACCTACCGCTGCAAGCACGCCGACGGCTCGGATGAGGCGTATGTCCAGTCCGCGCTGGAGGGCGGCTATGACGTTCTGGGCTTTGCCGACCATGTCCCGTGGGACTTCGCATCGGATTATGTCAGCCATTGCCGCATGCTCCCCTCCCAGTGGGCAGATTACAAGCAGTCCGTCCATGCGCTGCGGGACAAGTATCAGGGGCGGATCGCCATCCACCTCGGCGCGGAGAGCGAGTATTATCCGCGCTATCTCGACCAGCTCAAGCGCCTGAAGGACGATGGCTGCGAATACCTGCTGCTGGGCAATCACTTCCTCTACACGGAGGAGGTGTTCCCCTATATCGCCACGTCCTGCGAACAGGATCGCGGGGTCTACGAATACGCCGAACAGGCCGTGGAGGCCATCCGCACCGGGCTGTACAGCGCCATCGCCCATCCCGACCTGTACATGTCCCATCGCCGGGAGCTGAACAAGGCCTGCATGGACGCGGCGGACATGATCTGTCAGGCCGCGAAGGAGGCGCACATCCCCATCGAATACAACCTGCTGGGTTTGCGCTGCGAGCTGTCCGGCGATTCGCGCGGGTATCCGAATCAGGACTTCTGGGAATACGCCCGCAAATGGGACAACGATGTCATTCTCGGCGTGGATGCGCATGACCCCGTGCAGCTGCATGAGGACGGCATCTGGCAGGAGGGGCTGAAGCATCTGCATGCGCTGGATTATCATCTGGTGGACAATATTTTGTAAGGAGTGAACGTGATGAACGCGACCTGGGATCTGTCCTTCCTGTATGAGAGCTTCGAGGACGAGCGTTTTCAGGCAGACCTGAAGCGCTGGCCGGAGATGATCGAGGAGGAGAAGGCGCTGCTGGCGGCGGACATGGATGACCGCACGAAGCTGGAGAAGCTCTTCCGGCACGAGACCGCCATGAACGCCCTCATGGAGCGCCTGACCAGCTTCGCCGGTCTGACCCTGGCGGCGGATGCTGCCAACCTCACCGCCCAGAAGTATGATGACAAGCTGTCGCGCATCGGCACGGAGGCGACCATGGCCTACAGCGCCATCAAGCGCTATATCGGCAGCCTGGATAACCTCGAAGAGCTCATCGCCGGCAGCGCGTATTTGCAGACCTTCGCCTTCTCCCTGCGCGAAATGAAGGCCGATGCGGCGCATACCCTGCCCGTGGAGATCGAGCCGTGGATGCTGCAAATGCAGCTTTCCGGCGGCAATGCCTTCTCCAGCCTGCGTGATCGGCTGGATTCCACCCTCATGGTGGAGCTGGGCGAAAAGGCCTATCCGCTGTCCGCCATACGCGCCATGGCGTATGACCCCGATCAGGCCATCCGCAAGAGCGCCTATGAAGCGGAGATTGCCTCCTACAGCAAGGTCGCCCTGCCCATGTCCTATTGCCTGAACAACATCAAGCGGGAAGCCCGCACTATGGCCAAGGCACGGGGCTATGAATCCGTGCTGGACATGACCCTCCAGCAGAACCGCATGGATCGGGAGACGCTGGAGGCCATGCTGACGGCCATCCGCGAGTATCTGCCCCATTTCCGCCGGTATCTGAAGGCCAAGGCGAAGTCCCTCGGGCATGAGGGCGGACTGCCCTTCTATGACCTCTTCGCGCCCATGGGCGACGCACGCAGAACCTACACCATCGAGGAGGCACGGGCGCTGCTCCTGCGCGAGATGGGCAAGTTCACCCCGGATATGGCGGACTTCATGGACAATGCCTTCGCGCAGCGCTGGATCGACCTCTACCCGCGTCAGGGCAAGAGCGGCGGCGCGTTCTGCGCGGGCGTCCGACAGTTCGACCGCAGCCTCATCCTGACCAATTTCGACGGCTCGTTCAGCGACATCTCCACCCTCGCCCATGAGCTGGGGCATGCCTGGCACAACCGCTGCATGGCGGGTCTGCCCGATGAGCTGACCGGCACGCCCATGCCCCTGGCGGAGACGGCCTCCATCTTCAACGAGACCATGCTGGCGCATCAGGTGCTCAAAAACGCCACGGAGGCGGAGCGCTTCACCCTCCTGGAGTCCTCCCTGATGGAGGTGACCCAGACCTGCGTGGACATCCTCAGCCGCTACCTGTTCGAAACCGAGGTCGTCGAGACCTGCGCCGATCACACCATGACCGTGGAGGAACTGTGCGACGCGATGCTCCGCGCACAGGAGGCCTCCTATGGCGATGGCCTGGATGCCAATGTCCGCCACCCCTTCATGTGGGCGTGCAAGAGCCATTACTATTCCAGCGGCCTGAACTTCTACAATTTCCCCTATGCCTTTGGCGAGCTGTTCGGCAAGGGGGTCTTCGCCCTGTATCTCAAGGAGGGCGATGCCTTCGTGCCCAAGTACAATCAGCTACTGCGCTCCTGCGGCTCGGGCACGATCGCCGATGTGGCCGCCAGCGTCGGCATCGACGTGCGCAGCATCGACTTCTGGCGCGCCAGCCTGGAGGTCGTCCGCAAGGACATCGATGCCTTCTGCGCCCTGTGCGAAAAGGCCTGATCCTCCCGCCTGCATGGCACGACGCTGTGCAGGCTTTTTCCGATCATCCGCAACGAAAGGACTGAACCGCAATGAAATGGCTCATCGCCTCCGACCTGCACGGCTCGGCGCATTACACCCGTCAGCTGCTGGAGCTGTTCCGGCGCGAACAGGCGGATCGCCTGCTCCTGCTGGGCGACCTGCTCTACCATGGTCCGCGCAACGACCTGCCGGAGGAATACGCCCCCAGGCAGGTCATCGCCCTGCTGTCGGAATACAGGGAGCGCATCCTCTGCGTGCGCGGCAACTGCGAGGCGGAGGTGGATCAGATGGTGCTCCCCTTCCCCGTGCTGGCGGATTACGCCGTCATCCCCGTCGGCGAACGCCTGATGTACTGCACGCACGGGCATCACTTCAACCGGGAGTGCCTGCCGCCCCTGTGCCCGGGGGACATCCTGATCTACGGGCACACGCATGTCCCCCTGCGGGATGTGACGGCGGAACGCATCTGCCTCAACCCGGGCAGCGTCTCCATCCCCAAGGAGAACAGCTGGCACGGCTGCATGACCCTGGAGGACGGTCTCTTCCGATGGCTCGACCTGGACGGGAAGGTTCGCATGTCCTGGAACGTTCGCGAGGAGCACCCCTGACGAACGAATACAGCGGAAAAACAATGCCGGAATTGACAGTCTTCCGCCTGATATGCTATACTTCTCGTAAGTTCGGGGCGTATTCCCGAACATTCCTCCAAAGGAGCACCACAATGAACGCGATTTCCGTGCTGGTTCTACTGGCTGTACTGATTTGCCTGCTGATTTGCCTGATGACGCTGCGTCAGCCTGCTGAAGATCATGTGATGCCTTGCCAGCCCATGTGCTGACCCGGTGCATTCGCCCGCGTCAGAGCACATATCCGCGTGTATCGGCATAGCCAGCAGGTCTGACTGACGGATCTGCTGGCTTTCTCTATACCCATTTCCCATCGCACAGGAGGTTTTTGATTCATGCAGTGCACAGGCGCAAAGATTCTCATGGAGTGCCTCCTTGAGCAGCATGTGGATACCATCTTCGGCTATCCCGGCGGCACGATCCTCAATGTGTATGACGAATTGTACACCTACGAGCATGAAGGCAAGCTCCGCCACATCCTCACCGCCCACGAGCAGGGTGCATGCCACGCGGCGGACGGCTATGCCCGCTCCACCGGACGGGTCGGCGTGTGCTTCGCCACCTCCGGCCCGGGCTGCACCAATCTGGTCACAGGCATCGCCACCGCCTATATGGATTCCTCCCCCATCGTGTGCATCACCTGCAATGTCGGCGCAAGCCTGCTGGGCAAGGATTCCTTCCAGGAGGTGGACATCACCGGCATCACCATGCCCATCACCAAGTGCAACTACCTCGTGCGGGACGTGAACAAGCTGGCGGACACCATCCGCGAAGCCTTCGCCATCGCCCGCAGCGGCCGACCCGGCCCGGTGCTGCTGGACATTCCCAAGAATGTCACCGCGGAAATGGCGGAATACGAACCGCTGCGCCGTTCCCTGCATGCGCAGAACGGCTCGCTGGCCGCATTGATGGCGCGTTCCTCCCAGAATTTCCGCGCCCCCGAACCCGATCATGCTGACATCGAGCACCTCGTCCGCCTCATCGACGAAGCCCGCAAGCCCATGGTCATCTGCGGCGGCGGTGTCGTCCGCGCCCGCGCCCATGAGGAGATCTGCAAGCTGGTCAACCTGATCGATGCGCCCGCTGCGCTGACCCTCATGGGTGCCGGCGGACTGCAAGGCCGCGACAAGCACGTCACCGGCATGATCGGCATGCATGGCTCCCAGGCCTCCAACATGGCGGTGGATGCCTGTGACCTGCTCATCGCCATCGGCTGCCGGTTCTCCGACCGCGTGGCGCTCAAGCCGTCCACCTTCGCACGGAATGCCAAGATCGTCCAGATCGACATCGACCGATCGGAGATCAACAAGAATGTCCAGACCGACCACCACATCGTCGGCGATGCCAAGCGGGTATTGGAGCTGCTGCTGGAGCGCGTCAAGCCCGCCCGCCATGACGACTGGATGGCCTATGTCTTCTCCTTCAAGACCGAAACGGAATACGACGAGACCGCCGATCACCTCACCCCCCAGCAGGTGCTGTCCGCCCTGGCACGCATCTGCCCGGACGACACCATCGTCGCCACCGATGTCGGGCAGCATCAGATGTGGGCCATCCAGCATTTCCACTTCGACTACCCCGGTCAGCTGCTCACCTCCGGCGGCTTCGGCACGATGGGCTTCGGCCTGGGCGCGGCCATCGGCGCTCAGGTCGCTCATCCCGAGAAATGCGTCCTCCATATCACCGGCGACGGCGGCTTCCGCATGAACTGCAACGAGCTGGCCACCGAATCCTACTACAGGCTGCCCATCATCAACGTGGTGTTCAACAACGGCACCTTGGGCATGGTGCGCCAGTGGCAGACGCTGATCTACAACCAGCGCTACGCCTCCACGACGCTGGATCGTGCGCCGGATTTCGTCAAGCTGGCGGATGCCTACGGGCTGAGCGGTCGGCGCGTCACCACCGTGGAGGAGCTGGAGGCTGCCCTGCACGAAGCCCTCGCATGCGGACACGGGTACATCATCGACTGCGTCATCGATATGGACGAGAAGGTTCGCCCGATGGTCGGCGGCGGCAGTCACATCACCGATTTCATGCTGAATTCATAACGAAAGGAGCTGACCCCGAGCGTGACGAACAACGAACGCAAGACCCTGGCCGTGCTGGTGGACAATGAGGCCGGCGTCCTTTCCCGGGTGGCGCGGCTGTTCTCCGGCAAGGGCTACAACATCGAGTCCCTCGCGGTGGGCATGACGGATGACCCCGCCATCTCCCGCATCACCATCGAGATCCTCGCGGATGAAAATCAGACCCGGCTCATCGCGTCCCAGCTGCGCAAGCTCATCTGTGTCCACAGCGTGAAGACCCTCGTGCCGGAGCACGCCATCCGCCGCGAGCTGGTGCTCATCAAGGTCAAGGCGGATTCCGCCGTGACCCGCAATGAGGTCATCCAGATCGCCAACATCTTCCGCGCCTCCATCATCGACGTGTCGGTCGCATCGCTGACCCTGGCCGTCATCGGCGATGAAAGCAAGGCTGAAGCCATCCAGAACCTCCTCCGGGAGTTTGGAATCCTCGAGCTCGTCCGCACCGGCATGGTCGCCCTGGAACGCGGACAGTTCACCATCGACGAACAGACCAAAGTGAAGGGAGAATACGACTATGGCAAAAATGTATTACGAGAAGGACTGTGATCTGGGCAAGCTGGACGGCAAGGTCATCGGCATCGTCGGCTATGGCTCCCAGGGGCATGCGCACGCGCTGAACCTGCGGGACAGCGGCTGCGAAGTCATCGTCGGGCTGCGCAAGGGCGGCAAGTCCTGGCCGGTGGCGGAAAAGGACGGCTTCGAGGTCATGACCGTCCCCGAGCTGACCCGCCGCGCCGACATCATCATGATCCTCATCAACGATGAGAAGCAGGCGGACATGTTCAATCAGGACATCCTCCCCTACCTCACCGAGGGCAAGGCCATCGCCTTCGCGCATGGCTTCAACATCCGCTACAAGCTCATCACCCCGCCCGCCGGTGTGGATGTGTTCATGGCCGCGCCCAAGGGCCCGGGGCACACCGTCCGCAGTCAGTATGTGGCGGGCAAGGGCGTTCCCTGCCTGGTGGCGGTGGAGCAGGATGCCTCCGGGCATGCGTGGGACATCGCTCTTGCCTATATCGCGGGCATCGGCGGCGCACGCGCAGGCATCATGCAGACCACCATGAACGAGGAGACCGAGACCGACCTCTTCGGCGAACAGGCCGTGCTCTGCGGCGGCGTGGTGGAACTGATGCGCTGCGGCTTCGAGACCCTCGTCGAAGCCGGCTATCAGCCCGAAAACGCTTATTTCGAGTGCATCCACGAGATGAAGCTCATCATCGACCTCATCAACAAGGGCGGTGTCGCCGCGATGAACTACTCCATCTCCGACACGGCGGAATTCGGCGAATACGTCTCCGGCAGCCGCGTCCTGCCCTATGAGCAGACCAAGGCCAACATGAAGGCCGTGCTCAACGACATCCAGGACGGCACCTTCGCCGGACGCTGGATCAGCGAGAACCGAACCGGCCGCTGCTTCTTCAACAGCCGCCGTGCCATGCTGGCCAAGCATGAGATGGAGACCGTGGGTGAACAGCTCCGTTCCCAGATGCTGTGGAAGAACGACAATAACCTGGATAACGCATCCAACTAAACTTCTGTATTGTCCTTCATTCCATCCATTTTTGAAAGCTCAGGCCGCTTTCGCGCGTCGAAAGCGGCGCAAAGCCGCCGGGGGGGAAAGCAAGTT
>CAZJOA010000133.1:0-7753 GCA_964547515.1 uncultured Faecalibacterium sp.
GGGCACTTGCACCTCCACGATCCCCGCCGTCCAGTCGGCCTGTTCCTCGCGGACGATGTCGCCCAGCGTATTGCGGATGGTCAGCCGAACCGCGCAGGGCTTCTCCATGCGCAGACACAGCGTGTCCGCCTTGGTGGCATTGATGAGCCTGACGCATTTGTGCCCGCCGTCCAGCGGGATCACCTTATGGAGCGCGTACACGCCGATGATGGCCGTCGTGCCGTCCTGCGCGCGGATGACGGGGTACATGAACTGCGGCTCGGTCGGGATGAACTCGCCATGCAGCAGCACCTGCTCGTTCTGCCGGGCGAAGTCCAGCCAGAAGGCCGTCATGCGCCGATGGGTCTCCGGCATGTCGGCGATGATCTGCGAGAACTGGATGACCCCGAACATGCTGTTCAGCAGCTGGAGCGCCGCATCCTCGACGGCTTCCCCGTTGCTCCAGGTCAGCATGTCCGAATGGGTGGCCGTCCGACCGCCCATCAGCCGCAGATCGGCAATGCAGACGCGGTTCATGACGATGTCGCTGGCGCAGTCCCCCACGCGGAACATATTGCCGAAGCGATGCATCGCCGGGCCGATATACCGCTGGCGGAATTCGATCATGATGTCCGGCTTGATGGCGCGGACACGCGCCGCCACGTCCGTCATCAGGCGCTCGGTGGCCTCCTGCACACAGGCGCAGTCCATGTCCGGATGCAGGGGCAGATGGTCACGATCCTCAAACTGGTCGATGAAGTCCAGCTTCAGGCCATCCAGGTCATAGGTCTGCACCGCATGGGTATAGATGCCGATGAGGTATTCGCGCACATCGGGATAGCGCGGGTCAAGCACGCCGCATTCGTTGCGATCCACCCGGCGCAGGAGCTTCCCCGCAAAACGCGCGAACTGCTCCGCATGGTAGCCGATGAAGGGCACGCTGAACCACACCATGTACTTCATGCCCAGCTGATGCACACGGCGGACATGCGCCGCCATATCGGGGAACTTCTCGCGGCAGACCTGCCAGTCCCCCGTGTAGCCATAGCCGGGGGCATCATGGACGGAATGCCAGCCGTCATCCAGGATGATGGTCTCCATGCCCAGCTGACGTGCCAGAGCGCATTCCCTTTCGAGCGCGTCCGCCGTGACCCCCTGATGGAAATTGTACCAGGAGGAATACAGCGGCTTGAAGCAGCTCTCCGGCACGGGCAGGGACTGCATGTGCAGCACCTGCTCCCACCAGCGGCAGGTGTCCGTCACCGCGCGGTGGAACGGGATGTGCCGCCGATCCAGCCGGAATTTGATCTGCGTATGCGGCGGCTGACCCTTGAACTGCGCCAGCCCCATGGTGAAATCGGCATGGAGGGTATTGTCCTCGTCATGCACGCCCAGATGGAGTGCCGTCACCTTGCGCACCTCACTGGCCGCGACCGTACAGGTGCTCTCGTCCGCCCCGTTGAACCCTACCATCAGCGGTGCCGAACCCGTCAGCATCGACTGATGCTTCAGCCGCCAGTCGCTGTCCAGCACGCGGCGCGCACGGCTCTCCGGATGCCAGGTGTACTGCACGTCCACGCAAGGCAGCGTCCAGAGGATGCGCACCTTGCTGTCGGATGCCTCGGCGGCAGATGCATCCCAGGCCAGGTCGAAGGTGTATTCCGTCAGATCGGCTTCCGGTTCGCACTGTGCGACCCGGACCGTCAGGCTGATATTGCTGCTGACACAGAGCGTGTCCTGCGCGTAAACCGTATTCATCCCATGCACCTCACTCAATGCGTTTCCCCAGCGTATCCACCGCCGTGTCCTCCCCGGTGGACAGCAGCGCTTCCGTCAGGCGGCGGCATTCCGCCAGGTTCATCAGCCGATCGCCGTCATACCAATGGACGAAGCGTCCCCAGAGCGCCTGCTGCCGGTCGGTGATCGCCTGTCCCAGCGCCGCAGATGCCCGATGGATGCAGTCCGCAAAGGCTGCATCGTCGCCGCCCGCACGGCGGTTCTCCGCCGCATGGGTAAGGGCATTCACCCAGGCGTACATGCCGATCATGATCTCGATCTGCACCAGCACATTGCTGTCATAGAAGCGGCGGCGGTGCTCCGGGATCGTCCCGCGCAGGGAAAGCGCACGGTCATGCACGGCCCGGAAGCGTTCCAGACCCGCCGCCGTGGCATCGCGGTAATACCGGATGAAATCGTCCGTCGCGGCGAAGGCGTACAGGCGCTTGTTCTGGATGTCCTCCTGACGCAGCTCGCTCCCGCGGATGATCTGCATCAGCTTGAGCGCCACACGCCGCGCCATGCCGTCGTTGAAGGTCATCTGCGCGGGGAAGACGGTGTCGTCCATGGGCGCGAAGCACCGGAAATAGTCCGTGTAGAGTGCCGTCAGGGCGGATGTGTCCGCCACTTCGAACGTATCGCGGCACCATGCCGCCAGGTAGGCATCGGCATCATCCGCAGCGATGTCCCAGGTCAATTCCGCCTCGTAGCGGACACCCATGACGAATTCGCGGAAATTCGCCACATTGAGCACCACATAGCGCGTATCGCCCTTGGCCAGCGCCTGACGGAAATTGAAGCGGATCTTCTCCGGACGGTTGCCCTGGATCAAATGCGGCCCGCAGCCCCAGAACGCCAGATGGTAATACACGCCGTAATCCGTGCCGGGATGACGCGGGGTCTCGTTATAGCCCTCGCCCCACATCTGATCCGGGCCGAAATCGGACTGGATGACCATCGTGCCCTCGGGGAATTGCAGCGCTCCGGCGCGGTAGAGGGGCATGCCCTCCATCCACAGCGTCGCGGAGGACAGCACTTCCCTGCCCGGACAGACCGCACGGATCATGTCCAGCTGGGTGGCGATGGCATCGGAGATGAGCTGCCCGCGCGCCTGGGTGCTGTCCGGGACGCGGTCGTTCTGATACCATACCGGACGGTCGCCGCGTCCGCGCAGACCCAGCTGCCAGATCACCCCGTCGTACTTCGCCCACCGCGCAATGTATTTCGCCCAGGTCGCCCGGTAGAAATCCGCATTGTCGATGAAGTTGACATTGCCCGTGCCGCCCTTTTCCGCCCAGAGGCGATCCAGGGTGAACTGGTGCACGCCCACCGGCTCCTGGTGGTGCATGGACACATACAGGCCGCGCTGGGTGATGCGCGCCACGATGGCCTCGTCCTCCGGGCGCATGATGTCCAGGTGGGAGCACGGGATGAGCAGGTTCTGCTTCAGGCGCAGCGCCGTCTCGATGAGCATATCCAGCATTTCTGTGTAGTCCTGCTGGAAGCGGTAGCCCTTCTCCGGCGTGCCCTGACGGCAGAAGCCCTCGATGAGGTCCTCATCGTTGATGAACCATCCGCGGAAACGGTAGGTCTTCGGGCCGTCGATGACCGTCTCCGTCGGCATGGGGAGCATTTCGACCTGCTGCGGCGCATGATCCGTCCACAGGTACATCGGGTCGACATGCAGATACCGGCGGCAGACCTCATACACGCCCCACATCGTGCCGCGCTTGTCACTGCCGATGACCGCCAGCCCCTGCGCATAGGGGATGAGCATGTAGTGCTCCTCCTTGCCCATGATGGCGGACACATCCAGCCCCAGATAAGCCAGGACGATGCTGCTCGCCGTGGCGACAAGGAGCACGTTCTCCGTCCCGGGGGACGGCAGATGGTCACAGCGCGCGGCATCCCGGCCGGACACCCGGCGCAGGTCGCCGCACAGATCCGCCACGGCATGCTGGACGCAGGGCTGTTCGCCGGCATCGCAGTAGACCGTCACCATGTGGGTCCGATCAAAAAAGCACTTCATGTTCTTCCTCCATAACAGACCAATGGGGACAGGGCGCAATGCCCTGCCCCCCGGATGTGGTTTGACTTAGTTGCCGAAAATGCCGTTCATGTAGGCAGCGTAGGCATCCTTGTGCAGCTGCACATACTCGTCGATGCCCAGCGCACGCAGCTCGTCCATGTAGGCGTCGAACTCGGACAGAGGACGCACGCCCGCGATGAACTTGGCGGACTCAGCCTTGATGTGGTTCTCGATCAGGGACTTCAGGTCAGCCACACGCGCGCTCTGCTCAGCGTTCATGTACACATTGGGCAGGATGACGAAGGTCAGCTTGCCTTCCATGACCTGCGCCTGCTGGGTGTTCCACCAGCCATCCCAGTTGTCCAGGGTGGGATTGCGGTCGACGATCGCCTGCTGGGTCAGACCGGTCAGCTCATCGTGGATGGGCAGGGTCTGGGGCTCATGCTCGATGTTCGCCATGACGTAGAGGTAGTCGGACGCACGGTCGAAACGGCCGCCGATGTAGTAGCAGGGGGAGATCATCTTGTCAACGTAGGTGGACTGGCCATTGACTTCGCCACGGATGACGGCATCGCAGGTGCGCTGGCCGTTCTCGTCGAAGTACCAGCCGTCGTAGCCCTCGTAGCCCTCTTCGCCCTTCATCGGGCCGTACATGTACAGGGTCGCGCCTTCGTCGGAGTAGAAGTAGTCAACGATCTCGCAGATCTTGTCGATGTTCTTCGCCTCGGAGTTGACCCAGGTGCCATGCAGGGTGTAACCCATGTTCACGGACGCGATGGGCTTGTCGCAATACTCGGAGGTCACCAGGGGCAGACCGACCCAATTCGGCCAATCCTCCTGGGTGTACTGGAGGGTATCATCGCCGATGACGCCCGCATAGCCGGCGGAGATCCAGCCGCGGCGCATGGTCTTGTCGGATTCAAACTGGGACTTGGAGAACAGGCCCTCATTATACAGGGTGTTGAAGAAGGTCAGGAAGTCCTTGGCCTGCTCGGTGTAGGCGGGCAGGACGACTTCGCCATTGCGGATGCCGAAGCGCGTGCCATATTCCTGGGTGCTGCTCGCGCCGTAGAAGCCCATGCAGTGCCACACATAGTCATAGAACTTGGTGGAGTTGTTCACCAGGGGCATGTTGAACTCGCCCAGGCCCTTGGGATCCTTCTCCTTGAACGCGCGCAGCATCGCCAGCACTTCGTCCAGGGTCTCGGGCATCTTTTCCACGCCGGACTTCTCCATCCACTCGGTGTTCACATACACACGCACGCTGCGGCTGTATGCGCCGGTGTTGTTGTAGTACACAGCGCCGCGGATGTAGGGCAGGGTGTAGATCTTGCCATCGGGGGCGGTGGAAGCCGCGAAGGCATCCGGATAGTCCTGCATCGCCTGATAGGTGTTGGGCATCTTCTCAGGGGTGATGAGGTCGTTCCAGGACAGGAGGTAATCCTCCTCAACGAAGGACATGACCTGATCGTTGGTCAGGTTGATGCCCATCACGATGTCCGGCAGGTCGCCCGAGCCGTACATCTGGCCGATGCGCTGGCTGGTCGACGTGTCGTCCATGGTCTGGGACAGCTCGAACTTCACGTTGAACTTGTCCGCCAGATACTTGAAGATCCACAGATCCTCAGCATCGTTCGTGCCGGCCGTCTGACGGGTCGTCAGCAGGGAGATGGTGACGGGCTTTTCGTCAGCCACGGCAATGCTCAGCGTACCGAGCATCAGCGCGACGACCAGAAGCAGGGAAACGATTTTCTTCATGGTGATACCGTCCTTTCAATGATAGATATTTGATGAACGCATCCCCTCAGGGAGCGGTCAATCCGGAATGGGAGGGTGATCAGCCCTTGAGCGCGCCGATCATGACGCCCTTGACGAAGTACTTCTGGATGAAGGGGTAGAGGATCAGCATGGGCGCACTGGCGATGAGCACCAGGGCGTACTTCATGACGATGGCGAGGTTGGCGCGTGCCGCCGCGTCCTGGAGCAGCGCCGGGTCAAGGGTCATCAGCCCGGCCTCGTCCACCGCCGACTGGTTCATGATGAGGATGCGCCGCAGCACCAGTGACAGCGGCTGATACGCCTGCTTGGTCAGGTACATCATGGCGGAGAAGTAGCTGTTCCAGTGGCCGACGGCGTAGTAGAGCATCAGCACCGCGATGATGGGCATGGCCAGCGGCAGGGCGATGCGGAAGAACAGGCCGAACTCGCTGCACCCGTCGATCCGCCCGGCCTCATACAGGTCGCTGGGGATGCTCGACGAGAAGTAGGTGCGTGCCACGACCATGTTGTAGATGCTCAGGCCGCCGGTGACGATCATGACCAGCGGATTGTCCAGCAGTCCCAGATCCTTATACAGCAGATACGTCGGGATCATGCCGCCGCCAAAGTACATCGTGATGAGGAAATACCAGGTGATGACATTGTGCCCCAGCATGCGCTTCTTGCTCATCACATACGCCGCGGGGATGGTCAGGAAGAGGTTGAACGCCGTGCCCGCCACGGTGTAGATGATCGTGTTGCGATAGCCCGTCCAGATCTGGCTGTTCTCAAACACCGCCTGATACGCCTTCAGCTGGAAGTTGATCGGCCAGAAGCTGACCTTGCCCGTCGCCACCGCCGTGAAATCCGACACCGACGCGATGACCGTATAATACAGCGGATAGAGGCACAGCAGCGTCAGGAAGATCAGGAGCGAATTGTTGATGATGTCAAACGTGGAGAGCCTTTTGTGCTTTTTCTGAACGATCACATGGGCATTCGGATCGATCTTGTTCGCCGCATTGGATGTCACGCTCGTCATGTTATGCCCTCCTTTCATCAGAACAGACCCGTGTCCGTCAGCTTCTTCACGATCCGGTTCGCCAGCAGCAGCACCAGGATGTTCGCCACGTTGTTGAACAGGCCGATGGCGGCGGAATAGTCATACTGGAAGTCCACCAGGCCGACCTGATACACATAGGTGGAGATGACCTGCGAGGCATCCAGGTTGAGGTCGTTCTGAAGCAGGAAGATCTTCGAATAGCCCACGGACAGCAGCCGGCCGGTGCTCATGATGAAGTTGATGGCGATGGTGGGCATGATGCCCGGGATGTTGACATGGCGGATGATCTGCATGCGGTTCGCACCGTCGATCTTGGCCGCCTCGATCAGCTCGGGCGAAATGCTGGACAGCGCGGAGATATACAGGATGGAGCTCCAGCCCAGATTCTGCCACACTCCCGACCACACATAGATCGCCGGGAAGTATTCCGGCTTTGTCATGAACGGTACGCGGTCAAAGCCCATCGCCGCCAGCAGGTTGTTCACCGGGCCGTAGGACTGGTTGAGCATCATCAGGATGAGCGAACAGACAACGACCTCCGACAGGAAATGCGGCGCGTAGGTCAGCATCTGCACGGTCTTCTTGAGCTTGAGCTGCTGCATCTCGTTGAGCATGAGCGCGAAGATGATCGCGCAGGGGAAGGTGCACAGCGAGAGCAGGGTGATGGAGAGCGTGTTCTTCAGCAGATCCCAGAACTTGGGGTAATTGAAGAACCGGATGAAATGCTCGAACCAGACCCATTCGCTGCCGTTGATGCCGCGCCGGGGCTTGAAGTCCACAAACGCAATGCGCAGGCCATAGATCGGCAGGTATTCGAAGATGAACACATAGACCAACGCCGGGAGGAGCAGCACATACCACTGCCAGCTTTCCCGCAGGCGTTTGAGGATGACCTTTCCCCAGCTTTTCGCCCGCGGGGAAAGGCCGGGCTGAATGATCTTCTCGGTGCTCTGCATTCTCCTGACCTCCTGTCCTGATGAACGTCCCCCTGCCCACGCCCCAGCATGCACAGGGTCTTTGCACAGCATACAGATTCGATACTCATACTATACAATCAAAACGGAAAATTGAACATGGACACATTTCGTCTTTGCATATGTAAATATTTCGTCCATATCCGACCAGATTGTGCTCAAACCAGGGCGAAG
>CAZJOA010000134.1:0-7658 GCA_964547515.1 uncultured Faecalibacterium sp.
GCGGCGCTCCTGCCGGAGAAGAACGTGCTGTTCGCCTTTTCGCTTTCGGCAGGTCATCGGGAGGATGACCGCGTGGTGTCCATGGACTTGAAGAAGATCACCATCGGACAGCTCCGGAATGCGCCCTCTAACAAAGCGCTGATCGACGCGATCTTTGCCGGAACGAAGATGCAGGTGGTTTACGAGCCGAACATGGGAGACTATCTCCTCTGCCATGCGGCGTTTGTGCTTCCGGTGGCATTCGCCTGTTATAAGGCTAACGGCGATTTGAGAAAGTTCAAGGGGAATGCCGCTTACTTAAACCGACTGATCGATGCCAATATTGAGGGCTATCGTGCCATTCAAAACGCCGGTCACGAAATTCTCCCGAAAGCGGACAAGGATTTCGAGAGTGCCGCCTACCGCAAGACCTGTCTGCGCTTTTTCAGGCTCATGTGCGCCACACCTCTCGGCAAAATCTGCGCCTCCGACCACGCCATGAACGCCGTGGACGAAATGCGTGCGCTGAACGGTGACATCAAGCGCTTTTTCGACAGCACCGGTGCGGCGTACCCCGCCTGGCAGGCGCTGGAACAGGAATGCGGACGGTATTGGGGGAGGAACGCATCAACGGGTCTGTCCGCCACCTTCCTGGATACAAGCGGCAAAGGGCAAGTACAGGAAGATCATCGGGACACTGCCGGAATTTGAAAAGGGCGATCGTTTCCGGATGAGCGGCAAACAGAGATTCACGGCCAAGGACATGGCCGGCATGCGGAGGACTGCGTCCTTCCTGCGGGGCATCCCGCTGCTGATCGGTTAAAAAAAGCCCGCCGTCACTGGCGGGCCTTGCTTATTTCTGGCGGACGGAATCACGCATGACGACGCTCACGCCGATCTCCGTTTTCACCGTGCAGGGCATGTCATTCTCAATCAGGGAAAGCAGCGTGCGGATGACCGTGACGCCCAATTCCTTGCGGTACACCCGGATGGTGCTTAATTGGGGCGTGCAGGCCAGGCAGACGGAGGTGTCATCCATGCCGATGATGGATACGTCCTCCGGGATGCGGTATCCGGCCTCCGTCAGGGCACGCATGCAGCCGATCGCCATCAGGTCGTTGGCGGCGAAGAAGGCATCGGGCACATACCTCCGCTCCTGGAGAAGCTGCTTCATGTCCTCGTATGCGCCGGAAATGGAAGGGTGCACCGGCCAGATCTGCTTGTCCGTCAGGGTCAGGCCGTAGCGGCTCAGTCCATCGCGCAGGCCGTTCATGCGATCCGTGTTGTTGCTGAAGGGAATGCGGCTGGTGATGTGCTCGATCTTTCTGTGACCGGCCTGATACAGCGCGTGCGCCGCCAGGTAGCCCGCCTCCACATTGTTCATCACGACGGCGTGCACCTTCTCGAACCGGAAGATGTTGTCCAGCACGATCAGCGGCGAATGAAACCCATCGAACTGCCGGAGCTCCTTGGTGCTCATCTCCGTGCCCAGCAGGATGATGCCGGCGCATTCCTCCTTGGCGAAGGCGCGGATCTGTGCGGCGCAATCGGCATCCTCGGTGGCATGCACATGGCTGATGAGCAGCTCCAGGCCGACTTGCTTGCACTCCATCTGGATGCTCTCGGTCAATTCAGCGAAGAATGCCGTATCACAAACGACCATGCCGTGGGACTTGTAGACGATCATCCGCACATGGCGGTTGGAGCGCTTGGTATCCCGATTCGTCTGATAGCCCATCTCCCGGGCAAGATCAATGATCTGTTCCTGAACGGCCTTGCTGACTCCGCCCCGCCCATTCAGCGCATTGCTGACGGTCGCGGGGGATACATTGGCCCGTGCAGCGATGTCACGCATTCGAAGCTTCACGAATCTAACAATTCCTTTCTTTCGAAAAGTGGTATCTAATTTATTATACACGCATTTCCCGTTTCGTCAAATGCTTTTTTGCAGATCACGGCGAAGGAAGCAGTACCGTGTGTCAGCCGTGTCACCAGGTGAGCAGGAGCACCCAATCGTTCTGACTGCAGCGGCGATTCGGCGGTGCGAATGGGACGCATTCTGCCCGTGCCACCGCGCCGAAGCTGCTTCTGCCGCCGGACACGGGATCGAACCAGCATCCCCTGATGCCTTCGGGCAGCAGCCCCGTGTTCACCTTGAACGGCTTGCCGCTGTAGGTGTAGACGCACAGTGCCCTTGCGGTGCGCAGCGCCAGAACGTGATCGTACTTTTCGCCCGTGTTGTCCACCAGATGATCCTGCGCGGGCATGCCGGACTGCCAGTCGATGCTTTCCATCAGCGCCCTTGCATGCGTCATGTGCATGCTGCCGGGGAGGTGGAGTCCCTCCTGCCAGACCTCCCGGACACCGTACGCACCCTTTTCCGTGCCGCGCCAGAACTGCATGATGGAGTTGCTGCCATAGGTGAAGCCGCATGCCCCTGCCATCAGCGACCAGTAGGCGTACCGGCGCACATCGCAGGCCTGCCAGTAGGGCTGCGTCGGGTCGTGCAGCCCCTGGGGGATCTGTTCGTAGCTGGGTTCGCCGTCCAGCACGGGCTTGACGGGGCTGAGGGCACGGTCATGCCAAACGTAGCGGTAGCTGTCCTCCCCCACGAAGGTCTCCACGTCCACCTTGTCGTCCCATTGGTTTAGCCTGACCTGATCGTAGCGGCGGTGTCCGGACTGGAACATGTTGAAGTCCAGCCATTCCTCGTCATGAAACCATTGGGAGGAGGAGCATCGGCCAAAGGGGTGATAGCCGATCAGCTGTCCGGGGCACTTTTCGCGCAGGCATCGGCCGATGTGCCGGAAGTCCTCCGGGGCACTGGAGCCGCGCACATCGCCGCCCACCAGCCAGAGCACGTTTTTGCAGTCGGCGAAATGGCGGGCAAGGAAGTCCGTATACACATCGATCTTCTCGCCGGATAGCTGTCCGGCTGACACAAAGCCGCCCCAGCTGGGCAGGAGCGCCATGAAGATGCCGCGTTCCGCCGCAGCATCCACAATGCGCCGCACCTGCGGCCAGAAAGCCCCCGGAGCATCATCCGGATTGGGATGGGCGAAGTCGTTGCCGATCAGGGCAGGGGAGGCATTGCGGTTCGCGTAATGGTTCTTGTGCACCAGCGTTGCCTGGATGACGGTGAAGCCCTTTGCGGCGCGGTTCTCCAGATAGACGAGCGCCTCGTCGAAGGTCAGCTTCTCGAAAAGCAGCCATGCGGTGTCGCCCAGCCAGAAAAAGGGCTGTCCGTCCAGGTGAAAATGGCGCTTGTTGGGGGAAATGGTCAGCGGCATTGTCGTTTCATCCTTTCGTCTGAGGTGCTGCTTCCGCCCATGGGGTATCGCGGGCGACGGTGATGCAGCGGTGCTCCGGTGAGTAGGCGTGGGTCGCGTCCGCCTCCGTCGCAGGGCGGCAGGCACAGTAGAAGTGATACAGCATCCCGTTGGCATGGATGATCCCCGGCTTGTGGGCGTGGAGCTGATCGACCGATTTCCGTGTGCCGATGGTCAGGATCGGGATGGGGAACTTCTCCCATGTGCGGAGATCCCTGCTGACGGCCAGCCCCTCGCATGCGGAGAGATTGCCCAGACCGTAGTAGAACATCACCCACTGCTTCCCGCGGCTGTCATAGAACACCGCCGGATCGGAGGCGAAGACGCTGTCCCACGCGCCGGGAGTCACGGGGAGCACGGGATTCGAGGGGCAGCGCGTCCAGTGGATCAGGTCGGCGGAGGTGGCAAAGCCGGTCTGTTCGATCCAGCCCTGGGGCGTTTCGTCCGTTTTGGCATTGTAGAACAGGTAGAATGTCCCCTCGTGTTCCATCAGCCAGCCCTTGTACAGCCCGCCGTGCTCCCAGGCAGCGCCGTCCCGCCAGGAGAGCACCGGCTCATCCAGAAAGTGCCAGTCCCGCAGGTCTTCGTCCTCCGTCCAGGCCAGACCGATCTCCGCCGCCCCGGCCTCATAGCCGGTTCGGGGGTAGGAGTGATACAGCATCCAATATTTACCGAAGGCCTTTTTGAGCCTGCGCGGGCCGAAAAGGTCGTTTTCCATCAGCAGGCTCGTGCCGGCCATGCCGACCCTGTCCCAGTCCCGATGGCTGCCGCGGCGCAGGAGCACATCCGGTTGCTCCCAGTGGATCAGATCGTCGGAGCGTGCCATGCCGGTCTGATAGCCCGTGCCGTCAAAGCCGACGAAGAGCATGCGGTAGTGTCCGTTGTGCCAGAAGGGCGTGGGGCAGTCCACCGCATTGCGGTCAAAGCGCCCCTCCGTCCCCGTGCCCGCAAGGACGGGCTTGCCATACTTGAAGGGTGTCAGCAGGTGCTCGATGTTCATCAGCAGTCCTCCATGAGTTCGATCGGCGAAAGAATGCCGCTGGGGCGTGTCAGGTAGCAGTCCGTCCATTCGTCGCCGGTGGTGCGGTAGGCCTCCGGGCCATACCATTTGTAATGGGGATTGGCGTTGTGCAGCGTGCCGAAGCCGTTGTAGCGGCTGCCGTAAGCGGTGATCCGCAGCACATGCCGACCGGCGGACAGCGCGGGCAATGCGATCCGGTTGGGCTGCCAGGCGATGCAGCCGAGTTCCTGACCGTCCAGGCTGACGGATACCACCGGGGAGGCCATGTGGGGGATGTGCACATGGGTCTGCGGATGATCCCTGTCGCAGCGCAGGTCGAAGCGGTAGGTGACATTGCCCGTGTAGAAGGGCAGCCCCTGACGGGTCAGATCATCCAGCGCAAGGCGAACGGGTGCGTCCGTCAGCGTCAGGCGTGTCCCGGCGACCTGCACGCCGAAGCTGCCGAGGAGATAGAGCCATTCCAGATCGGTGCGGCGTGTCAGCGGCACGTCCATCAGCAGGAGGTTCTCGCCCCGGCGTATCGGGGGCAGACGCACGGTCCGGATGTCCTCATCCACATAGAACCCCACGGGCGTGGTATCCACCGCCTGACCGTTGAGGCTGATCCTTGCATGCTGCGGCTGTTCAATGGCCAGCAGCAGCCCCTCCAGCGCCACCTCCGAATGGAAACGATAGCGCAGATGTGCCGTATGTCTGGCGGACTCCGCAGGGGTCATCCAGGGCTGCACCTGATCCCCGTTGCGGATGGGCAGTCCGGCTTCGACCCGCATGGCATTGTCCACACGCAGGATGTGGTCTGCCTCCTGCCAGGGCGCATCGTCCAGCGCGTATTCACACCGATCCAGCAAAAGCGCATTGGGCTCATCCAGCTCGAAGGCCGAGGGCTCGCTCAGCTTCATCCACACCCGCTTTTCGGGGGGAAGCGGCGCGGGGGCGTCGCAGATGCCCGGTGTCAGGCGCAGCAGCAGGCTGTCCTGAGCGTCGCAGTGCCAGAGGAAGGTCGTGAAGCCGTCTTCCTGCGTGCCGCCCATCGGGACGATGCTGCCGTCCAGGGCATTCATGCGGGTCATCCGCCATTGTCCGCGCAGCTTCACGCGATATACCCGGGGACGGGCGGGCACTTCCTCCCGCACATGGCAGATGAACAGCGTGCGCGCAGCATCCTCCGCCCGGAGCTGATAGAACAGGTTGTCCGCCAGCCGACCGGTTTTGTCATGGCGGATCTCCAGCTCCCGCTGCTCCTGCAATGCCGCCAGGAGGGCGGTGCGCTCCATGGGCAGGCGCAGCGCGGTCGCCGCCAGCCGTGCAGGTTCGGCGGATGGCAGGCCATCCATGAGCACGGGCGCATCGCCCAGGAAGATCAGCTTGCCGCCGGACTGACGGAATTCCGTCAGGCGCTGAAGGGTGCTGCGCCGCAGGGTGAGCAGCGGCGGCACGAGGATCGCGTCGTAGGTGCATTCGCCGACGCGCAGGGGACGATCACCGTGGCTGCACAGGTCGGGAAGCATGGATTCGGAGAGGTAGTCGTAGTCGATCCCGCCGTAGAGCAGCCATTGCGCCAGCGCTTCGAACTGCTCGTCCATCTGTTCGCGGCGCAGGAGCGTCTGATCGTTCGGGCCGAAGCAGAGCCAGAAGGATTCGATCGGGTGCACCACGGCCACATGGGTGATGGGCTTCCCGCGGGTCAGCAGGGTGTTGATCCGGGCGAAGTAATCCTCCAGGAGGGGATACTTTTTCCACCAGGGGGATTGCCAGCCAATGGCGGCAGGCCAGTCACGCTTCGCCTCGCCGCCCATGGACATATAGGCCAGGTGATGCACACGGGTCGTCACGCCCAGGGCAGCAAGCCAATCGCCTTGCAGCTTATGCTGCCGGAAGGTCACATCCCATTCCAGCACGCCGTACATTTCGCAGACGAGGCTTTCGCGTCCCATCTGACGGCGGACGCTCTCGGCCTGCTTGACCGTGGTCAGCTCCAGCTGTCCGGCGAGGATGTCGATGCCCGGCAGCTGCTGACTGCGGTATTGGCGCATGGCCTCGCCCAGTGCCAGCGTTTGGGAGAACAGGGTGCGTTCGGACAGGAAATGCCCGGTGTAGGCGATGCCGTGGGCGCTGCACCATCGGCCGATCCGGTCGCCATAGGCGGCAGCGAAACGCTCCGACACATGCTCATGATAGTGGTAGCGATGTACGCTCCAGCCATCGGGCAGCTCCCAGATCAGCTCCGGCAGAATGTCCAGCAGCGACACGCCGTAGGCCGCGCGGAAGCTGTCGTCCATGTCATCGGTATAGGCCAGGGTGGCATCCGTGCCGCCGGATGCATTGGGCAGGGTGTGCTTGCCCTTCATGTGAGGCTCATCGGTGAATATCGCCGGGACGGTATCGCCGAAGCGGTCGCCCAGCGCCGCGGCATAGTGCGCATGGGTGACCTCTATGAAGCGATCCACCGCCGCCGGGCTGAACACGTCCAGATAGGTCGCGCCGTTGAACCAGGGGCTTTCCGGCCAAAGCTCCACATAGGCATGCCATGCGCCGTCCGGGCGGCGTGCATGGTGCGTCAGGCGGCCGTCGGTCAGCCCGATGTCGTAGCTGCACAGGTAGTACCCAGCAGGCTTTTCGCCGCGCCGGATCGCCTCGCAGAAGGCGGCATGATCCGCACAGAAATGCTCCCGCCGGGTTCGCGTCAGCACGATGAAGCGCGCGCGGAAACGCATATCCTGCGTCACGATGCCCCCGGCCGGGCCGGAGGGAAAGCGTTCCTCGTCATAGAGCCAGCACTGCATGCCGCGTTCGCGCAGTGCCTGCTCCGCGTCGCTGACCAGCGCCATGTATTCGTCGGACAGGTATTCGGTGTCCAGACCGGTGCGGGGATGCACCATCGCGCCGCCCATGCCCATCAGGCGGAAGCACTCGACCTGTCGGCGGATTCTGTCCGGGGTGACTGCGCAGTTCCACGCCCAGAAGGGCACACCGCGATACTCCGCCGGTGGATCGGCGAAAATCGTCGGATCAAGGTCACTCGCGTTTTTCGGATACAGCATCGGCATTCCCTCCGTGTTCGTCCGTTTGGTTCATTTGCTGACGGATCACCTGCTGTTTTGCTTCAATAATAATAACATACCACAAAACGAAGCTGAATGCAATGCTAAATTCCCCGGCTGACAACTAAATATTTAGTTCAGTAAATTTCGGATTTCATTGATATTTTGGCAAAGAAAAGCCGAATAATGCACATCGGGTATCAAATTTTCCCGTTTTATCTATGTTATCAGACGCAGAGTTGTGCTATAATGAAGTTGACAGGAAGAGAATTTGTTTATCTAAATTTA
>CAZJOA010000135.1:0-2960 GCA_964547515.1 uncultured Faecalibacterium sp.
ACCTGCTTGGCGCGGGTCGCCGCATCGGCATAGTCCCCCAATGCCTCGAAGGCGGCGGCGGCTGATGCGGCATCCGTGGTGATGAGCTTCTCCGCCGCTTCATAGCGCAGCTCGCTGACCTGTTCGTCCGCGTCGACCTCACCGCTCATGGCGGCGAAGGCGGCTTCGGCGTTCGTCCAGTCCCCCTGATCGGCATAGGCCATGGCCGCGTCGTAACGCAGCTGATCGGCACGGGCGGTGCTGTCGGAATAGCCCGCCAGCGCATCGAATGCGGCGGCTGCGGCCTGCCAGTCCCCCGTTTCCGAAAGGGCGACGGCATCCTCATAGCGCAGGGCGTTGACGCGGCTCTGTGCCTCGGCATCGTCGGGGATGGCGGCGAAGGCCGCGATGGCTGCGGCGCGGTCGGTGAGGACAAGGGCTTCGGCATCCTCGCGGCGCAGGGCATTGGCACGGGCGCGGGCATCGGCGTAATCCGGGATGGCCTCGAAGGCCGCGATGGCCGCGGCACGGTCGGTCTCCAGCAGTGCCACGGCCTGCTGATAGCGCAGCTCCTTGGCCTGTGCGGAGGCATCGGCGTAGTCCCCCATGCCCTCCAGGGCGGCGATGGCCTGCGCCGGGTCGGTCGTGGAGAGCGCCAAGGCCGCGTCATAGCGCAGGAGCGCCACCTTGTCCGCCGCATCGGCATAGTCCCCCAGCGCCTCGAAGGCCGCAATGGCCTCATCCGTGCGACCCGCATCCGACAAGGCGACCGCAGCGGCGTATTCACAGGCGGTCAGGCCGTCCTTTGCGCCGGGATATTCGCCCAATTCGCCGTAGAGGACACGGGCAGCGGCATGATCGCCCTTTTGCAGGAGGATGCCCGCCTTGGCGTAGCGCGCGTCCGACAATCGGGCGGCCGCGCCGGTGTAGTCCCCCAGGTTGGTCAGCAGGGTGATGGCTGTATCGATGCTGGCCTCATCCCCGACGGCGAGGGCGCTTTCCGCCCGGGCGAAGCGCACGGCCTTCAGCCTGGACGCCGCATCGGCATAGTCCCCCAGGGTGACATAGAGCTCCTCGGCGGACGTGAAGTCCTCCGCCTCGACCAGAGCGTTCGCCCAGTCGTAACGGCATTTTTGCAGCTGATCGGCGCTGTCGCGGTAGTCCCCCAGGGAGAGGAAGAGCCCGATGGCCTCGGCATAGTCACCGCGGACATAGGCGTTCACGGCGGGGTAATAGGTGCAGTCCTTGAGCAGGGCGGCGACCTCTTCATCCTCGGCGGACAGCGTCCCCAGGAGCGTCTGCGCCTTCTTGTAGTCGATCTGCTTCATCGCCAGCTCGGCGGCCTTGATCGTGGCGGCGCGGCGCTTCTCGTCCGCATCGCGATAACCGCTGATCTTCCCGAACAATTCCGCCGCACGCTCATAATCCATGGTTTCATAGGCCGCCTGCGCCGGGTCGTAGAAGCACTCGTTGGCCTGTGTCTCCGCGTCCTCATAGCCCTTGGCCTGATAGAAGGCCTCCGCCGCCTCGTTGATCTTCCCCTCGGTGCGCAGGGACACGCCCCGGTCATAGTGGATCTTCTTGACGAGGGTGTCTGCGTCGCGATGCCCGGGGATCTCCGCCAGGAGCGTCAGCGCCGTGTCGGTGTCACCGGCGGTGATGGCTGCAACAGCCGGATCATACCAGGTGTCCAGGCGTTTCGACACGCTGTCGCGGTATTCCCCCAATGCCGCAAAGGCCGCACGCGCCGCATCCCACTGCCCGTCCGCCAGAAGGGCATCGGCGCGGATATATGCGATCTCCTTCAGTCGCGCGGGTGCATCGTAGCTGTCCCCCAGGGTGATGTAGAAGGTCTCCGCATCGTCATAGCGTGCCGCGCCGAAGAGGAATTCGGCGTGCTTCCAGATGGCCTGTGTCCGCAGTTCGCCGGAGGACACGGTCACTCCGTCGATCTCGGCGGACAGATCGCCCAGCTGCTCATAGGCGGTGAGGAAGGCCTGCCAGTCCTCGTCGGAGAGGGTCGTGGCGGCGTTCAGCGACTGATTTTCGCGGCAGAGCAGGCTGAATCTCGCCTGATCGGCGGCATCGCGGTAATCGCCCAGGGCGGCGAAGCGCTCGGTCGCCGTGGCGAATTCGCCCTTGTCCAGGGCATGCGCGGCCAATTCGTACCGGACGAAGGGCAAGCCGTACTTCACGCCCGCAAAGATCAGCCCGGCGGTCAGCACCGCCGCCGCACCGACCCTGACATACCGACCATGGTGTCCCTTGCGGCGCACGAAGTCCTTCTCGTCGGCGAATTTCCGGCCTGTCTGCTGGAGGGTCTCGCGGCCATGCTCGGCCAGCTCGTCCTCCCGGGCGGACACAGCCGCATCGATGGCTTCCCGGCTGAAGCGCAGGAACACCTCGTCCTTCTCCCGATGACAGCGGGCACAGACCGTCGTTTCGTCCAGGTTGGGCCGTCCGCAGACGCACACCCACAGCCCATCCTGCTGATCGGGATAGCCGCTGGCCATGTCCCCGGCGATGGCGCGCAGGGTGGTCAGCTGTGCCGAACGGTGCAGGTTGTTCGGCTCATAGGTGGTCAGGCTGTCCTTCTCCCGCCGCCATACCGTGGTGTTGTCATACCACACCTTGTCCACGGTGATTTCATAGTGGGTCGCGTCCAGATAGCCCTCCACAGGCACGGTCATGGTGAATGTCTTGCCCGGTGCGCCGTTCAGGCCGCGCCCGCGATGGGTCAGCTTGGCGGTCTCCTCGCCGTCCTCGCTGGACAGGAGGAGGGTCACCTCCACGCTCACCACCTGCTGGGCGGACAGGTTGAACAGCGTCACGCCGCATTCCGGCTTGTCCGCCGTGGGGAGCGTCACCTTCCAGGCCTCGACGGGGCTGGTCAAATCGATACGCATCGCGTGATGTTCCTTTCTTTGGCGATTTGGATTCCATTTGCAAAAGGCCTTTTTGCGAATTATGAATTAGGAATT
>CAZJOA010000135.1:3060-5704 GCA_964547515.1 uncultured Faecalibacterium sp.
GTTTTGCCATGGACTTCGCGGCGTATAGGCATTAACACTCTAAATTCATCATTCATAATTCCTAATTCATAATTTTGTATAATGTTAGTCGACATAGAGGCAGATTTCAGCCAGCTCCATGACGCTGAAGTCCAGCCGCAGGGTGACATGGCGTCCGTCGGTCAGCGGGAAGCCATAGCGCAATGTGGCCGATGCGTCGTAGCCATACGCCGCCACGCCGAATGCGCCCTCGCCCTCCGCGCCGTAGAGCACCTCCGTGCCGTCCTCCTGATAGGTGCCTTCGCCGTTGCGGATGCGGTTGTACACGCTGGAGAAGGTGTCCCCCGTGCGCACGGCACGCGGCCCCTCCAGACCGTCACCGGTGATCTCCAGCATGTAGATCTGCCCGTTCGTCCGGCTGACATCGTACAGCCAGGTCAGCTGACAGTCCGCAAAGGTCTGCACGCGGATCCAGCCTTCATCGCCGTTCTCGACCCAGGTGTCCTCCATCGCGCCGCCCAGGGCAGTGTCCGCCTCCTCGGCGGTCATGGTCAGGAAGCTCAGCCCGGAGAAGGTCATGTCCGCCTCGCCCAGGGGCATCAGCTCCGATCCCACATAGGAGAAGGGCACCTGCGCGTAGTCCTCCGCCAGATCGGCCAGCATCACTGTGTACACCACGTCGTTCACCGCGTCCAGGCTGATGCGGCTGTTCAGGCCGTACACGCGGATGGCGCTGACGCGGTTCTCCGCAAAGGTGTAGAGCACGCCCGCGTCGCTGTAGCCATCGCCGCCGGAAGCCAGCTGTTCATGCGCGGCGTACTGCACGGTCTGCACGCGCTGACCGTCCCGGCTGACCTGTGCCCAGCGGGCGGATTCGGGCAATGCGTCCGCCACATAGAGCACGGCGGACTCCCGGCTGCCGGTGAGGGACTCGTTCTCGGAATAGTGCGCGGACAGCACGGCATCCAGCGCGTCCCCCACGCGGATACCGCGCGGATCGGTCTCGCCGTCCGCCGTCAGCACCACCGCGGCGAATTCCGTGTCGTCGCTCAGCACGGGAGAATCCGCATACAGCGTCGCAAAATCATATATGTATTCATAACCATCCACCGTCAGGCTGTCCGCAGGGTCGTTGAGCGGACTGCCCTCCCGTGCCTGCCGGATATACGCATCCGCCCAGGTCGTCAGCTCCTCATAGGTCAGCACGGCGGCGGCGGAATCCTCCGCATGGACGCACAGGGGACACAGCGCCAGCGCCAAGAGCAGGCAAAGCAGCTTCTTCATGGTGATGTTCTCCTTCTCAAAAATACGATGCTTCCGCGTCGGGGCGCACCCGAACGCGCGAAGGGCCGATGAACCCAACATTATTTTACCGCAAAATCCGGCGGATGTACAGAGCGATTTTGCGACACAAATGTAAAATTATCCACAGGGGTTCAGGAAGGAGGCGGGTTTCTGTGGATAACCCTTCCAGGATGCGGCAAAACGCCCCTGATCCGCGCCTGAATGGCAGATGATACCAGGGGCAATGCGCAGTTTTCACCGGCTGACCTGCGTTTTGTGGGTGAGAGCGCCACACACGCTCCATCACCGCAAAGGAGGATTCCCATTTATGAAACACATGACCATGAAGAAGCTGATCGGCGCGAGTGCCGCAGCGATGCTCCTGACCCCTGCCGCCCTGGCGGACACGGCGGACAGCGCCCTGGTGCGCGGCGGCGCGCTGAACCTGCGGCAGACGCCGTCGATGTCGGCGAAGGTGCTGGGGCAGTTCCCCACGGGGACGCTGGTGGAGATCGTCGAGGCCGGCAGCGAATGGCACAGGGTCGAGGTGGACGGACAGGTGGGCTATATGCTGGCGAAGTTCCTGAACACCGGCAAGGGTCAGACGGCGGCGACCGTGCGCACCAACAGCGGTATCGGCCTGAACCTGCGCGAAACGCCGGACATGGGCGGACGGATCATCACCTCCGCACCCAACAAGGCGAATGTCACCGTCCTGCAGCGCGGCAAGGACTGGTGCCGCGTGGCTTACGGCGGACACGAGGGCTTCATGTCGGCGAAATACCTGACCTTCGCGCAGGAGAACACCGTCAGCGGCAAGGTCGCCGTGGTGAACAACCCCAAGGACACCCAGGTGCTGAACCTGCGCCAGACCGCGAGCCTGGACGCGAAGGTGCTGGGGCACTACCGCAACGGCGCGAAGGTGACGATCCTCTCCGCCGGGGACACCTGGCACAAGGTGCAGACTGCGGACGGCAGGATCGGCTACATGATGGCGAAGTACCTCAGGCAGACGAACGAGACCGCCCCCATGCAGCCCTATCAGGCCAAGGCCATCAATGTCAACGGCGGCAGCTATGTCAACCTGCGCAAGGGCTCGAGCCTGAATGCCGGCATCATCGGGCGCATCCCGGTGGGCAAGGCCGTCACGGTCACCGAGCACGGCACGGACTGGTGCAAGGTCACGGTGGACGGCCAGGAGGGCTACATGTCGACCTGGTTCCTCGCCGTGCAGAAGAACTGACCCCCATCCCCGTGCACACAAAGGACACATCCCCCAAAAAAGCAAGCTGGCCTGTGCTCATCACACAGGCCATGCTTCTTATTCAGCGGGTTCTTCGGTGGGTTCTTCGACGGGCTGCTCTTCGACGGGCTGATCGTC
>CAZJOA010000135.1:5804-7649 GCA_964547515.1 uncultured Faecalibacterium sp.
TCCTCGACGGGCTGCTCGTCAGCCGCTTCGTCAGCGGGGGTCTCCGCGAGGGCATCCGGTTCGGTGGCCTCGTCCGCCGGGGCATTCTGCTCGTTTTCGTGGCTCTGCCAGCTCTCCAGCCACTGCCGCAGGATCTCATTGGACTCGGCGATGCGGCTGTTGGCCTCGGCCACCTCGGCCTGGGCATCCGCCAGAGCGGTCTGCGCGGCGGTCAGGTCAGCCGTGAGGGCGGCGTTCTCGGTCGTGAGGGCGGCGTTCTCGGTCGTGAGGGCGGTGTTTTCCGCCGTCAGGGTGGCGTTTTCGGTCTCCAGGGCGGTGCTGCGGGCAAGCAGCGCGTCGATCTGCGCCGCCTGTTCATTGGCACGGTCCGTGACCTTGCAGAGCGTCATCACCAGAAAAATCAGGCCGATGATAACGACGCCGGCCAGGACGATCCGTCCTGCTTGCGGCTTGCGCGTGGTTTCCTTGTTGCTCATAGGGGAAGCCTCCTTTTCATGTTGCCAGCATATGTCGGTTTTGCGAACGGCACATGCATCTGATCCGTCATTCGATATTCTTCAGTGCATCCAGTATGCTCTGCACTTGCAGCAGCAAGGCCTTTACGGTGTCCTGGCTGGCTTGCAGGTCGGTGTTCTCGTTGGTGACGGCCTTGATGGTCTCCTCGGCGATGGCGAGGCTGGTCTTGCAGACGGTAAGGCTGCGGTTCAGCTCGTCGATGGTGGCGTTGAGCTGCGCGTTGGTGGCGGAAAGGCTATTGACGCTTTCCTGCGCGGACTGGAGGGACGTTTCGGTCGCGCTGAGCTGATTGGTCAGCTGCTGCACCTGGGCGGTGAGGGCAGCCTTGTCCTCGGTCAGCGTGGCGGACTCGGCCTTTGCGGCGTCCAACTCAGCCTGCAGGCGCGCATTCTCCTCGGTCAGGCGGGCATTCTCGGCGGAAAGGGCCGCGTTGCTCTCCTGCAGGGGCGCGACCTCCGCCAGCGCGGCAGCGGCTTCGACATTGGCCTGCTCCATGCGCGCCTGGGCGTTGACGGCACTGGTCTGGGCGCTGGACAGCTCCCGCTGCTGCTCGGCCTGACGGGCATTCGCCGCATCGACCAGCTTGGCACTGTCAGCGGCGTGCATCAGGCTGAGCACGGTCACGGCGAGGGACACGACGGTCAGCACGACCAGCAGAACGCTGAGGATATTGCGACTTTTGGCGTGGGACATGGGCATAACCTCCTGAGCGTGCGATAAGGGGGGATCAGTCGATAATGTTGTTCACGGCATCGACCACGGCCTGACAGGTCGTCGTCGCACCGGCGATGGCATCCACATCCACACCGAGGGTGACGGCGCTGCTGTGGCCGACGAACTGCCCGGTGAAGGCATTGCCCATGACTTCCTTGCCGTTCTGCTCGTCCTGTGCATAGACCTTCACGGCGGTGACGACACCCTCCGGCGTGGTGTAGACGATCACCTTCACGCCGCTGTCGTGACCCTGCACGCGCTGGACATAGGCGACCTCCTTGGTCACGGAGCGCTGATCGATGAGGGTCGTGCCGGGATGGGCATTGTCATAATCGGGGGCGAGGAGGTTCAGGGCATCCACCACGGCCTGGGAGGTGACAGTCGCACCGGCGACGGCATCCACATCGGTGCCCAGGGTGACGGGGAGGCGCTTGCCCAGGAACTGCGTCAGGAACGCGGGCTCCATCGTCTGCTGCCCCACGCCCTCTGTTTCGCCGGACGCATCCACGGTCAGATAGGCCACCTGACCCTGCGCGTTGAGGATGGCAGACACCTTCACCGTGCTGGCGAAGCCCTCGGCCGCGGCATGCTGGCTGAGCAGCTCGACCATGGTGT
>CAZJOA010000136.1:0-2315 GCA_964547515.1 uncultured Faecalibacterium sp.
CTGAAGGAGAACGAGAAATGAACGGGAATGGAACGGTCAGGCTATTGTTGGCTGCCGGTGTGCTGATGCTGCTCTCCGGCTGCATCTTCGGGTTTACGCAGCAGTGGAGCTATGCGGCGCTGGTATGGGTCGGCGCATTGGGCTGCCTGGTCGCAGCGCTGAACTTCAAGAACCGCAAGGATCAATAGCAAAGACACACAGGGCAGAACGCAGCGCGCCCCCTTCGCGTCCCTGACGCGAAGGGGGCGTTTGTGTGCTCGCCACGCGCGGGCTCTGCATGGAAGAGAAATCAGCCGAATCGCGTGAAAATGGGTCGCAGCCCCCCACGCGGAACTTGTATGGAAGTTCCGCTCCCTCCATCGCGAGAAGACGGGACGAAGTCCCCGAAGCCCCCCTCGTCCTGGTCGGACTACCGTCCGACAACGTCCTCGGGGGGGCAATCCCTCCGTTGCGCTCCCCCCACGCGGGTGTTGCATGAAGGCAAAGTCAGCCGAATCGCGTGAAAATGGGACGATTTTCCCCAACGCGGGTGCTGTATGGAAGCAGAGTCAACCCGATCGCGTGAAATGGGTCGAAGACCCCCCCCTCTTAGCCGCTCACGCCCAGGAGGATGATGGGGTCGGAGATGAACTCGTACCTTTCGTCGCTGACGTAGGCCTTGATATGGATGCGATACAGGCCCTCGGGGGCAAGGAGGCCGTCGCCGTCCAGGCCGTCCCAGGTGAAGGCGCTGCCGTTGGGGTCGAGCTGCTCGGGTCGGGTGGCATGGCGTGCGCTGATCCGGCGGATCGTCCGCCCCGTCATGTCCTCAATGGTCACGGACAGCTCGCACGGGAAGGCATGCAGCACGTTGAACGTCAGCTCCTCGCCCTCCTCCGGGGCAAAAAAGTCCGGCGCGGATATGTTCAGCAGAGGATCGCCCGATTCGGGGGGAACGCAAAGCACCCGGGAGGACACCACGGCGGGCATGCCCTTTTCGATGCTGAGTACCTGGAGGAGGACATAGCCCGATGAACCGGCATCCGCACGATCGATGGTGATGGCGCGCTCCTTGAGCCCCAGGGTGAGGGTCTTGCCCGCCTCGTCCCAGGTGGAAAAATCGCCGTTGTTGTCATAGACGAGGGTCGCGCCGTCGAAATCCCACTGCCCATCCCGGTGATAGACCAGCTGATAGGCGACCTGCACCGATTTGACCACGTTGAAGGAGAAGTAGACGGTGGGGGCGTCCGCGGTGAGAACGTCGGACTCAAAGCAGACGCTGTCGATGAGCGCGGCGCGGCTCTGACCGGAAAAGTCCGCCGCGTCGTAGGTGAAAATCGGGAAATCGCTGCTCTCCGGATACGTCCGCACGGTGGATGCGCCGTGGTGCTCCAGCAGATAACGCTTCAGCTCCGTCAGGGTGATCTCGCCGTCACGGTTGTCATCCGCGCCGTAGCTGCCCCGGGTGGAGATGGCGCGCATGAGCATGCCGGAGAAGTACCCCGCGCCCGCCAGACGTTCGCCGTCAATGTCCCCCGACCAGAACCAGCTCTTCTCCGCCCCGCCCGAGGAGCAGATCACGATGTAGTCCTCCCCGCGGAAGGTGTTCTCCATCGCCGCATTCACGCCCTTGCCCACCATCGCCCCCGCGTGGCAGGCGTCGATCAAAAGCACCTTCGTGCCCGCGATCTGGTCGAACACCGTCCGCAGCTGCCAAGGGCTGATGCTGCTTTCGCGCTGTCCGTCGGAGAGCAGCAGACGCATGCCATTCGAGTCCTCCGTCCACACGCCGTGGGTGCTGAGGTAAAACAGGCTGACATCATCGTCATCAGCCTCGGCGAAAGCATCGAGGATCTCGCCGGCCAATTCGCCCATGGAGCCCAGGCCGTCCGGACAGGTCGTCAGCGTCGCGAAGGCCATCGTGCCCTGGGATAGCGCATCCTCCAGCTGGAGGACATTGTTCGCGGAGGACGGGGTCGTGTCCTGCTGGGAGAGAAAACGGTCACAGCCCACCAGCAGCGCCCGGTTGACGCGCTGCACCGGCGGTTCGGCGAGGAGCTCGTCCAGCAGCTCGCCCGCTTCGGCGAACGCAAAAAAGGGCAGGCAAAGGCACAGCGCCAGCATAAAGCACAATCGGCGCATGACCATCCCTCCCTTCCTTCGGCGCTGGACATTCTCCGCATCCCGCCGCTCTGGTACACATTTTACACCTAATTAGACGCATTGCCTACCGGAAATGTTCGCAAAAACGGGGAATAATCGTTATTTTTCTTTCTTCGACCCGCAAATCCTTCCTTATTCCTTGTTTTTTCATGGGATTTTCATGATCCGGGGGG
>CAZJOA010000136.1:2415-7557 GCA_964547515.1 uncultured Faecalibacterium sp.
GTCGCGCAGGTACGACCTGTCCTGATTCGGCTTTGTCAGGAGAAAAACCTGATGCGCTCGATGAAGCATTTTCACTATGAATGAGTATAAGTGCATCACAAAAGGGGACGGATGGCATTCCGACCCCTTTGCTTATGCTGATGGCTCACTCCATCGTCATCAGGTGCTTGCGCAGAGCGGCGAAGCTCTCTTCGGAGATGTCGTGCTCCAGCTTGCAGGCGTCCTCACGGGCGACGCTCTCCTCCACGCCCAGCTTCATCAGGAAAGTGCTGATGGTCTTGTGCCGGTCGTAGATGCGCATGGCGATTTCCTCGCCCTTTTCCGTCAGGGTGATGAGGTTCTCCTGGTCCATATGGATATACTCATTCTCCCGCAGACGCTTCATCGCGAAGGACACCGAGGGCTTCGTCACCCCCAGCAGGAGCGATATATCCACCGAGCGGACGCTCCCCTTGCTCTCCCGCAGGCGCAGGATCGCCTCCAGATAATCTTCGGCGGATTCATGGATGTGCATGCTTGCAGCCTCCTATCATGGCTTTTATTTATCTTACCATGTTTTCGGGAAAAATGCAAACATCGAATCGGCGGATTCGGCGGATTCAGGCCAGCCCCTCCAGGAGGATCTTCACGCCCAGTCCCACCAGCACGATGCCTCCGGCCAATTCCGCCTTGTTCTTGTATTTCGCGCCGAACAGATTCCCCACCTTCAGCCCGATGGGCGAGAGAATGCCCGTCGTCAGGGCGATCAGCGGCGCGGCAACGAGGATGTTCGCGTCCGACAGCTTCAGCGTCACCCCCATGGCCAGCGCATCGATGGAGGTCGCCACAGCCAGGGTCAGCATCGTCATAAAGGAGAAGGAGTCGTCCACCCTTTCCTCGTCCTGTTCGAAGGCCTCGCGGATCATGTTCCCGCCGATGAGCACCAGCAGTGCCATGGCGATCCAGTGGCTGACGGCGGTGATGAGCGACGCGAACAGGCTCGTCAGCAAAAAGCCCAATGCCGGCATGATCCCCTGGAATCCACCGAACCACCCGCTGACGGCCAGGCACTGACGCGGCGTCACCCTCCTGACCGACAGACCCTTGCAGATCGACACCGCGAATGCATCCATGCTCATGCTGACGGCGATGAGCAGCAGCTCCACAAACGACATGCTTTTTTCCTCCTTGAAGTAGCGTATGCACAGAAAAAACGAGACTTCCCCCGTTCCTCTCTGCGCGGCGGACATTTCGTCCGCAGGGACAGAAAACACGGGTA
Organism: uncultured Faecalibacterium sp.; assembly: GCA_964547515.1. GTDB lineage: Bacteria > Bacillota > Clostridia > Christensenellales > Aristaeellaceae > UBA11524. Next base: position 3,674 of record CAZJOA010000136.1, read on the forward strand.
AGTCTCGTCATGCATGCATCCTTCGGATGGCAGACCGAAGCCAGGGGAAACCCCATTATGTTGACTCCGCCGCGCAGGGGCACTGCGCTGACTACTCCCTTACTCGGGAGAAGTGTAGCACGCGGGGAACGGGTTAGTCAATGCTAATTATTGGTGCGGCGCGAGTGGGGACTTCGTCCCTTCTTCTCGCGATTGGGTTGACTTTGCTTCCAGGCAGACCCCGCGTGGGGCAGGAGCGCGAGCGCAGCGAGCCGTGACGGAGGGATTGCCCCCATCCCTGCCGCCCTTCCGACGATGCACCACAGGGCTTCGTCCCTGTCCGCACGCTCACATCACAAAAGCGCCGGACTGCACCAGGATCAGCCACGCCAGGCCATAATAGGCGATGACGGCGACCAGGTCATTGACGGTGGTGATGAGCGGCCCGGAGGCGACAGCGGGATCAATGCCGATGCGCTTGAAGAAGAGGGGAATGAGCGTACCGGAGAGCGCGGAAATGAGCATGGCCAGGAGCATGGCCAGGCCAAGGCAGGCGGAGACGGCAAAGGCGAACGATGGTGCATGTCCCGTCAGGGAGAGATAAGCGCCGATGAGACCGAAGGACAAAAGTCCGAGGATCGCGCCGTTCGCCAGGCCGATGCGTGCCTCCTTGCCGACGAGGGCAGCCTTGTGCCTGCGTCCCAGATGGGTGTCCATCAGCACGCGGATGGCCACCGCCAGGGATTGCGTGCCCACATTGCCCGCCATATCCAGCACAAGGGACTGGAAGCACATGATGATGGGCAGCTGAGCGACGATGGATTCAAACAATCCCACCGTGGCGGACACACCCAGCCCCAATACGAGCAGGATGCACAGCCAGGGAAGGCGTTTGCGGACGCTGCGTCGGACGGGTTCGGACAGGTCCTCCTCGGAGGACAGACCTGCCAGGCGTGCGTAGTCCTCATTCAGCGCGTCACCCAGCAGTTCGGCGAAGGCCTTCGCGGTGACAGCGCCGATGAGCCGATTCGTGTCGTCCAGCACGGGGATGGATGCCTCCGAGTATTCCCGCAGGTAGGGAAGGCAGTCCTCCACGGCGGCCTTGGCGTACAGGTAGGGATAGGACGGCGTGGCGATGTCCGTCAGCGCAGTGCCCTCCCGCGCGAGGATCAGGTCCTTCAATTCGATCGCGCCGCAGAACGCCCCCGTCCCGTCCACCAGATACAGCATGGAGAGATCGTCGTTCTCCGCCGCCTGACGAACCAGCTCGGACATGGCCTCCTTCACGCTCAGGGAGTCCGTCAGGGCGATGAAATTGGTGGACATGCGGCTGCCGATCTCGTCCTCATCGAAGGAGCGGATGAGGCTGACTTCCCGCCGGGCATCCGGTTCCATCAGCTCCAGAAGGGTGGAGCGCTCCTCCTTGGAGAGCGTCTGGAGAAGCTCCGCCGCGGCGGACGCTTCCATCCCGGACAGCACCGACGCGCGCTGACGGATGCCCAGCAGGGACATTTCCGCCGCACCGTCCGCCGCATAGGCGAAGACCTGTCCCAGCGCCTCGGGGGACATCAGGCGGAACAGACGCTGCTTCTCCTCCCGCGTCAGGTGGGGGAGCGAAAGCGCAATGTCCTTCTCGTGATAGCAGTCCAGCTGCTCCTGGAGCTTCCGGGGCGGGAGGTTGCTCCGCAGCAGGGTGATGATCTCCCCGCAGAAATCGGGGAAAGCCGTTTGATGGGTGACATGCAGGGTCATGGGTCGTACCTCCTTGTGCACAGGTTCAACCCGGATGCCGATGCGTCCGCCGAAAAAAGGGCACAAAAATACCACTGTCGGCGGCGGCGACAGCATCCGGCGGGATGGCTGCGCTGCGGCAAACAATGGCTTTCCTGCATGCAAAAGGGTCAGAAGATGGACGGCATGCGGCCGCCGCCTCTCCCGGCATACAGGAAGGCCGTTCGATTCGGTTCGCAGCAACTGCCGCTGTCCATATTCTCACCTCACATTCGGTTGGATTACTTGCATCATACACCATTTCGCCGGAAAATGCAAGCCCGCCTTTTTGTAATTAGGAATTAGGAATTAGGAATGAGGAATTGAGTATGTCTGACTGATGCCCCCGAGGAAGTCGTCGGACGGCAGTCCGACCATGACGAGGGGGCGCAAGCCGCTTGTGTACGAAAGTGCAAAGCGAAGCCCTCACCGGATTCCTGTCCGGTGAGGGCCGCATCCTTTCAGAACTTCGTGCCGCACTCGGGGCAGAACTTCGGCGTTTCACCCTCGGGCTTGTAGCCGCAGCTGCTGCACTGGGGCTCGGTCGGCGCTGCGGGCTTGGCGCTGCCGCAGTTGGGGCAGAATTTGCCCGTGTTGGTGTATCCGCAGGCGCAGTTCCAGGAGCCATCGTCCACCGGGACGGGCTTGGCACTGCCGCAGTTGGCGCAGAACTTGCCCGTGTTGGTGTGTCCGCAGGTGCAGACCCAGGAGCCGTCGTCCGCCGGGGTGACAGCCGCAGCGGGCGCGTCGTCCGCCGCCGCAGCGTCAGACGTGACGATGTAAATGTGATTGATGTAATTTGTGTCACGGCCGCATGCCACCGTGCCATCCAGGGAAAGGGTCAGGTTCGTGTTTTCGAAGGGGATGACGGTGTTGCCCCACAGGTCGATCGCGCCCCACAGGCCATCCTTCTGCACGAGGAGGATGTTCTGATAGGTCTTGGCGACCTGATAGTCCTCATACTTGGTGGGCAGCTCGCCGGCTTCCGCCGTGATGACGATGTACTTGCCCATGTTGTTGACCAGCATGAAGGGTGCGTTGTAGTAGTAGCCCTTGTAGTCGCTGCTGGACAGCTCATAGTCCACACCGGTGATGACATTGCCCTGGGTGTCCAGATACTGCAGGCAGCCCTTTTCCGTCAGCACGGCCTGATAGCCATTGCAGAAGAGGCCCTCGCTGTAGCTGATGTCGCTGTAGATCGGCTCGGCGATGACATTGCCCTGCAGATCCATGATGCCATATTTGCCATTGTGGCGGATGAGCAGATAATCGCCATGCTGCTTGACGGAATCATACATCACGCCGGACTTGATGACATTGCCCTGCAGGTCGATGAGGTTATCGTTGTAGGTGTCGAACCAGACCCAGGTCTCCACATCGTCCTTGGTGAGGGTGCATCCGGCGCAGAAGGCCATCTGCTGAGTCAGGTTGTGGCGGATGCCCTTGCGGCCCAGGTCGGTGAACTCACCGTAAGCGAACTCATCCGTGACCCTGGTGACGGTGCCGGTGGGCGAAATGTACATGCCCTCCGTGGAGGACTTCTTCAGGTAGAGCCAGGTGCCGATCGTGCCTTCCGTCCAGGAGGGGGCGTACTCCTCGCGGGTCAGGCTGATGAGAACATGCCCCTGATAGAGCACATCCGTCCGGGCGGTCAGGTACTTGTTGTTGTCGGAATCCTTGAAGTCACCGGTGTCCGCATCGGTGGGCTCCAGCACATAGGCCAGCGCCCAGTTGTCATCCATGAAGCTGATATGCCCATAGGTCGGCGCGCACAGCACCTGACCCTGCGCATCCAGCAGACCCATGTAGTTCAGGCCGCTGCCGTAGTAAGTGTAATAGCTGCCGTTCTGCTTGGTGGTCAGGTCGCTGTAGACATCGCTGAGCGCCTTGCCCTGCGCATCAAATATCTGGTAGCCGCCATCCACACGCATGTAGTAGCAGTTGGTGGCAGTGCTGAAGTAGGGGGTGCTCTCCAGGTCGCGCACGGTCACGTCCGCCAGCGCCGCCGTGGTCAGCAGCAGGAACAGCGCTGCGAGGCAGCAAAGCAGTTTCTTCATCGTTCGTTGAACCTTCCTTCCGGATTTTGTCTGAATATCCGTGCGAAAGTATACCATATTGGGGCAGAAAACACAAGG
>CAZJOA010000137.1:0-7474 GCA_964547515.1 uncultured Faecalibacterium sp.
ACCTATCCCTGTCAGGGCAGGGACGGAAACTGCCCCTATGTCACCCGTGCGGAGGACGATCCCTTCTGCCGCGTCTGTGACCGCAACGACAACGGCATCGAGGACAGCAAGGAGTAATTGAGAAAGGATCAAGCGCAAAGATGAAGAAATGGTTCACCGCTTTGCTTGTGGCGCTGCTGATGCTCTGCGCGGCGCATGTCGCCCTGGCCGCCGAGGCCACCGACATCACCGACAGCTGCAAGCTCAAGACCACCACCAGCAAGTTCAAATACACGCAGATGACCGACAAGAAGTACACCTCCTACTGGAAGGCGAACAAGACCAAAAACCCCTACATTCAGGTGACTTCCCCGGATGCGGATACCCTCATCGGCGGCGTGTACATCTGCTTCGGGAATCTGCCGTCCAGCTATGAGATCCAGGTGTCCGGGGACGGCAAGACCTGGACGACCGCGGCGGAAGGCCCGCAGTTCCTCCATGCCTGGGTGCCCCTGGAGACCCCTGCGCGCTATGTCCGCATGCAGGTGACCACCGGCAAGCAGTATGAGCTGTATCTGAATGAGTTCTTCGTCCTGGGCGTGGGGGACAAGCCCGATTGGGTGCAGGACTGGCAGCCCACCTGCGAAAAGGCGGACATCATGTTCATCGCCACCCACCCGGATGATGAATTGATCTTCTTCGGCGGCGCGATCCCGACCTACGCGGTGGAGATGAAGCGCGATGTCGTCGTGGCGTACCTGACCAAGTCCAACGGCACGCGCTCCTCTGAGCTGCTCAATGGCCTGTGGTACATGGGCGTGCGGAATTATCCGGTCATCGGGTCGTTCAGCGACAAGATGTACAAGGCGCTGGACAAGTCCTATTCCTATGCGGGCAGCGGTTCGGTCGCCAAGGGCAAGAAGCTGGTCAACGAATGGTTTGTCGAATTGTACCGCAGGTATCAGCCCGAGGTCGTCGTCACCCATGACATCAACGGCGAATACGGTCACAGCATGCACATGATGGTGTCCGACGCGGCGTACAACGCCATCGCCCTGGCCGCCAATGAGGATGAGTTCACCGATTCCACCGTCGCCTACGGCACCTGGGAGGTCAAGAAGCTCTACCGTCACCTCTGGCCGGAAAATCAGATCAGGTTCGACTGGAATGTCCCCCTGACCAGCATGGGCGGCGCGACCGGCCTGGAGCTGGCGGACAGCGCCTTCGAGCTGTTCCACAAGACCCAGGAGACCTCCGGGCAGAGCGTTCTGACCACCGGCAAGGAGTATGACAACGAGCTCTTCGGCCTGGTGTATACCACCGTGGGCGAGGATGTGGCGAAGAACGACTTTCTGGAGAACATCGACCTGAGCGGCAAGCCCGTGGCCGAAGAGCCCGTGGCCGAGGTGCTGCCCGCCTACTACAGCCTTCTGCCCGAGACGAACGAGCGCGGCTTCCTGGATGAGGGCGAGTTCATCTATTCCTCCGAGGACGAGGGGCTGTGGATGTTCATCAACCAGACCTGCAAGATCATCATCGAGCGGAAGTTCGACGCGACCCAGCCGCTGACGTGGTTCGAGGCGGAGATCTGGACGGATGTGGAGCAGGGTGAGATGCTCCGCGCCATCTGGAACGACGACACCAAGCGTGCCAGGGTTCGCGCGGATGCCGCCGAGACCGCCACGAAGAACAAGGTGGTCTTCGCCACCAACACCGACTATTTCACCTACCGCGTGGATGTGAATGCCTCCGGGCGCAACACGGGCGTCGTCATCCGCAATGGCGAGGTGCTCTATGACGACCCCTACCCCGAATCCAAGGCGACCAATCCCGCCTACATGCCCAATCTGGACATGGTGGCCTTCATGCAGGATGGCAGCCTGGAGGTCTGGCGCAGCCACGAGATCACCGCGCAGGAGCTGTTAGACAAGGGCGCGTATGACGTGTACTCCTTCGGGCCGTATCTGATGAAGGACGGCAAGCTCTCCCAGCAGGCCTATGACGCGAACGAGACGAAGAACCCCCGCTGCGCGCTGGGCATGGTCGAGCCGGGGCATTATGTGTACATCATGGTGGAGGGGCGGATGGAGAAGACCCGCTCCCAGGGCATCACGATGAAGGAGCTGGCCAAGCTGATGCGTGCCAAGGGCTGCGAGAACGCCATCAACCTGGATGGCGGACAGACCGCGGTGATCGTCTTCATGGGCAAGCAGCTCAACAAGATCGGCGCGTATGACGGCGGCAAGACCAACTCCCGCCCCACCTGTGAGGTCATGGGCGTGGGCTATTCCGAGCAGGTCGGCACTTACGAGGTGCAGTGACGGCAAACCGGACACAAAATGTGCCCCCTTCGCGTCCCATGACGCGAAGGGGGCATTCCTGTGCTCCGTTCAGGGGGATTCGCCATCAGCCGTTGCCCGGGTACTCGTCGTCCCCCAGCCATTCGTCCTGATCGGTCACGCCGAAGAGGCTGAACAGCACCGAATTGTCCACGCTGCTGCCATTGTCCAGCAGGTTCGTGGCGTAGATGTAATCCTGACCGTCCACCCGGTAGATGCAGCATCCGTCGGTGGCCAGCGCCAGCTCGACCTCCATGCCGCTGTTCAGGGTGACGGTCAGCACCGCGCCGAAGGGACAGCCCGCGACCATCCCGCCCATGGCATCGGTGTGGGTGAGCATGTCCTTCAGGAGGGTGAAGGACACCGCATCGTCGAAGTAGAGCATCGAGCCGGTGGTGTAGGGGAAGGACAGCTCCGCGAAGGTCATGCCCTCCAGCAGCTCCGGGCTGAACCAGGTGTCGCTGGCCTTGTCGTCAGCCGTTTTGCGGATCCACCCCGCCGCCGCGCGAAGGCTCACGCACACCCAGTCGCCCGTGTCGGTGATGATGGGCGCTTCCGTGCCGCGGTTGAGCAGCCCCACCCGGGGCGCGAGGCTGTCCGGATAGGCATAGACCGCCGTGCTCTCGTCGCAGTGATACCACGCCGGGTCGAAGAGCAGGTATTCGCTGCGCACCCAGCCGTTCTTCTCGCCGTCGGCATAGTAGATCTGCGCCCAGCCGTCCCAGCTCTGGATGACGGGGATGCTGCTGCCGCTGTAGCGCAGGGTCTCGACCTTCCTGCCGCCCTGATCGCCCCGGGCATCATAGACGCTCAGCGACTGGCACAGGATGACGGCCGGGGTGCAGCTGATCCCGGTGGAGGCGGCGAAGGCTTCATCCACACCGGTGGCCGGGAGGATGGATGCGCTGGCGGCGGACACGCAGAGCGTCAGCGCGAGGAGGAAAACAAGCAGCTTTTTCATGAGGAGGACTCCTTTCGTAGGGTTCGGGTATCCATATAACGAATGAGGACGGCATTTTCTTCCCGAAATGGGTTGAGAAATTCCGGCGGATTGGAGTATAATGTTCGAGTATCATCCTTCAGGAGGTCACAAGCGTGAAGCACCTTTTCCCGTACATGAAGAAATTCACCAAGGAGAGCATCCTGGCACCCCTGTTCAAGATGCTGGAATCCATGTTTGACCTGCTCGTGCCGCTGGTGGTGGCGAATATCATCAACACCGGCATCGCCGCGCGGGATACCCGCTACATCCTGGGGCAGTGCGGACTGCTGATCCTCATGGCGCTCATCGGGCTGGCATGCTCCTTCACCGCGCAGTATTTCGCCGCCCGCGCCGCCACGGGCACGGCCACGGGTCTGCGCCATCAGCTGATGCAGCACATCCAGCGCCTGTCCTTCACCGAGCTGGACACCATCGGTGTGAGCACCCTCATCACCCGCATGACCTCCGATGTCAACCAGGTGCAGAACGGCGTGAACATGTTCCTGCGGCTGTTCCTGCGCAGCCCCTTCATCGTCATCGGCGCGATGGTCATGGCGTTCACCATCCACGCGAAGGTCGCGCTGGTGTTCGTCGCGGCGATCCCGGTGCTGTCGGTGATCGTCTTTGGCGTGATGCGGCTGACATCGCCGATGTACAGGCAGGTGCAGCAGAAGCTGGACGCAGTGACCGGCGCGACGCGCGAGAATCTGACGGGCGTGCGCGTGGTGCGTGCCTTTGGCCGGGAAGAGGCCGAGGCCGGGCGCTTCGCCGAGGCGAACGGCGCACTGACCGCCGCCCAGCTGAAGGTCGGACGCATCGCCGCGCTGATGAATCCGCTGACCTATGTGGTGGTGAACCTGAGCATCATCGCCATCCTGTATCTGGGCGCGAACAGGGTGGGCGAGGGGACGCTGCTCTCCGGTGACGTGGTGGCGCTGGTGAACTACATGAGCCAGATCCTGGTGGAGCTGGTGAAGCTGGCGAACCTGATCGTGCTGCTGGCGCGAGCCATTGCGAGCATGGGACGTGTGGCGGCGGTGCTGGACACCGAGCCGTCCATGGCGTATCCGGAAAAGGCGGCGATGGCCGCGTCCGACGTGCAGGAGGCCGTGGCCTTCGAGCATGTGTCCCTGACCTACAAGGGCGCGGGTGACGAGAGCATCAGCGATGTGTCCTTCCGCGCGATGAAGGGTCAGACCATCGGCGTCATCGGCGGCACGGGCAGCGGCAAGTCCACCCTCGTCAGCCTGATCCCGCGCTTCTATGACGCGACCAGGGGCAGCATCCGCCTGATGGGTCGCCCCATCGCCGATTGGCCGCATGACGAATTGCGCCGTCGCGTGGCGGTGGTGATGCAGCGTGCCCAGCTGTTCAAGGGGACGATCCGCTCCAATCTGCTGTGGGGGAACGAAAACGCCACGGACGACATGCTGTGGTCGGCGCTGGAAACGGCACAGGCGGCGGAATTCGTCCGCGAGAAGCCCCGACAGCTGGACGAACCCGTCGAACAGGGCGGACGCAACCTCTCCGGCGGACAGAAGCAGCGCCTGACCATCGCCCGGGCGCTGGTGGGTCAGCCGGAGGTGCTCATCCTGGATGACAGTGCCTCTGCGCTGGACTATGCCACCGATGCCGCGCTGCGCAGGGCATTGCGTCAGCTCCCCGGGGGCACGACGACCTTCATCGTCAGCCAGCGCACATCGTCCATCCGCCATGCCGATCAGATCCTCGTCCTCGACGACGGCGAATTGGTCGGCTGCGGCACCCATGATGACCTGATGCAGACCTGCCAGGTCTATCGCGAGATCCACGAAAGCCAGTTCCAGAAGGGAGATGAGCGCGCATGAGCAAGCAGAAGAGCGCCGAGAACCTGCAGACCCTCCGCCGGGTGCTGACGTATGTGAAGCCCTATCGCCTCCATGTGCTGTTGAGCCTGCTCTGCGCGGCGGTCAGCGCGGCGGCAGCGCTGCTCATCCCGATCTTCTCCGGCAATGCCATTGACTGCATGCTCGGTGCGGGTCAGGTGGACATGGCGGGTGTGGGGAAGTGGGCGCTGATGATCGCCCTGAGCGCGGCGCTGGCGGCCATCGCCCAGCAGCTCCTCGCCACGGGGAACAACCGCATCGCCTACAGCGTCAGCCGGGACATCCGCAACGAAACCAGCCGCAAGCTCCAGCGACTCCCCCTGGCCTATCTGGATGCCCATCCCACCGGCGATCTGGTCAGCCGTGTCATCGCCGATGTGGATGCCTTCTCCGACGGCCTCCTCATGGGCTTCACCCAGCTCTTCACCGGTGTCGTCACCATCTGCGGCACACTGGGCATCATGCTGGCGCTGAATGTGTCCATCGCCCTCCTGGTGGTGGTGCTGACCCCCCTGTCCCTGTTCGTGGCGGCGTTCATCGCCAGGCGCACCCATCGCTATTTCACCGAACAGGCCAGCGTCCGCGGCGAACAGACCGCCATCATCAACGAGCTGATCGAGGGGCAGAAGGTGGTGCAGTCCTTCGGGCATGAGGAGCGCAGTCTGGCGGACTTCGACGCGGTGAACGACCGCCTGGGCGAGGTCAGCCTGAAGGCGACCTTCTTCTCCTCGCTGGTGAACCCGTCCACCCGTCTGGTCAACAACATCATCTACGCGGCGGTGGGGCTGGTCTGTGCCCTCTTCGCCATCGCGGCTGACCCGTCCATGACCGTGGGCGGCATGAGCGTCTTCCTGTCCTACGCCAGCCAGTATGCCAAGCCCTTCAACGAGATCTCCGGCGTGGTGACGGAGCTGCAGAACGCTCTGGCCTGTGTCCGCCGCATCTTCACCCTCCTGGACGAACCCGATCGCGTCCCCGATGCCCCCGATGCCGCCGACCTGAACGCCCGGGGTCATGTCCGCCTGAACGACGTGAGCTTCCGCTATGTCCCCGAGCGTCCCCTTATCGAGGGCTTCTCCCTTGATGTCCGCCCCGGACAGCGCATCGCCATCGTCGGCCCCACCGGCTGCGGCAAGACCACGCTCATCAACCTGCTCATGCGCTTCTACGACGTGGACGGCGGCGAAATTCAGGTGGACGGCACGGACATCCGGGACATCAAGCGCCACGAGCTGCGCCGGAACATCGGCATGGTGCTCCAGGACACCTGGCTCAAGGCCGGGACGATCCGGGAGAACATCGCCTACGGCAAGCCCGACGCGACCCTGGACGAGGTCATCGCCGCCGCCAAGGAGGCGCATGCCCATTCCTTCATCCGCCGCATGCCCCAGGGCTACGACACCGTCGTCACCGAGAATGGCGGCAACCTCTCCGCCGGGCAGAAGCAGCTGCTCTGCATCGCCCGCGTGATGCTCATCCAGCCGTCCATGCTCATTCTGGATGAGGCGACCTCCTCCATCGACACCCGCACGGAGCTGAAGATACAGTCCGCCTTCGGGAAGATGATGCAGGGGCGGACGTCCTTCATCGTGGCGCACCGCCTGTCGACCATCCGCGAGGCGGACGTGATCCTGGTTATGCGCGACGGACACATCGTCGAGACCGGCGACCATGAGGCCCTCATGGCCAAGAACGGCTTCTATGCCGCGCTCTACAACGCGCAGTTCGGCGCATAAGGACGGGAAATGCGGGAAATAAAGGAAATGCATGTAGACAATGGGCGGACCGTATGGTATACTGTTTGTGGAAAAGGAGGCTTCGCAAATGAAAACCAATCGCAGTCTGCTCGTCTACATCCTGCTGACCATCGTCACCTGCGGCATCTACGCCATCTACTTCGAGTACGCCTTCGCCCGGGACATGAACATCGTCTGCGCCGCCGACGGCAAGAAGACCCGCGGCGTGATCGCGCAGGTCATCTTCACCGTGCTGACCCTGGGCATCTACCCCATCGTGTGGCTCTACGGGGTGGGTGAGCGCATCAACAACAATTCCGTCATGCGCAAGGTTGCGTCCACCTGTACCGGCGGCAGTCTGCTGCTGTGGAACATTCTGGGCTCGCTCATCATCATTGGCCCGTTCGTCGCCATGCATAAGCGCATCGAGGGTCTGAACCGCCTCTGCGATGCCTACAACCGCCGTCAGGGCGCGGCCAACGTGAACGTCAACATCAACATCAACCAGTAATGGGGGGCATCGTCCCCTTTTTCTCGCGATTGAGTCGACTGTACTTCTTGCAGTTCCCGCGT
>CAZJOA010000138.1:0-7422 GCA_964547515.1 uncultured Faecalibacterium sp.
GGTCGCCCTCGCGCTCCTTCGGGCGTGCAGGGCAGAGCCCGCCGTCCCCCCGAACCCGCCGTACACAAAAAAGCCCTTGCGCGCCGGATCAGCGTCAGGCGTGGGCAAGGGCTTCTTCGCGTTCGTAGAGCGCCTGCATCTGGTCGTAGGTCTCCTGGACGATGCGGTCGCGCTCGGCGATGGGGTCGTTCTCCGGGTCGTAGAGGATCTCCGTGCCGAAGGATACCGTGCGGCCATCCTTGTGGCAGAGCATGGGCATGAACCGGCAGCGCTTGCCCGTCCGGCTGTAGTACACCTGTGCCAGCATGGGGAAGCCGCGGAAGAGCTCCGGCGGACGGCCGGGCTTGTAGCCGGGGCTGTCGGGATTGGTGTCCGGGTCTTCGGGGAAAATGAGCAGGTTCGCGCCGCTTTGCAGCGCCTCGACCGACTGGCGGAAGGTGTTCATCAGCTCGCGCGGCTTGTGCCGGAACACCGGGATGGAGCGCACCTTCTGCATCAGGTGCATCACCTTCGCGGCGAGGAAGCGCGCCACCCGCGTCTTGGTCTTGTCCGCCCAGTTCACCCCCTTGAGGGTGTACCGCTTGACATACGCCGTGGCCTCCTGCACGTCGCAGCACAGCTCGCTGATCGACCACGGCCGCGTGTATCCCGGACAGTACAGCATGCCCGCCACCGGGCCATACAGCTGACTGTGATTGCACAGATAGACGATGGGCTCGCCCTCCTGAAGGCGGACGTTCTCCACGTCCTTGACCTGATGGGGCATCGCACAGCGCAGCACGAACATCAGCAGGCGGATCGACCGCGAATGCGTCTGTGCCATCCTCTTCCCTCCTGTTCCATGATGGGGGTTCATGCCTATTTTACCATAGCGGTTAGTCCCGTGCAACTCAACATTCGTTGACCTTTGTCCGCCGATATGGGCGAAAATCCGTCAGCCGTCCCATTGACATTCCTGCGCGGTTTTGCTACAATGGCTGATAACCTGAATGGTTACGACTAAAGGATGTGTGGAGGAGGATCATTCTCATGCTTCAGAAGGTTGTGCGCGAAGGTCTCACGTTTGACGATGTCCTGCTTGTGCCCGCCCGCAGCGAGGTGCTGCCCAAGGACGTCGATCTGTCCATCCAGCTGACTCCCGTCATCAAGCTGAACATCCCGCTGATGTCCGCCGCCATGGATACCGTCACCGATTCCCGCATGGCCATCGCCATGGCGCGCGAGGGCGGCCTGGGCATCATCCACAAGAACATGTCCATCGCTGACCAGGCGGCGCAGGTCGACAAGGTCAAGCGCTCCGAGCATGGCGTCATCACCGATCCCTTCTTCCTGTCCCCCACGCATCTCATCCAGGATGCGGAAAACCTCATGGCCCGCTACAAGATCTCCGGTGTGCCGATCTGCGAAAACGGCAAGCTCGTCGGCATCCTGACCAACCGCGACCTGCGCTTCGTCACGGATTACAACCGCCCCATCCATGAGTTCATGACCAGCGAACGCCTCATCACCGCGCCCGTGGGCACTTCCCTGGAGGAGGCCAAGATGATCCTGGCCAAGCACCGCATCGAGAAGCTCCCCATCGTGGACGAGAACGGCGTGCTGCGCGGGCTCATCACCATCAAGGACATCGAGAAGTCCACCAAGTACCCCAATTCCGCCAAGGATGCCAATGGACGTCTGCTCTGCGGCGCGGCGGTGGGTGTCACCGGCGATGTGTTCGACCGCATCGATGCCCTGCTGGATGCCAAGGTGGACGTGATCTCCATCGACACGGCGCATGGGCATTCCGTCGGCGTGCTCAAGCAGGTCGAGGCCATCCGCAACCGCTATCCGGACATCCAGCTCTTCGCGGGCAATGTGGCCACGGCGGGCGCGACCCATGACCTGATCGCCGCGGGCGTTGACTGCGTGAAGGTCGGCATCGGCCCGGGCTCGATCTGCACCACCCGCGTGGTCGCCGGCATCGGCGTGCCCCAGGTGACGGCTGTGGCGGACTGCGCCGAGGAGGCCGACAAGCATGGCATCCGCGTCATCGCGGACGGCGGCATCAAGTATTCCGGCGACATCGTGAAGGCGCTGGCCGCAGGCGGCTCCTGCGTGATGCTGGGCTCCATGCTCGCCGGCACGGACGAAGCCCCCGGTGCGACCGAGATCTATCAGGGACGCTCCTTCAAGGTGTACCGCGGCATGGGCTCTCTGGCCGCGATGGAGGCCGGCAGCAAGGATCGCTATTTCCAGGCCGAGTCCAAGAAGCTCGTGCCCGAAGGCGTGGAAGGCCGCGTCCCCTACAAGGGCGTTCTGGCGGACACCATCTACCAGATGGTTGGCGGTCTGCGTGCCGGTATGGGCTACTGCGGCGCACCCAATATCGATCACCTGCGCAAGAACAGCGAGTTCATCAAGATCTCCGGCGCGGGTCTGGCGGAGAGCCATCCCCATGACATCTCCATCACCAAGGAAGCCCCGAACTACTCCCGCAATAGTTAATTGGGAATGATGAATTCATAATGATGAATTGAGAATGTGCCACCCGCTGGCCGGGCAGGAACTACATCCTAATTCCTCATTCATAATTTGCAAAAGCGCCGCGTGCTCGGCCGCAGTAACTACATTCCTAATTCCTAATTCCTCATTCATAATTACAAAAAAAGTGCATCCGGCAATGCGCCGGGTGCACTTTTTCGCGCCGGATGCGCTTTTAACGCAGTTCGAAGTCAAATCCGCCTTTGATGAGGTAAAACGCCTGATGTCCGTCCACGCTGACCGCATCGTGGAGCGCGTCGAAGGTGGACAGCGCCACCGTGTGGACGCTGCCGTTCACATCGGTGAAGGTGCAGACCGTGTGGGGCGCGGCGGTGATGGTCTCGCCTGCGGGGAGCATGCCGGAGACCGTCACCAGCGTCAGCGCGTTGTAGGCCGCCTCAAAGGCCGCGTAGTCGATGGGTTCGCCGTCCCGGGTGACGGAAATGTCATAGACGGGGTTGCCGTCGTCATCCGTCAGCAGCTCGTTGTTCGCCGCCACCTTTTCGGTGCGGGTCAGGCGGTATTCGGTGGTCGTGTCCCCCTGACGGATGGTCAGCGCGGACAGATTCCCCAGCGCCGTCATCACCGGATAGCGGCTCATGGTGGATGCCACGTCATAGTCGATGAACAGCCCCATGGTGAAATGGCTGCTGAGGTAAATGTCCTCCCCGCAGAGCACATAGTCGACCATGTCGCTCTTTTCGCCGCCGATGACGAAGGTGAGCGTGCTCTCCGGCCAGTCGCGGGTGATGGCTGCGCCGTCGGCATTGGTGGTGGCGATCGTGCCCGCCGCCATGTGGAGGTCGATGGTCAGGCGGGGCGTGTCAAAGCCGTGGGCGGACAGTGCATCCGCCGTGGCCGGGCACACATATGCCCCCAGGCGCAGGTTGGCAAGGTTGGTCAGCAGGTTCGCCATGGCCGTGCTGTCCGCAGGATACTGCATGGGATGGGTGATCTGCCAGTGATCCGCCGCGTCGGCATCGGTGATGTCGCCGTCCAGCGTCCATTCCGCCTGAAGCCCCTTTGCGTCGGACAGGCGGATGCGGTCGATGCGCGCCTTGTGGAGCGTCGGCTGGGTGACGCTGCGCAGGGTGTCGCGGTTGACGAAGATGCTCTCCACCGCTCCGTTGGACAGGGCGAACAGCCGCGTGTCCCCGTCGAGGAGCAGATAACGCCATGTCCCCTCGTAGCTCTCGTCCCCTACGCGCAAATGGACGACCGTCCCGTCCGCGCAGGTGATCTCCGCCTCATAGCGGGGGACATCCAGCCCGAAGTCCGCCAGATGCGCCGCATAGACGGATGCGTCCTCCGTCAGCACCTCCTCGGCCTCGATGTGGCAGAGCGCCTCCAGAAACGCCTGACTTTCCGCCGCCGTCAGCGTGAAGCCGTCCTCCCCCGGGAGCGTCATGCCCCCGTCCGCGTTCGGGATGGCCGTCCAGGGGGCTTCCTCCCCCCGGCGGATGCTCACCGACGACAGCGCGGACGGGTCGCAGTCAAGCAGGGTGACGGCTTTGTCCGCCGATGCGACGGGGGATGCTTCATCCGCCGACCGATCCGGCAGCAGATACGCCGCGCACAGGGCGATGAGCAGCAGCGCTGCGCCGAAGAGCCAGATGCGCCGATGGGGCGCGGTCGATTTCCGTTTGGGTACAGCGTGCATCACAGACGCCTCCTGGGATAGAGAATGAGGAAGGCCGCCGCGACCACGCCCAGGGGCAGGAGGGTCAGCAGAAGGCTTCCGGCGGTGAGCGCCTCAGCCGAAAGGGCGGGACGGATGGCCGCCCGGGACATGATGTCCAGGCTGGATGCGGCACTGTCCACCAGATATTCCATCACGCGGATGATGAACTCCTGCGCGTGGGTCATGGAATAGTAGTAATCGTTGGTCAGCGTGGCGGTCGAACCGATGATGACCGCCCGGCTGACATCGCCCGTGTCGGAAAAGCGGTAGGCCTCCAGCGCCAGGGCGAAGGGGCCTTCCTCGTCGCCGGACTGCTTGGACAGGGAGGTCGATGTGCTGCTCAGCGCGTGCAGGTAGGAGCCCTCCCCCGAAAGCAGCATCGGGCTGACGCTCAGCGCGGTGTCGGTGGTGTCCGGCGTTTCGAAGGCGCGCGCGGTGGACAGGAGGAGCGTGGTCGCGCCGTTGAGCATCAGGTCGAGGGTGATCTCCGTCGGCTGCATCTCGGGCAGGAGGACGGTGCGATTGCCCTCGAAATAGGCGGACTTGTCCTCCCGGGCGGCGACGACGACCCCTTCCTTGGGGACGAAGCCGTAGGAGCGCAGCAGCGCCTGATAGTTCGGCATGGATGCGATGGGGTCGGAATAGTCACAGGCGAAGAGCAGCGAACCGCCCTGCGCGGCGAAATCCGTCACAATGCGCAGCTCACTGTCCGTCAGGTCGCGGACGGGCGCGAGGAAGACCAGCAGATCCTCCGGGGTCAGGGCCATGTCCCCCAGGGCGGCAAACCGCACGTCGTAGTGATTCCCCAGCAGGAAGTCCGCCAAATTAGCGGCGGTGTTCGCGTCCAGCTCGTCATGCCCCTGCACCATGTACACCACCGGGATGGTCTCCTGGGTGACATAGGTGATGGCGGCGGTGATGCTGCTCTCGTAGGTCAGCCGGTCATAGGCGTATGTCCCCGCGTCATAGTCGATGGACAGGGCAAGGAAGTCCGCCGCGTCCAGAACGCGGAAGCGATCCGTCCTTTCGCAGTACACCACCAGGCTGTCCGCAGTGACGGTGTTGTCCGCCGTTGCGCCGGCAAAGCGCGTCAGCAGCGATGGATGGAGGGACAGGGACGCCTGCTCCCAGGTGACGAAGGACGACGCCGAGGCATACCGATCCAGCAGCTCGAACAGCTGAAGATCCTCATTCCCCTTTTCGTACAGGGCGTAGATGTGCACGGGGGTGTCCAGCGCGTCCAGCACGGCGGAGGTCGTCTGCGAATGGGAGGTCACGCTGTTGAAGGAGAAGTCCACCCGCCAGCCATGGCGCTTCTCCAGCACGGTGAACAGGCCGTTGAGCGCGATGAGCACCGCCAGCCCCAGGCAGAGCAGCAGCGTCGACAGGCTGCCATAACGGAAGCGGGCATCCCGCAGGAAGGAGAGATCCGGCTTTTTCATCCGCTTTTTCATCATCATGCCCCCCGATAGCGCCGCGCATCCAGATGATGGATCGCCAGCACCAGACACGCCGCCGCGAAGCTCACGTCATACCCCGCGCTGGCGAAGGAGAACTGCCCCATCAGGAAGGGCTCGGTGCGTTCATACAGGCTGAAGAAGGACAGCAGACGGCCGATCCAGTCGATGCTGACGGCGCTTTGGAGCAGGTCGAGCATCCAGACCAGGAAATTCGCGCCGAACGCCGTCACGGCGGCGGTCACGGGGCTGGCAGTGCACCCGGAGATGAACAGATCCAGCGCGATGAAGGCACAGCCCTGCAGCACAAAGCCCAGATAGCCCACCAGCAGCTCGCCCGGATACACCCGGCCATAGATGGCCACGATGACGGCGAACAGCCCCGTCAGCAGCACCGTCAGCACCATGACGGACACCGCCGCGAGGTACTTGCCCAGCACGATCCCCGGCAGCGACACAGGGCTGGTCAGCAGCAGCTGATCGGTGCGCTTCTGCTTCTCCTCGGCCAGAAGGCGCATCGTCAGCACCGGGCACAGGAGCATCCACAGGTAGCTCATCGTCCCGATGAAGGACAGCAGGTCGCTGGAGCGCGTCTGCATGATGGTCAGATAGAAGATCAGCGAGGACAAAAGCAGGAACACGCCCATGAACACATAGCCCACGGGGGTGAAGAAATATCCCTGAAGCTCGCGTTTCCAGATGGAAAGCAAAATCGTCACCCCATTGTCAATGGAAATCAATGCAAATACATCATTCGGCGGAGGTCGCCCGGAGGAACACGTCCTCCAGCGAATCCCTTTCGGGGGTCAGCTCCCGCAGGGGCGCATCCATCGCGCACAGCAGGCGGAACAGCGCCGTCTGCGCATCGGGCGTGGCATCCCGGCGGCATTCCAGGTCCACCAGGAGGACGCCTTCCTCGTTCGACCGCAGCTGCTTCACGCGCTGGACGCACGCCAGGGAACGAATGGCGGGCAGCAGCGTCTGCGGATGCCCCTGAATGGCCGCACGAAGACGGAGCACGTCCCCCGTGCCGGTCAGGTCGGCCATGTCCGCCTCGCGGATGAGTCTGCCCTGATGCAGGATGATGACCCGCTGACACAGCTGCTGTATCTCCGGGAGCAGGTGGGACGAGAAGATCACCGTGTGATCCCGTCCCAGACGCTTCATCAGCTCGCGGATCTCCACCACCTGACGGGGATCAAGGCCGACGGTGGGTTCATCCAGCACCAGCACGGGCGGATCGCCGCAGAGTGCCTGTGCCATGCCGACGCGCTGGCGGTAGCCCTTCGACAGATGGCCGATGACACGCCCGGACACGTCCGTCAGCCCGCAGAGCTGCATGACCTCCGCCACATGCCCGGGGATGGCCTTGCGTGCCACCTCCTTCAATTCGCACACGAAGGACAGGTAGCTCCGCACCGTCATTTCGTCATAGAGCGGCGGCTTTTCCGGCAGATAGCCGATGGCACGCTTGCATGCCCGGCTGTTCGTCAGCATGTCCTGACCGTTCACCAGCACCTGACCCGCGCTGGGCGGCATGTACCCGGTGAGGATGTTCAGCGTGGTGGTCTTGCCCGCGCCGTTCTGTCCCAGAAGGCCGACGACCTGCCCCTCCGGCGCTGTGAATGTAATATCCCGAATGGCTTCCACCCCGCCGTAGCGCTTGGTGACGCCCCGTAGCTCGATCATGGCTGATCCTCCCTTTCTGCCCTTCCATTATAGCAGACCTTCCTGCCGAATGCATGAACAAAGTGTAAAACT
>CAZJOA010000139.1:0-7357 GCA_964547515.1 uncultured Faecalibacterium sp.
GATTTTAAGTCCCCGGTGTCTGCCATTCCACCACATCAGCATGCAAGAACAGTATAGCACAAATATCGGGGCGGGTCAATGCGGAATCGACCCGCCCTTTGCGTATCAGATCTCGAATACCGCGCCGGTCGTCAGCCGGTGGAGGCGGTCGCCCATGTGCTCCTTCAGCACGGCGAACTGCCCGTCCCCCGTGCAGTGCCCGGTGTAGTACACCGTGTCCTGACCCAGCAGCTCCTTCGCGGTGAACTTCAGCCGTGTGGCCTCCTTCTCCGGGTCGAGCTTCATCAGGTGGAAGCCGCCGATGAACACGTCCGGCGCGAACCAGGTCTTGATGTTGAGCACGCCGCGATGGCTGCATCCGCTGACGATGATGCGGCGCGCGCCCTCGCGGATGAGCAGGTACTGCTCGTGGCGGAAGTCATCCGGCTCGAAGGTGTCCCTGCGCTTGACCTGCAGGCCGTATCCGTCGGTGAAATAGGGCTGGGGATACCCCGCGCAGGCGTGGAGCGACAGCGTGTCGGACAGCTTGTGGTTGTCCCCGGCGAAGATCAGCCGATCCTCGCTGAGCAACTCCCAATCCAGGCCGATGAATTCACCCGCCGCATTGTGGTATTCGCCGAATGCGTGGCGATTGGCATAGACCCGGGCATGGTCGTTCAGCTCCAGAAAGCGCCCGATGCCGCCGCCGTGGTCGGCATGGCCATGGCTGATGACGCACAGGTCGACCTGGCTCAGGTCGATGCCCAGCTTTTCGGCGTTGTCGGCGAATGCGCCGGATGCGCCCGTGTCAAAGAGGATGTGCTGCCCGTTGACCTCGATATACAGGCTCAGGCCGTGTTCGCAGGTCAGGTCATCGCGGCAGGCGGTGTTTTCGGCCAAAACAGTCAGCTTCATGTGATGCTCCTTTGTCCCCGATGGCGGGGATCATTCGTCATTCAGGCGGACGCCCTCCTCCAGCCCGGCGGATTCCACCGCGCCCAGGCGGCGCTGGATCGTGCGGGTCTTGACGAAGGCGCTGTCGATGGATTCGCTGGCCTGGCGCAGGCGCTGCTGCGTCTTCTCCAGCACCTCGGAGAACGCGCCGAAGTCCGCCTTGACCGCACCCAGCAGCTTCCACACCTCACTGGAGCGCTGTTCGATGGCCAGCGTGCGGAAGCCCATCTGCAATGCGTTCAGCAGCGCGGAGAACGTCCCCGGCCCGGCGATGACGATGCGCTGCTCCCGCTGGAGCGCGTCCACCACATCCGGCTGCTGCACCACCTCGGCGTACAGCCCCTCCACGGGGAGGAACATGATGGCAAAATCCGTGGTATGGGGCGGTGCGATGTACTTGCCGGCGATGCGCTTGGCCTCCAGGCGGATGCGCTGCATGAGGGCCTTGCGTGCCGCGTCCGCCGCAGCGGCATCGGCATTCTGCACCGCGTCCTGGAGGCGGGCGTAGTCCTCCAGGGGGAATTTGCTGTCGATGGGGAGGTAGATGGTGTCCGTGCCCTTGCCGGGCAGGCGGACGGCGAATTCCACGCGCTCCAGGCTGTGGGGGACGACGGCGACGTTCTCGGCGTACTGCTCCTTCGTCAGCACGGAGGACAGCAGATTCCCCAGCTGCATTTCGCCCCAGATGCCGCGGGATTTGACATTGGTCAGCACGCGCTTGAGGTCGCCCACGCCGGTGGCGAGGGTCTGCATCTCGCCCAGCCCCTTGTAGACCTGCTCCAGGCGCTGGCTGACCAGGGCGAAGGAGTCGTTGAGGCGCTTGTCGAGGCTCTGGGTGAGGCGTTCGTCCATGGTGCGGCGCATTTCGGTGAGCTGCCGGGCGTTTTCCTGCCGGAGGGTCTCGATGCCGCCGGAGGTCGCCTGACGCACCTGCTCCATGCGGGCATCGAGCTGTGCGAGGGTCTCGTTGACGCTGGCGGACATCTGGCTGATGCGTTCCTCCTGGTTGCGGGTGGACAGCAGGAGCTGACGCTGCATGCTCTCCAGCAGGACGGTCTGACTCTGGCCGATCTGCGTCATGCCTGCGCTGACGCGGTCGCCCAGCTGCTGGCTGTTGGCATAGGCGATGTCGCGCTGCGCGTCCAGCTCATCAAAGAGGGCATCGCTGAGTTGACGCAGCTCATCGGAGGACTGCTGACGCTGCCGTGACAGGCGGCGGTTCAGCGCATTCTGGCGGATGAGCAGCACGGTCAGGAGGACAAGGACGATCAGCAGCAGTGCGCTGATGCCCAGCAAGTAATATTCCGTCATGATGAACTCCTGTATAGCAAAGAAGCACACCGGGGTGGTGTGCAGGGATCGCTGCGGTGGGTCAAGTCAGCCGTGAGCGCTCACAGCTCGCGCCGGCCCTCCATGGCCTTGGAGAGCGTCACCTCGTCGGCGTATTCCAGGTCGCTGCCCACGGGCACACCATGGGCGATGCGGGTGCACCTGACCCCCATGGGCTTCAGGATGCGGGCGATGTAGGTGGCCGTGGCCTCGCCCTCGATGTCGGGATTGGTCGCCAGGATGACCTCATTGACCGTTTCCGACCCCAGACGCGCGATTAGCTCCTTGATGCGGATGTCCTCCGGGCCGACACCGTCCATGGGCGACAGCGTGCCGTGCAGCACATGGTACAGCCCGTGATAATCGTGCATGCGCTCCATGGCGGCGACGTCGCGCGGGTCGCGCACGACGCAGATCTGCCCGTTGGCACGGCTTTCGTCGGCGCAGACAGTGCAAAGCTCGGCGGCGGAGAAATTGCCGCAGCGCTCGCAGTAGCGGATGGCCTTGCGCCCCTGCCAGAGCGCCGCCGCCAGGGCATGCACCTCCTCCAGCGGGAGGCCGACGATGTGGTAGGCCAGACGCTGGGCGGTCTTCTGGCCGATGCCGGGGAGACGCGCCAGCTCCGACACCATCCGCTGGATGGGTTCGATCTGTCCGGCCATCAGAAGAGGCCGCCCATGCCGCCCATGCCGGGCGCCATCTTGTTCATGGCAGCCTCGCGGGCATCCTCACCCTTGCGCAGCGCCTCGTTGACGGCGGCCATGACCAGATCCTGGAGCATTTCCACGTCCTCGGGGTCGACCACCTGGGGGTCGATGGTGATGGAGAGCAGCTCGCGCTTGCCGCTGACCTTGACGGACACCATGCCGCCGCCGGAGGTCGCCTCGTACTCCTGTGCGTCCAGCTTCTCCTGGGTGTCGGTCATCATCTGCTGCATCTTCTGTGCCTGACGCATCAGCTGCTGCATGTTGCCGCCGCCGAAGCCGCCGAAATTCTGTCGTGCCATGGGGAATTCCTCCTTATTGATACTAATTTTCATCTAAACCATATCATTCGCACAGTGCCTTTTCCGCCCTGGCTTTGCTTCGTTCCGCTCGCGCGTACATCCAGTACGCCTCGCTGCACTCAGCTTTGCCAGAACAAAAAATCCACTATGCTCGGTGCTATGTTTTAGACGTAAATTAGTATGATGTTCAAAATCTTCACGATGGGGTGGGGTTATTCAAGCGTACAGGTCAGATCCAGATCGCTGGACACGGTGACGGCATGGAGCCTGGCCGCGCCCTCGGTGATGGAGATGCCGCCTGTGCGGATGCGTCCGGACACGCTGCGCAGCACCGCATCGCATTCGGTGATGGGTGCATCGACGCAGAGGTCGCCGGTGACGGAATTGAGCGTCAGTTCGGCGAAGGGCTTTGTGAGCGTGAGGGTGACAAGGCCGGTGACGGTGTTGACGGTGGCGCTGTTCAGGGCGGTATCCAGCGCGGTCACGCTGCCGGAGGTGGAAAAGAGGCTGCAGTGGTCGCAGTGGAGCTGGCTGAGCTTGATGTCACCGGTGACGCTGCGTGCGCCGGCGGTGATGAAGTCCAGCCCGTTCCCGGTGACAAGGCCGCTGACGGTGTCCACCGACAGATCGGTGCCGGTCAGCCCGCGCAGGGTGATCCAGCCGGACACGGTGCGCCCGGTGATCGCGCCCTTCCAGGAGCGGGGCAGGCGGATGGCGATTTGCAGCCAGCGGCTATCGGCAGAGGCGGACTTTGCCAGGGCGGACACGGGCTGCTCGAGGGTCAGCGTGCCCTGGGCCTCCGCGATGCGCAGCGCCTCCACGTCCGCCTTTGCGCCGGACACCATGATGTGGATGTCGTCAATGTCATCCGTGCAGATCTCGATCATCGCGCCGGTCAGGCGGAACAGGAGGGAAGTGACCGGCAGGGTTTGGAAAAATTCGTTGCGGTTCATCCGCACACCACCTTTCACAGGGCAATATGATAACACGTTTTGACCGGGCTGGCAAGGGGGATGCGCTTATTCCGCGTCATCCGCGTCCAGGACGGCCACGCCGGTGACGACATCCTCCAGGATGGCCATGACGCAGGGGTTGCCGCGATCCTGTTTCCCCTGGAGGAGGATGGAATCCTTGCCGATGCGCGTGGCGGGGGACTGCTTCTGGCTGATGAGGAGGTCGCAGGGGGCTTTGCCGCATTTGACGATGCCCGCCAGATAGCGGCCGTTCGCGCCGTTCTTGTTGAAGTAGAAGGACTTCAGCCCCTTGCCGTTGCGGTTTTGCCGTTCGAAGTCCACCGCCAGCAGGCGCTTGGCGTATCCCCGCTCGGAGAAGAGCACCATCTGGTCGGTGTCGGCGAGCTGTCCGACCCAGATGGCCTCGTCATCCGGGTCGACCTGCATGCATTTCACACCGGCGGACACGCGTCCCTGGGTCGGGATGGTCTCCAGCCCAAAGCGGATGCACAGTCCGGCGCGGGTGAACATGAGCAGATCGTCGCGTGTGGCGGCGGGGAGGACGGCGAGGAGCGCATCGTCCTTCTTGAGGGTGACGGCGGCGAATTTCCTGCTGCGCACGTCGTAATCCGCGGCGGCGGTGCGCTTGACCATGCCCTGCCGGGTGACGAAGAGGAAGTCCGGCAGGTGTCCCAGCTCGGTGCGGCGCAGACAGGAGATCCACAGGGCACTTTCGCCGTCCTCCAGTCCCGCCAGGACTCCGGAGAGCAGCTGACCCCGATCCTTAGGCTTGCACTCGTTGAGCGCATTGACGTTCAGCGGATAGCAGTTGCCGTGGTTGGTGAAGATGAGCAGCGTCTCGTCCGTGCGCGCCATGAAGAGGAACTCTGCCGAATCCGTTTCGCTCTCTTCCCGGGCGGGGAGGGGGTTCTTGCGGTAGACCTCCGGGCGCATGCGCTTGAGGAAGCCCGCGCGGGTATAGGCCACGATGGTCTCCTCCGGCGCGATGACCTCGGTGAAGGCCTCCGCCGGGAGGTCGTCCGCCGTTTCGATGGTGGTGCGGCGTTCGTCGGCGTATTCGTCCGCGATCTCCTGCAATTCCTTCTTGATGACGTTCAGCAGCTTCTTCTCGCTCCCCAGGATGCCCTCCAGCCTGTCGATGAGCTTCAGGATGTCCTCATATTCCTTGCGCAGGGCGATGATCTCGAGGTTGGTCAGGCGCTGCAAACGCATGTCGAGGATGGCCTGCGCCTGAATTTCCGTCAGCCCGAAGCGCGCCATCAGCCTTTCCTTGGCCTCCTTGGGGTTCTTGGAGCTGCGGATGAGCGCGATCACCTCGTCCAGGTTGTCCACGGCGATCATCAGTCCCTGGAGGATGTGGGCACGGGCGCGGGCATGCTTCAGGTCGTATTCGGTGCGGCGGGTGACGACGTTCTTCTGGTGGCAGATGAAGTGGCCGATCATGGTCTTGAGCCCCATCTGAACGGGCTTGCCCTCCGCGATGGCGACCATGTTCACGCCGAAGGTCACCTGCAGGTCGGAATACTTGTATAGGTAGTTGAGCACCTTCCGGGCATCGGCATCCTTTTTCAGCTCGATGACGGCGCGCATGCCGTTCCGGTCGGACTCGTCGCGGATGTCGTAGATGCAGCCCAGCTGTGCCTTCTTTTCCTCGCTGAGCTTGAGGATCTTCTCCAGCATGGCGGCCTTGTTGACCGCGTAGGGGATCTCGTGGATGACGATGAGCTGCCGTCCGGCGATGCCCTCCTCGATCTCCACGCGGGCGCGGACGGAGAGCTTGCTGCGTCCGGTCTCATAGCCCTTGCGGATCTCGTCGTTCTTCACCAGCACGCCGCCGGTGGGGAAGTCCGGCCCGGGGATGATCTCCATCAGCTCATCCAGGCTGATGTCGGGCTTCTCGATCTGCGCGATGACGGCGCGGATGCTTTCGCCCAGGTTGTGGGGCGGGATGTTCGTCGCCAGGCCGACGGCGATGCCTGTCGCGCCGTTCACCAGCAGATTGGGGAAGCGCGCGGGGAGCATGTCCGGCTCTTTGAGGGTGTCATCGAAATTCAGGCGGAAGGGCACGGTGTCCTTCTCGATGTCCCGGAGCATGAGCATGGCCAGGGGTGCCATACGCGCCTCGGTGTAACGCATGGCAGCCGCGCCGTCGCCGTCGATCGAGCCGAAATTGCCGTGGCCGTCCACCATCGGGCCGCGCATGGAGAAATCCTGCGCCATGCGCACCAGCGCGTCATACACGGAGGAATCGCCATGGGGGTGATACTTGCCCAGGCAGTCGCCGACGATGCGGGCGCATTTGCGGTGGGGCTTGTCCGGCGTGGTGCCCAGCTCCAGCATGGTGTAGAGGATGCGGCGCTGCACGGGCTTGAGGCCGTCCTCCACGCGGGGCAGGGCGCGCTCCAGGATGACGTGCTCGGCATAGGGGATCATCGAATTGTGCATCACGTCCTCCACGGACGTTTGCAGGATGCGCGACGGGTCATCCTTGGGGATGGGGCGATTGTCGCTGGTCTTCTTCTTCGCCATGGCTTACACGCCTCCTTCCTGCTGCTGGATGGGCACCTCGAAATTGTCGGGCTTGTTGAAGTCCGCATGCTCGGTGATGTAATCGCGGCGGGGCTCGACCTTGTCGCCCATGAGGATGGTGATGCGGCGATCGGCCAGGGCGGCATCCTCGATGGTGACCTGCATCAGCTTGCGCTGTTCCGGGTCCATGGTCGTAGCCCAGAGCTGCTCGGGGTTCATTTCGCCCAGACCCTTATAGCGCTGGAGCGTGTAGCCCTTGCCCGCGGCCTTGATGCACCTTTGCAGCTCCTTGTCGTCATAGGCGTACAGGATCTTCGTGCCCTTCTGCACCTTGTACAGCGGGGGCATGCCGATGTAGACATGGCCGGCCGTGACCAGCTCCTTCATATAGCGGAAGAAGAAGGTCAGGAGGATGGCGCGGATGTGCGCACCGTCCTGATCGGCATCGGAGAGGATGATGACCTTGTGGTATTTGAGGTTGGCGAGGTTGAAGCTCTCGTCGATGGATGTGCCCAATGCGGTGATGAGGCTGCGGAACTCCTCATTGGAGAGCACCTGATCGAGGCGCTTCTTCTCGGCGTTGAGG
>CAZJOA010000140.1:0-6983 GCA_964547515.1 uncultured Faecalibacterium sp.
GCCGGGAGCACCGCCCGGGCCGCCGCCGGGGCCGCCGAAGCTGCCGCTGCTCTGCTTGCTTGCCGTGATCTCCACCAGCGCGGTGAACGTGCCGGCCTCTTCGGGCTTGCCGGAGATAGTGCCGTCCTCGGCCAGTGTCATGCCGGCGGGGAGAGCGCCTTCCTTCACGGTGTAGGTGACGCTGCTGAAGCCCTCATCCGTGTTGACGGTGTCGGAGACGATGGCGCTGCGGAAGCCCTTGCCGAGCTTGGCGCTGTCCAGCGCGTCGCCGTCGATGCGGAAGGCGGACTCGATCGTCGCGGTGAATTCGCCGGAGCGGGTGATCCACTGGTCGATCACGGCGGTGATGCCGAAGGTGAACTCGCCGGACTCGGTGGGCGTGCCGGCCAGTTCGCCATCCTGGGAGAGGGTGACGCCTGCGGGCAGTGCGCCGGAGGTCAGGGTATACACGGCAGTGGAAGCGCCCATCACGTCAGCGGACAGGGCGACATCGCCATTGAAGGAAGCCGCCTGCTTGCCGGTGAAGGCCGCGCCATCCAGCTCGACCAGGGTGAAGCCATTCTGGTTGGAAGCGCTGTTGACTTCCTCGAAGAGCAGATCCTTGGCGAACTGACGCGCATAGTAGTACTGCACATCGTTCTGTGCGCCGTCGATGGTCACGCCGCCCTTGCCGTCACGCAGGGTCGCGTCCCATTCGCCGCTGACGGTGGTAGAGCCGCCCAGGGACAGCTGGATGCAGCCCACGCGCAGCATGTAGTCACCCGTGGTGCACTGGGCAACGCCCATGTAGCCATCGGTGAGGAAGACGCCGTTCCAATCCCACTGATCGTCGGCCAGCTTGACGAGGAAGTCATAGTTGACGGCGGTGGGGATGCCGCTGATGCGGGCGAAGGCGCACATGGCAGCCGCCGCGCCGCCCTCCTGCATGGCCATCTGGAAGACCTTGAGGTTGCCCTCGCGCATGGCCTGCTCGGACACCCAGGAGCAGTTGTTCTTGCCGTCACGGCTGGTCTCCTGATCGTTGAAGGCGAAA
Source organism: uncultured Faecalibacterium sp. (assembly GCA_964547515.1). Lineage (GTDB taxonomy): Bacteria > Bacillota > Clostridia > Christensenellales > Aristaeellaceae > UBA11524. Next base: position 1,034 of record CAZJOA010000140.1, read on the forward strand.
TGCTTGATGTAGCACTTCAGGCCGCGGGACTCAGCGCCGCCGACGACCGCCGCAGCGATGTAGCCGCCCTGGAGGCCATCCTGGGAATAGTACTCATTGTTGCGGCCGCTGAAGGGAGAGCGATGGGTATCCATACCGGGGCCCCACCAGCCATTGACGCCCTTGTACATGGCCATGTCACCGACGATGATGCCCTGCTTGCGGGCCAGGTCAGCATTCCAGGTGGAGGCAACGGTGGATTCGTCGCACCAGGTGTGGGTGCTGCTGAGGTTGTTGGGGGAGTCCGCCTCGACACCGGCGACCTTGCCGATGGAGGGCACGTTGGAGGTGTTGTGTCCGCCGGTCTCCACGACGGTGATGAGCTCGTCGAAGGAGAGCTGGTTGAGGAAGAGCTGCCAGGCGGCATCGCCGGTCAGGCCGTCGAAGTCCGCGATGGCGGTGTAGTGCTCCGCGCTGGGATCAGCGTTTTGCAGGGTATAGGAAGCGTCGTAGGGATCGATGCCCGCCATGTCCTTGAGGAGGATGGCATTGCGCTCAGCGGTCTCGGTCGCCTGCGTCCAGTCCGCCGGGATGGTCACGTCCGCCCAGACCAGGCCTTCATCGGAGTAGACGAAATCGGTCTTCTTGCTCTGGGACTCATTCCAGCCGAAGGTGTTCCAGTAGGTCCAGTTCGCCAGCACGTCATCCTTGAGGGTGGCATCGGCGACGGTGGGAGAGGTGGGGAAGGTGCCGTCCATATCGGCGCGGGACATCATCTGCATGGCGGACACACCGTCAGCAGCGTATTCCGCCGTGCGGACGGAGTTGCTGTACAGGGCGTACTGACCCTCGGTGGCCTTGGTGTACTCACCGATGGGGGTGGAGAAGATGTTCTCGACCAGCTTGTCGCTGTAGTCGTCCAGCTTCAGCGCCGCACCGGCGGTGAGGGTGAAGCTCTTCTGGTCGTAGGCATCGGTGGTGTCAGCCACGTCCACACCCAGGTCGTAGTGGGAGCTGGAGGTGGCACGGATGACGTACTCGCCCGCCTCCAGCACATAGCCGCCATTGTCGACCAGGCCGGAGAGGTTCTTGTAGTCATAGGAGGCGAAGTCCTGCACGTTGACGGAAACGACAACGGTCTGGGACTTGCCGGGCTGGAGGATGTCGCTCTTGGCATAGCCCGCCAGGGTCATGGAGGACTTCTCCACGCCGCCCTTGGTGTAGGGCGCGGTGACGTAGATCTCCACGACTTCCTTGCCGGCCTTTTCGCCCTCGTTCTTCACCACGACGGGGATGTAGAGGGTCTTGACCTGGGCGATGCTGTCCACATCGGAGGCGAAGAGCTCAGCGCCCACCTGCTCGCCCAGGGGCTGGGTGCAGGCCGCGTCGGTGTAGATATTGCCGATGTTCAGGCTGAAATCGGTGTAGGACAGACCATAGCCGAAGGGATAGAGAACATTGGCGTTCCACCAGGCGTTGGCGGCGGCGATCTTCTCTTCCTCGGAGGCATCCGCCGGCGCAGAGGCGGCGGTGTTGCCCAGGTAGGTCTCATAGTAGTAGGTCTCGTAGAACTTGTAGCCGAGGTAGATGTCCTCCTCGTAGTCCACGAAGTAGTAGCCGGGGTCGGTCGGGCCGGTCTGACCCGCGCCGGTCAGCTCACCGGCCTCATTGCGATAGATGTTGGTGCTGCCGGTCTGACGGTTGTCGCCGAAGTTATACCAGGTGGGATCGGCGGAGAAGTCGATCATCCACTGATCCACCAGGCGGCCGGAGGGATTCACCTTGCCGCTGAGGATCTCGCCCACGGCAATGTGTCCGGTCTCGCCGGGACGCTGCATCAGCAGCACAGCGTTGATGTGTTCATCCTGCTCCAGGTTGTACATCTCCATGGCGTTGGCGGTGTTCAGCAGGACGATGACCTTGTTGAAGTGTGCCTTGACGTAGTCCAGCAGCAGCTCCTCGGAATCGGTCAGCTGCTGATAGTGCTTGTATTCCACGTCGCTGTCCGCATCGTAGACGAACTGGCCATCCACCCATTCGCCGGTGGCCAGGGCCTTGTGCTTCCAGGTGTAGGGCGTTTCCGCACCGTAGAGGTTGTCCTCGACCTCCTGCAGGATGCGGGCATTGTCGCTGCCCTCACCGCCCGCACGCGCGAACACGACCACTGCGGCATCGCCATACACATCGAAGGAATCCTCGATGGCGCGGCCGAAGTCATACGTCTCGGTGCCGATGGTCGTGCCGATGCCCGCGTAGTAGCGCACCAGCGCGGGGTTGACGTTGAAGCCGGCCAGCTCCAGGCTGTGGGCGATGGTGCCGCTGGCATTGTTCGCGTCCTCGCGCACGCTGATGAGGCTGTCGCTGCTCACGCCGAAGACGCTGACCCACTCATTGCCCGTCAGGGGCAGCGTGCCGTCGTTCTTCAGCAGCACATTGCCCTCGCGGGACAATTCGGTGTTCAGCTCGTCCGCAGCGGCCTCTGCCTCTTCATAGGACGTGTAGTCGTTGTAGTACTTGCCGTCCACCAGCGTACCCGCGTACGCCGTCGCCAGACCCGAGAAGCACAGGCATGTGCTCAGCAGGCCCGCCAGCAGGATCCTTGCCAGCTTGGGGAAACGTTGGGATGTTCTCATGGGAAACCTCCTTTGTCATTTGCCGCAGCGGAAACGCCATTCCGCCGTATGCCCTTGAAGGTGGAGCACCTTCTTGCTGCCCCTACCATACACCCAAACGCGAAAATCCGCCCCCGAATTGGGAAAAACGGCATGGCTGGCGGGAAAAATGGCATCGCATGACCACTTTCCCACCATTTCAGCCATATCGATGGGAAAATGATGAATTAGGAATGAGGAATTTGGATGGTGAGTTCCAGGGCGATGTCGGAATGAGGAAGCGGGTGTTTCTTTCGTCTCCCTCGCAATTCATTGTTCGCCTTGCAGGGCGGGAACAAACGTGCTATAATTGTTCCGTACTCATTCTGACGAGCAACGAGGTAGGCATATGAACGAAAACATCGTCATTCGGGGGGCGCGGGAGCACAACCTGCGCAATGTGGACGTGACCATCCCGCGGGACAAGCTGGTCGTGATGACTGGCCTGAGCGGATCGGGCAAATCGTCCCTGGCGTTCGACACCATCTACGCCGAGGGACAGCGGCGGTATGTGGAGAGCCTGTCCAGCTACGCGCGGCAATTCCTGGGTCAGATGGAAAAGCCCGATGTGGATGCCATCGAGGGGCTGTCCCCCGCGATCTCCATCGACCAGAAGACCACCAGCCGCAATCCCCGCTCCACCGTCGGCACGGTGACGGAGATACACGACTACCTGCGTCTGCTGTGGGCGCGCACCGGACATCCGCATTGCCCGAATTGCGGCAAGGAGATCCGTCAGCAGACGGTGGATCAGATGGTGGACGCGATGTCCGCCTATCCGGAGGGGACGCGCTTTCAGGTGCTCTCGCCGGTCGTCCGCGCCAAAAAGGGCGAGCACGCCAAGGTCTTCGACGATGCCCGCAAGGCCGGCTTCGTCCGCCTCCGCGTGGACGGGACTGTCTGCGAGGCGGACGATGCACCCGAATTGGACAAGAAGAAGAAGCACGCCATCGAGATCGTGGTGGATCGGCTGATCGTCCGCCCGGGGAAGGCCTTCCAGTCCCGCCTGACCGATTCCATCGAGACCGCCACCCAGCGCTCCGGCGGATTGGTCATCATGGATCTGATGGACGGCCGCGAATTGCTGTTCTCCATGAACTACGCCTGCCCGGACTGCAACATCTCCCTGGAGGAGCTTGCCCCGCGCATGTTCTCGTTCAACAGCCCCTTCGGCGCATGCCCGGTGTGTTCGGGTCTGGGGACGCGCATGGTCATCAGCGAGGACGTGATCTTCCCGGACAAGAGCCTGAGCCTTCGCGAGGGCGGACTGAACGCGATGGGCTACAATTCGCTGGAGGGCAGCAGCGCCGCCGGACAGTACTTCGCCGCACTGGGAGAAAAGTACGGCTTCACGCTGGACACACCCATCCAGGACATCCCGCCCAAGGGGATGAAGGCGCTGCTCTATGGCACGGGGTCGCAGAAGATCACCATCACCTATGACACGCCCCGGGGCAAGGGGGAATACAGCACGACCTTTGAGGGCGTCATCCCATCCATCGAGCGGCGGTATCAGGAGACGTCCTCCGAGTCGATGAAACAGGCGTATGAGGAATACATGACGGAAGAACCCTGTCCGGCATGCGGCGGAAAGCGCCTGAAGCCCGAAGCGCTGGGTGTGACCGTCGGCGAAAAGAACCTCGCCGAGGTGTCCGACCTGTCCATCGTGGATGCACAGGCCTTCTTCCGTGACCTGCACCTGAGCGAAACGGAAAGCCTCATCGCCGCGCCCATCCTCCGGGAGATCGACGCGCGACTGGGCTTCCTGAACGACGTGGGGCTGAGCTACCTGACCCTGAGCCGGGCGGCCGGAAGCCTCTCCGGCGGCGAGGCACAGCGCATCCGCCTGGCCACACAGATCGGTTCGGCGCTCATGGGCGTGCTCTACATTCTGGATGAACCATCCATCGGCCTGCATCAGCGGGACAATCAGAAGCTCATCGCCACCCTCCAGCGCATGCGCGACCTGGGCAACACGCTCATCGTTGTGGAGCACGACGAGGACACCATGCGGGCGGCGGACTGGATCATCGATGTCGGCCCGGGCGCGGGCATCCACGGCGGACACATCGTCGCCGAGGGCACGTTCGACGACATCTGCCGCAACGAAAAGAGCATCACCGGTGCGTTCCTGTCCGGACGGCGGCGCATCGACGTTCCCTCCGTCCGCCGTACCCCCAAGGGCTTCCTCACCGTCCGCGGCGCGAAGGAACACAACCTGCGCCATATCGACGTGGAATTCCCCCTGGGCTGCCTGTGCTGCGTGACGGGCGTGTCCGGGTCGGGGAAGTCCTCCCTGGTGAACGAGATCCTCTACAAGCATCTGGCGAAGGTGCTCAACCGCGCCAAGACCCGCGCGGGGAAATTCGACCGCATGGAGGGCGTGGAGCAGCTGGACAAGATCATCTGCATCGACCAGAGCCCCATCGGGCGGACACCGCGCTCCAATCCGGCGACGTACACCGGGCTGTTCGACCAGATCCGCAAGCTCTTCGCCGCCACCCCCGAGGCCAAGGCGCGCGGCTACAAGGAGAACCGCTTCTCCTTCAACGTCAAGGGCGGACGCTGCGAGAGCTGCTCCGGCGACGGCGTGACCAAGATCGAGATGCACTTCCTGCCGGACATCTACGTCCCCTGCGAGGTCTGCAAGGGAAAGCGCTATAACCGCGAGACGCTGGAGGTGACCTACAAGGGCAAGTCCATCTTCGACGTGCTGGACATGAACATCGAGGAGGCCGCGGCCTTCTTCGAGAATCACACGTCCATCCTGCGCAAGCTGGAGACGCTGTGCGATGTGGGTCTGGGCTACATGAAGCTGGGACAGGCCAGCACGACGCTGTCCGGCGGCGAGGCACAGCGCGTGAAGCTGGCCACGGAGCTGAGCCGCAAGGCCACGGGCAAGACCCTCTACGTTCTGGACGAGCCCACCACCGGTCTGCACATGGCCGATGTGGAGAAGCTCATCAGCGTCCTCCAGCAGCTGACCGACGCGGGCAACACCGTCATCGTCATCGAGCACAACCTGGATGTCATCAAGGTGGCGGACTGGCTGATCGACCTGGGCCCTGAGGGGGGCAGCGGCGGCGGCGAGGTCCTCTGCGCCGGAACCCCCGAGACCGTCGCGCTCTGCGAACGCTCCCATACCGGGCAATTCCTCAAAAGGCTGCTCCCAAATGGAACGAGATGATGAACGGGGGGACTTCGGGGTCTTCGACCCGTTTTCACGCGGTTGGGTTGACTTTGCTTCCAACAAGCCCCGCATGGGGCGGACAAGCCCCCCGAGGACGTTGTCGGACGGTAGTCCGACCAGGACGAGGGGG
>CAZJOA010000141.1:0-6801 GCA_964547515.1 uncultured Faecalibacterium sp.
CGGCTTTGCGCCGCTTTCGACGCGCGAAAGCGGCCGTGTACTTGAAATTCCAAGCAATAAATAAGATAAGTAAGTGTTAGAGATGTACTAATACCAATTCTCCCCCCGACCCCTGCGGCGGCGCACGAACGTTGCTCCGCTGCATTTTTTGAAGGAGTGCAAAATGGAAACGAACAAGAGAATCCCTGCCGAAGGGAAAGGCGGACGGGCACTTCTGCTCGGTTCGCTGTTGCTGACGGTCATCGCGCTGGTCATGTACCTCTCAAACGGCACGAATGAGTTCACCACCACCCTGTCCGCCAGGGTCATCGCGGGTCTGGGTGCGGCGGCGGTGCTCGATGTGCTCATGCTCCTCTGCCCGGTCAAAATGGGCAAGTATGCGGTGTATGTCTGCGGCCTCTATGCGTGGCTCGCGTATCTGTCCAGCCAAGTCTATTACATCGTGAACGTGTTTGTCGCCATTGACGGCACTTCCTTCTCTGCGGCCTTCCTGGTGACGGCGCTGTCGGGGCTGGCGGCCTGGGTGCTGGCGCTCATTTCGGCGGCAAAGCAGAGGTCCGAGGTCGGCCCTGCCCTCTGGCAGCGCGCCGCAAAGCCCTGATGGAGGTGCTTGACGATGAAAAAACAGCTTTCCCGTTCCTTCGCGCGGCGGATGAACGTCATCATGGCGACCCTTCTGGCGGTGCTGCTCGTCGGGTCTGATCTGGCCTTCTCCCAGGCATCGATGGTCAATGCGACCCTGGGCAGCAAGACCTTCAAGCTCGTCGCGGACGAGAACGACACGGGGGACTACACCTATTTCCCCGCAGACTATGACAATGCGGCGGACGTGAAGGCCTACGGGCAGTCCGTCGGCGCGGCGGTGGAGGGCGAGGGCATCGTGCTGCTCCGCAATGAGAACGGCACGCTCCCGCTGGACAAGGGCAGCAGGGTCAGCTGCTTCCTGTATGGCGCGGCGAACCTGAACTACGCCACGTCCGGCTCGTCCGCCGCCGATACATCGGCTTATCAGAACCTCCGGGAGGCGCTGGAAAACGAGCAGGTCGGCCTGGAGGTCAACCCCGAGCTGTGGCGCTTCTACACCGAGGGCGCGGGCAAGACCTACAAGCCCACCAAGAAGCTCAACCGCAAGCTGAACATGCAGGTGTACTCCGCCAATGCCGCCCCCTGGAGCGCCTACGAGGAGGTGCAGGGGAGCTTCGCGGCCTATGGTGACGCGGCGATCGTGGTCGTCAGCCGGAACAGCGGCGAGGGCATGGACATCAGCACCGTGCAGAGCGACGGTCAGGACGGCAGCTACCTGTCCCTCTCCGATGAGGAGCTCGAGGTGCTGACGGCTTTGAAGGCGCTGAAGGATAAGGGCGAGATCAGGAAGATCGTCGTCCTGCTGAACACGGCGCTGGCGCTGCGGGCGGACTTCGTGGACAACGCCGCCTATGGCATCGATGCCTGCATGTGGATCGGCAATCTGGGCAGTGCGGGCGTGTCCGCCGTGGCGGATGTGCTGGTGGGCAATATCGTGCCCTCCGGACGGCTGGCCGACACCTATGTCAGGGACAATTTCTCCTCGCCCGCCATGGCCTCGTGGATGCTCAACGAAAAGGGCGTTTTCGCCCAGACCTACGCCAATGCGGACGAACTGGCGCTCAACAGCACCCAGATGTACTACGGCGTGTATTCCGAGGGCATCTATGTGGGCTATCGCTACTACGAGACGCGCTATGAGGACGTGGTCATGCAGTCCGGCGGCGCGGGTGCATATGTGTACGGCGATGTGGTGGCCTATCCCTTCGGACACGGCCTGTCCTACACGCAGTTCGCCTATTCGGATTTCGCCGTGAGCGAGAACGCGCAGGGGGACTATGAGGTGCGCGTCCGGGTGACGAACACCGGGGACACCTACACCGGCAAGGAGGTCGTGCAGGTCTACCTGCAAAAGCCGTATACGGACTACGACCGGGAAAATCAGGTGGAGAAGGCCTCCGTTGAGCTGGCCGGATTCGCAAAGACCTCCGCCCTTGCCCCCGGGCAGAGCGAGACCGTCACCATCACCGTGGAGAAGAGCGACTTCAAGTCCTACGACGCCAACGGCGCGGGCACTTACATCCTGGACGCGGGGGACTACTACCTCGCCGTGGGTCGGGATGCACACGACGCGCTGAACAACATCCTCGCGGCGAAGGGCTACACCCCGGCGGACGGCATGGACGATGCGGGTGATGCAGCCTTTGCGGCGGTGGCGTGGCACAATCCGGCGCTGGACACCGCCACCTATGCCGTGTCCGCCGAAACGCAGAAGCCCATCACCAATCAGCTGGACTTCAGCGACATGAACCGCTACGAAGGCCGCGGCGACAATGCGGTGAACTATGTGTCCCGGGCGGACTGGACCGGCACATGGCCTGTCAGCCCGGCGGTGTTCGCCGTGTCCACCGATGCCTTCGCCTATGACCTGAGCAGCAACAAGCCCATCACCGAGGACGAGACTGCGTCCATGCCCCGTTACGGCGTGCAGAACGGCTTGACCCTGGCCATGCTGCGCTCCACCGAGGATGAGATCATCCCCTATGACGATGAGCGCTGGGAACAGCTCCTCGACCAGATGACCTTCTCCGAGCAGGCGCTCCTGGTCACGGACGGTTCGTTCAGCACCAAGGCCATCGGCTCCGTGTCCCTGGGCGGCACGTCCGAGCAGGACGGCCCCACCGGTGTCGTCGGCAGTGTGACGCAGCTGTCCTTCCCCAGCGAGGGCATCTGGGCATCCACCTTCAACACCGAGCTGATCGCCAAGGTGGGTGACGCATTGGCGGAGGACGCACGCCTCGCCGGCATTCAGGGGCTGTACCTCCCCGGGATCAACATCCACCGCACGCCCTATGGCGGACGCACCCATGAGTACTTCTCCGAAGACCCCTACCTGACCGGCATCGCCGCCGAGGCCGAGATCACCGCGCTGCAGGCCAAGGGCATCATCGCCCATGTGAAGCACTTCATCTTCAACGATGAGGAAGCGCAGCGCAATGGCATCTGCATCTGGCTGAACGAGCAGTCGGCACGCGAGATCTACCTCCGGCCGTGGGAATACGCGGTGAAGCCCTCGCGCGGCAACGCCCATGCGGTGATGTCCTCCTTCAACCGGGCGGGTGCGCTCTGGACGAGCGCCAGCACTGCGCTGGTGCAGAACATCCTGCGCGGCGAATGGGGCTTTGACGGCTACATCATCACCGATATGGCGTCCTCCAATGCGGCGCTGTTCATGACCTATGTGGACGGCTTCATGAACGGCACGGATCTGTACCTGGGCGCGGGCAGCGAAACGGCGCTGGATGCCTACAGGGACAGCCCGACCTTCGCCAGCATGATCCGCGAATCCGCCCATCGCCTGCTCTACGCCATCGGCAACTTCAGCGCCGCGATGAACGGCGTGTCCTCCTCCCTGCGCATCGTGCCCATCACCCCCTGGTGGGGCGTGACCCTCCGGGTGCTCACCGGCCTGGTGGCGGTGATGTTCGTGGTGTCCGGCGTGATGCTCGCGCTGACATTCCGCAAAAGCAAATCAAGAATGAAGCATTGAGGAGCTTTGCCTGAGCTATACGGGGAAGTGGCCTCCATCCCCCTGAATTCGGCGCGGTTTTGCATAATCGACCTGTTTCACAGCATAATCTGCAATTCCGGCAAGAGGTTTCAGGGGGATGCATGCCGAATTTCTACCATCAACAGCATGGGCTGGAAGGAGTGAACATCCATCGTGAAGACAAAGCATGCCGATCTGCTCGCCCGCATGACGCTGGCGGAGAAGGCGGCGTTTCTCTCCGGGGCGGACGTGTGGCACACCCGCGCCATCGACCGGCTGGGCATCCCGGCCATGACCCTTTCCGACGGGCCGAGCGGCCTGCGCAAGCAAGCCGGCGAGGGCGATCATCTGGGGCTGAACGCATCCACCAAGGCGACCTGCATCCCCTCCGCCGCGACCTACGCCAACAGCTGGGATGAAGAGGTCGCCCGGGCCATGGGGCATGCCGTCGGCGCGGATGCCCGCGCGCAGGGCGTACAGGTGCTGCTCGGCCCCGGCCTGAACACCAAGCGCAGCAGCCTTTGCGGCCGCAGCTTCGAGTACTATTCCGAAGACCCCTATCTGGCCGGCAAAATGGCCGCCGGCTTCATCCGCGGCGTGCAGGAGAACGGCATCGCCGCCTGCGCCAAGCATTTCTGCGCCAACAGTCAGGAGCTGCTGCGCATGCACAGCGATTCCGTCATGGATGAGCGCACGCTGCGCGAGATGTACCTGACGAATTTCGAGATCGCCATCAAGGAGGGTCAGCCCGGGGCGGTCATGACCTCCTACAACAAGGTCAACGGCACATATACCAACGAGAGCGAGCACCTGCTGGCGGACATCCTGCGGGGCGAATGGGGCTTTGACGGCATGGTGGTGACGGACTGGGGCGGATCGAACGCCTATGTGGAGGGCGTGCGCGCGGGCATGAATCTGGAAATGCCCGCCGCCGGGGATGACAGCGCCTGTCAGCTGGTGGAGGCCGTCAAAGCCGGCAGGATCAGCGAGGGCGAGGTCGACCGGCGTGTCGATCAGCTGCTGGATGTGGTGCTGGAAACAGCCAAGCATCCGCCCGTCCCCGCCGATGCCGATGCACAGCATGCCGCCGTGCGTCAGGCGGCGGAGAAGTCCATCGTCCTGCTGAAGAACGACGGGCATATCCTCCCGCTGAAGCGCGATGCCCGGGTCGCCGTCATCGGTGATTTCGCGCTGACCCCCCGCTATCAGGGCGCGGGCAGCAGCATGGTCAACGCTGAGCGCGTGGAAAGCCTTGCGGAACACCTGAATGCGTATTTGCCGGAGAACACGGGCTGCGTGCGGGGCTTTGAGCGCCTGGACAAGGCGAACGACAGCCTGGCGGACGAGGCCGTCACCCTGGCGAAGAATGCGGACTGCGTGCTCTTCTGCCTGGGACTGCCCGAGGCCTTCGAGACCGAGGGTCTGGATCGCACACACATGCGCCTCCCGCAGAATCAGATCGACCTGCTGGAAAGGGTCTGCGCCGTCAACCCCCATGTCATCGCGGTGCTCAGTGCGGGCAGCGCGGTGGAAATGCCCTGGATCGACCGCTGTCAGGCGCTGGTGTACGGCGGCCTGGGCGGACAGGCCAGCGCGACCGCCATGCTCAATGTGCTCACGGGCAGGGTGTGTCCCGGGGGCAAGCTGGCAGAGACCTTCCCCATGGCCTACGCCGATCTGCCCGTCAGCCGGTATTACCCCGGCGAGGAGGCCACCAGCGAATACCGCGAGGGACTCTTTGTGGGCTATCGCTACACCGCCACCGCAAAAAAGCAGGTGCGCTTCCCCTTCGGCTTCGGCATGAGCTACACCTCCTTCGAATACGGCGGACTCACCGTCAGCAGCGAGGGTGTGCGCTTCACCCTCCGCAACACGGGGGACTGCCCCGGCGACGAGATCGCTCAGCTTTACGTCAGCCTGACGGACAGCCGCGTCCTGCGCCCCGAACGCGAATTGAAGGGCTTCGTCCGCGTCCATTTGCTCCCCGGCGAGCAAAAGCAGGTCTCCATCCCCTTCGACGCATACACCTTCCGCTATTTCAGCACCGATTCCGGACGCTTTGAGACCGAGGGCGGCCTGTACACCCTGCGGATCGGCGCGTCCAGCGAGGACATCCGCCTGACCGCTTCGCACAAGGTTACGGGCACGGCGGGTGAGTCCCCCCTGCCCGACGTGATGGACTGCTATCGCCGGTGCGAGCTGCATCAGGTGTCCGACACGGCCTTCACGGCGCTGCTGGGGCATCCCATCCCCACGCACGGGTGGGATCGGCATCAGCCCCTGGGCATGAACGACACCATCCGCCAGATGGCCTACGCGAAAAACCCCATCTGCCGCCTCGTCGCCAAGCTCCTCAGCGGCATGATCGACAAGGCCGTCGCCCAGGGCAAGCCCGACCTGAACCTGCTCTTCATCTACAACATTCCCTTCCGCGGCATGGCCAAGATGATGAACGGCATGGTCTCCATGGCCATGGCCGAGGACATCTGCTACATCGCCAACGGACATTTCTTCCGGGGCGCGGGACGGCTGGTGAAGCATTTCTGCACCCGCCCCCAGCTCCGGCAAAGCAAGTGAGGAGAATCCCATGCAAACGATCATCAACGGCTGGAAGCATTTTGCGGACAGGCATCCGGCGGCATCCAGATGGATCCGCGAGGGCGGACTGTTCGTCATCGTCAGCAATCTGGTGACGGTGTTCAAGTATCTCATCCTGACCTTCCTGCCCCTGGCCTTCAAGGACCTGTGGGCGGTGGACTTCGGCTGGCCCGGCATCCAGACCAGCCTCTTCGGTCAGGCGTTCACCTGGAACATCTTCGGCTACGCGGTCAAGGACGGCGGCGCTTCCGTCGGCGGTCTGGGGTACTTCATCGCCTACATGATCGCCATGGTCATCGGCGAATGCATCAATTTCCCCATCCAGCGCAGCCTCGTCTTCCGCAGCAAGCGCCCCGTCGCCCCGCAGATCGCCTGGTATGCCGTGGCCTTCTGCATCGTGACGGTCATCGTCAACTCCATCAACTGCATCTGGGTCGACCTGGCCAACCAGTGGGTCGCCCCGTGGCTGTATAACATCGGCACGACCGTGCTCAATGGCGGCGTGTCGATGGTGGTGTTCTTCTTCGTCAACAAGATCATCTTCCCCGGGGGAGAGGCCAACAAGGCCGGATAATCCGGCATCACAAAAGGACGGCGCTGGGGCATATGCCTTGCAGCGCCGTCTTTTG
>CAZJOA010000142.1:0-6623 GCA_964547515.1 uncultured Faecalibacterium sp.
CCCCCTCGTCCTGGTCGGACTGCCGTCCGACAACGTCCTCGGGGGACGGCCCTTACTGCGGCGGGAGTGTGGAGAACTGTGTGATGAGCTCGGGGAGCTCCAAGCCGGAGACGGCCTCCTGCACGCCGGGGACGAAGAGGACGATCAGCGTGATGATGCCGCCGATGATGAGCACCAGCAGCAGACTGGTGAAGAACGAGCGCGCATAGTGCATGCGGTTCTCGTTGTTGGTGTCGAAGCTGTGGATGACCAGGCAGATCAGGCCGACGAGCGGGATGCAGTAGAGAATGTTCAGGAAGGTGTAGGACCATGCACCCATGTAGCGATCCTTGCCGCGATACTTTGCCATGTGAATGACCTCCTCATGTACGAATGATTGGTGGAATGGGGATCAAAGTTCCTCCGGGAGTGCGATGCCGCGACCGGCAGCGTATTCCCGCAGGCGAACGACATCCTTGGGGTTGACGCTGGTCTTGTGCTGCCTGGCGGCATTGACCAGATCGTCATAGGTGACGGGGCTGATGGTATCCGAGCCGTTGCGCTGCGCTTCCTTGGTGCGCTCCAGGGCAGCGGTTTTGGCGTTTTTGATGACGGCCACGATGTCCGCGCCGTTGTACCCCTTGATCATTTCGCTCAGCGCGTCGTAGTCGATGTCCGCCGCAGTGGGAATGTTCTTCAGCTGCTTCTTCAGCATGGCGATGCGGGCATCGTGATTCGCCAGGGGGACGTAAATATGGTATTCGAAGCGGCGCATGATGGCCGAATCGATGATCCACGGGTTATTGGTCGCCGCCAGGAGGACGATGGTGTTCGTGTTCTTCTGGAAGCCGTCCATCTGGGTGATGAGCTCGACGATGATCTTGTTGTTGACACTGTTGTCATCGCTGCGTTCGCCGCCGAGGGCATCGAAATCGTCGAAGAAGATGAGGGACACGGGGGTGCTACGCGCCTTCTCGAAGAGGGAGTGGATGCGCTTTTCGGACTCGCCGACCCATTTGTTCATCACGTCGGAGAGCTTGACGACATACATCGGCGCGTTGACCTCATGGGCGATGGCGCGGGCGATGGTGGTCTTGCCCGTGCCGGGGAGGCCGAAGAGCAGGATGCCCGTGCCGCCGCTGAGGCCGAACTGCTCGTACAGCTCGGGGTACTTGATCTGGTCGATCACGCGGCTGCGGATGGTCTTCTTCACATCCTCCATGCCGATGACATCGTCAAAGGTGGTGTCCGGGATGCCTTCGCTGACCCAGGGGTTATCGCTGTCGGCATCACCGGCCTGCTTGGCGGACTGTCCGGCCGAACCGCTGCCGGACGACCCGGCAGGCTGCGCCCGCGCGGTCAGCAGACTGTCCGCGTAGTCCATCAGCTCCTGCGCATGCTCGATGCGCTGGAGCTGGGTGTTGCCCGATTCGAGCTTGGCCATTTCGCACAGCGCCAGGGCGGCCTGTCGGTAGAGCTTGCGTGCCCCCTCCAGATTGCCGCGGCGCTCGGCGGCCATCGCGTCCTCCTGATAGGCCTTATAGTCCTGATAGTGGAGGCTGATCTTATCGTTGACGTTCATATGGTTCCTTTCCGCAATGCTGCGTCATGCCTGGGAGGCTTCCCATTTGGCGAATGCATCCAGATCGGCCTGCTGCACGCTGGAGCGGCACTGGGCGAGGGCATCCTCCACATCCTGGGCAGTGATGAACTGCTCCATGTTGCCGTCGCGGAGGGCGCGGCGGATGGCCATTTCCTTGACCTTCTCCACAAAGGCGGTGATGTCGCTGCCATTGAAGCCCTCCAGCGCCCGGGCGATGTGCTCGTAGTCCAGCGCCTCCTGAACGGGCATGGGCTCCAGCGCATGACGCACCATATACAGGCGTGCGTCGTGATCCGGCAGACCGACGTAGATCCGTTCGCTCATGCGCGGCGGACGCAGCACCGCCGAATCCAGATTCCACGGCAGATTGGTGGAAGCCAGGATGATGAGGGTCCCCTCGTTCTTCTCGAAGCCGTCCATCTGCGTCAGCAGCTCGGTGACGAGGCGGCGCATCATGCTGGAGCTGGAGCTGCGGCGTGGGGCGAGGGCATCGAACTCATCGAAGAAGATCATGGCGCGTCCGCTCTGACGTGCGGCATCGAAGAGCGCGGCGAGATTCTGTGCGCCCTCCTGGAAGGTGCGACCGACGATGTCGGAGCAGCGGACGGCGAAGAAATCCAGATCCGTTTCGGCGGCGATGGCGCGGGCGATCATGGTCTTGCCCGTCCCCGGCGGGCCGTAGAGCAGCACGCCGCCATTGGTCTCCTTGGCGAAGCGCCGATACAGCTCCGGATGCAGCAGGGGCTGGATGACCTTGAACTGAATGGCCTGCTTGACATCCTCCAGCCCAGCGATGTCGGCAAAGCGGACATTGGGGGCTTTGACGGGGGTGAAGCGGGGCGCATCATCGGCGGGATCGGGCGTGCGGCGGATGCTCTCCTGATCGCGTGCGATGGCGGTGCGGGCATCGATGTGGGGTGCGGGGGACGGGGGCTCGGGGGGCGGGAGGATCGGCGGCGGGGACATCGGCCGTGCCGGTTGGGGGGACACGGCGGACGCAGCGCAGGTCTTGGCCTCCCGTGCCTTGTTAATCAGCTGCTCGGTGAGCTGCTGCGCCATGACGCGCTGTTCACCCGGGAGGGTGTCCGCAAAGGTGAGCATGTGCTCGGCGGCCTCCAGATAGGACTCACAGGCGGCGGCATAATCCTTGATGCTGACGTAGAGCTGGGCACGCTCCTTTGCCCGTTCACAGGCCAGCAGATGATCTTCTGCCATATCAGCGCTTGAGCTCCTCCATCATTTTGTTCAGGCGGGCGGAGGTGTCATCCGCCGCAGAGAGCTGAGGGGCAGCCGCCTGGGGAGCGGCCACCTGTGCGGCAGGAGCAACCGCCTGGGGGGCAGCGGTCTGGGCAGGGGCGGCATTCGCCGTGCCCACAGCGTTCACCGTGTTGTAGCGACCCATGATGCTGTCCAGCAGCGCCTCGGCATCCTGCTCGGACTCTTCCTGCGAAAGCTCGTTGGAGCCGCCCATGCCCCTGTCGATGGAATCGAAGATCATGTCTACCTGATCGGTCATGGTATCCAGCTTCTCCAGGGATTGCTCGATGGTGGCAGTGTTGCGCGCCATGTTTTTCAGGTCGATGTTTTCGCTGATCTGGAAGCCCATTCGGACGCAGGCCTCGGTGAAAGTCCCCATGATGCTGGACAGACGGGCGGCGGAACGCATCATTTCGAAGCGCTGGATGACGGACTGGACGCGGGTCTGGGTGCGCTGGAGCTTGCGGATGAACTGCGCGCAGGTCACGGCGTTTTGGTGATTGCCGTGCAGCTCAGCCTCCTCCGCCATTCGGGTGAAGTCCCGGATGCTCGTTTCCAGTTCCTTTTCGTATTTCTTGAAGGTGTTCCTGTCACGGTTGAATTGCATGCGCGCTTCAATTTCCTTCTGCTCCTTGGACTTGAAGATGTTCTGCAGGTTATAGGTGAGCTTTCGCATATCGTGTTCCCTCCTGTGGGCTTATTCTTCTCTGGCGGCGGCCATGGTATCGGATTCGTTGTCGGAGATGGCCTTTTGAAGTTCGTCGTTTTCAATGGTAAACTGCAAATAGGCCAGCGTGCACTGGAGTTTCATAATGAGCCGCGTATACTCCAGCGCTTCCTCGTGTTTGCCGCTCAGCTCGGCTTCCTGCGCCTTTTTTGTGAAGTTCTCTATGTAACCTTGCAGTGGCTGCTCATAGCGTTTGAGATCCTCGATGAGTGCTTCCCGCTTGCGCTGCTCCCTGGCTTGGAAGAAGCTGCGCACCTTCTCGGTGAGCTTTCCCATATCGTGTTCCCTCCTGTGGGCTTATTCTTCGCTGGCGGCGGCAACGCGGGCATCGAATTCGCTCATCTGCGCCTTAGGCTCGGCGACGGTGCCATTGGCGGAGGCGGTGCGGAACTTGCGTACCTCGTTGGCGGTGACCAGCGTCCTGAATTCGCTGTCGGCGATGGGCTCATCGGCCTCGTCATCCCTCAAGAGAGAGGATGTTGAGAAATCCACGTGGTTTTCCCTCTCTTCATAGATTTGCTGCTGTGCCTCAATTCTCTCCATCTTTTTGGTACGCTCGGCTACTGTGCCCAGAGCCACCTGCGTATCAGCCTCCGTTTTCTGCATGGCCTTGCTGTGCTTTTCGATGACGTCTATCGTGCTGACTTCATCCAGCGTCTTGCGCAGCTCCGCCGCCTGCTTCTTCAGCAAGGTGAGACTGTTCTTTTGCTGCATGTAGGTACGCTCATTATTGCGGTAGGCAAAGGAGGACGGGTCAAGATTCGCGCATTCATCCACGCAGCGATCCATCGTCGCCTGGCATTCGAGAATCTGTTTGCAGACATCGTCGTATCGCTGTTCGAGCCGTTCCCTGGCTTCCTTCTGTTTGATCTCTTTGCCGTGGATGAGCCTGTCAAAAATAGATCCCATGCTGCTACCTCCATTTTTCAGGGTTTCCCCTCTTAGTATGTCTTTGCCATTGCTGAGAAAGGTCAGCAGGTCAACATCGGTGATCTCGCCCCTGCTGTAGCCCTTCAGGGTCTTGTCCGCCTCACTCTTGAGAGCCTTTGCCTGTTTGAGGGTGAAGGTGAACCCGGGGGTCATCTCCATCACCGCACGGTTGAATGTGCGCAGCTCCTCGGCCACGATACTGCTGACGACCAGGGCGACCAGATCATCCAGGCAGAGGGATGTCTGATTGCGCAGCAGCAGGGTATGGTAGTTCTCTTGGTTATTCATCGCTTATCTCCTGCTGGAATAGAAGTCAAGGTGGAGAATGTCGATTCGGTTGACGCGCAGGCCATTGTCCCGGAAGGCCGGTTTGGTATGCTCCCGTCCCTCGCCGTTGAGGATATTGGTCAGCGCGATGGACAGCGAACTCAGATGTTCGCCGATGCGTTCGGGCGTGGCATCCTTGGGCGGAATGCGCGACCGGATCAGACCGGACAGCGCATCATTCAGCGCCGAACGGAGCACATTGGTGGAGAAGTTCTCCACGAATTCGTCCCAGCTTTTCGTGCGGGACAGCAGCGCACAGAGCTTCTCGGTGCTGTCGATATAGAACGAGATCGTCCCGTGGGCGGAGCAGTACCCCGTGCTGGGGCCGGTGAGGTTATACAGTCCCCAGCCATTGGGGAAGTCGAATTCCTTCATGCGGAAGCGGAACACGCGCTGTATGCTCTCCAGCGCCTCGGGGGTGATCTCCTCCCCGGCCTTGTGGCGGAAGGCTCTCCCACGCGCGGCGCAGAAGACATCCTCCATACCGTCCTTGACGGTGTAGGGCTTCTTGGCCGGCTGGAGGAAGACGACCGGATCGCGGATGGTGGAGTCCGCCAAGTCCGCCGTGTCCTCCTGGAGCTCCTGCGGCGGGAAGGAGCACAGATAACCGTTGGCGGAACGGTAGCCCAGGGCATCCGTGTGGATGACGCTCACGCCGTCCGCCAGCGAACCCAGCATGCCCTCATAGCCGCTCTTCTGCCCCAGCAGGGGCAGGTTGCGTGCGGCGGTCTGCGCCTTGACGAAGGCCGTGGCATGCTCACAAAGCAGCGTGCGGAGATGCTCGGTCAGCCCCAGAAGGGCATCCTGTGTGGCGAATTCCGCAAGGATGTATTCCTGGCGGAGGGACAGCTGGGCGCGTCCGTAAGCGCCCACGCCCCGGGGGAGGTTCGTCCCCCAGGAGATCCAGGGGGTCAGGCAGACATAATACAGCTGGAAGCCGCTGGGCATATCGCTGATGAACACATCCTGCCCGTCGAGCCAGAACTGTCGGCCATCCATGCCGACGACCAGCGCCATGTGCTTTTCGTCCACATGGATCATGGCCGCCATGCCATTGAGGGTGTAGGGGAAGCGGGTGACCGGCTGGATGCTGTCGCAGTCCGCATAGGTCATTTTCGTGTCGAAGGTATGGGGGTCTGCGAAGCTGTTGCGGCAGCAGGGACATTTCAGCCGGGCATTCTCCAGGGGCTTGAACCGGGACAGTGCCGTCTCATATCGGCAAAGGGGGCAGGTGAACAGACTCGTCGGCATATATCGTCCCCCTCCTTATCGGTGCTCCGTGCCGCGGCAATAGTGGCACGGGTAGGCCTGGGGATTGCTCTTCGCCCGGTAAACCGGTGCGCCGCAATGGCTGCACGGACTTTGCGAATAGCGTTCCGGGGCGGATTTGCACATCAGGTTCAGGTATTGCTGAGCATTCAGATCCCCGGCGCTGAACGCGCCCAGCAGGTAGTTCCAGCGTTCGTCATCGCTCAGCGGCAGGGTGAAGCGGCCGGACAGCTCACCCATTGCCGTGCCCGCCTCGGGGAGCTTGTCGGACAGCTGACGCAGCACCGTCACTGCCGTCCCCAGCTGACTGGCATTGATCTGCTTGCAGGCCGCCACGATGAGCATCAGGTCGCTGCGGCGGATGAAGGGATAGCTGCAATGCTCGCAGCGGATGGGCGCATTGGCTTGCAGCTGGGTGATGCGGATGCCCGTCTGACACTTGGGACATGTGCAGTTCAGCCCGGCCTGTCTGTGGGCATTGGGGCGCAGAACGCCTCTGTTCAGCAGCGACATGGCTCGTTCCTCTTTCTT
>CAZJOA010000143.1:0-6612 GCA_964547515.1 uncultured Faecalibacterium sp.
TATTCGGCTTTTACTGGAGCGCAACGCCCCATCCGGCGCAATACTGGAGCAGCAGCAGCGCATCCCGCATGTCCACCCAGAAATCGCCCGTCACGTCCGCATTGCGGTGGCTGATGCTCCCCGTGCCTGCAAGATAGTCCAGCACGGCCATCGCGTCCGCCAGATTCACCGTGTCGTCCTCATTGGCATCGCCCGCCATGCGGAGCTTCCCCGTCACGGTCACGGTACAGGTGGCGCTCACCCCGTTGATGAGCGTCGCCGTCAACGTGGTCGTCCCCGCCTTCAGGCCGGTCACGGTGGGGCGGCCGGTCGACGGGTACTTCTCGTCAAAGCGGATGATGCTCTCATCCCCCACCGTCCAGGTGATCTCCCCCAGGCCGTCCGCCATATCCACGCTGTACACATCGGTCTGGACGCTCTCCCCCGCCAGCACGGTAACGTCCTCCTCCCAGAACCGGATCTCCTTCGACAGGTCGAACGCGTGCGCCTGCACCTTCACGGTCGCGCCGCTCTTCGCCGTGCCGATCAGGATCGCCACGCCGCTTGGCCACTGGCAGGTCAGCCTGTCCCCCTTCAGCTTGAAGGGCTTGCCGTACGCCGCACCGGTGTTTTCGGTGATCTGCCAGGTGACCTTCACCACATTGCCGGAATAGTCCACGATGGTGGGCATGGTCACGGTGTACCCCGACGGCACCTGGAACATGTAGCCGACTTCCTTCTTGCCGTCCGCCAGCACATAGAGGGTATCATCCATGCCCTCATCCGCCAGCGCCGTGCAGAACAGCAGCAGCAGCGCCCAAAGCGCCGTCAGCCATTTTTTCATCATGATGCACCTCCTGATGGGGATATTCTACCATAGGCGGATGGCTTTTGCAAGTCCGGGCGCATATGTTTTACAAAGGAGGATTTGCACATGGCTGACATCATCGACCGCATCGGACATACGCCGCTCCTGCGCCTTGATCTGCCTGACATTCCGGCGACACTGCTGGTCAAGCCGGAGAGCGCCAACCCCAGCGGCAGCGTCAAGGACCGCGCCGCCCTCGCCATGGTGGAGGATGCCGAAAGCCGCGGCATTCTGCGCCCCGGCGGCGAGATCATCGAGGCGACCAGCGGCAATCTGGGCATTTCGCTTTCCATGATCGCTGCGGCAAGGGGGTACGGATGCACCATCGTCATGCCGGACAGCATGAGTCCGGAACGCCGACGGCTGATGGCGGCTTACGGGGCGAAGGTCATACTGACCGACGGCACACAGGGCATGTCCGGCAGTGTCCGCATGGCGGAGGCACTGCACCGTCAGCGCCCCGGAAGCGTCCTGATGGGACAGTTCGCCAACCAAGCGAACCCCATGGCGCACG
Organism: uncultured Faecalibacterium sp.; assembly: GCA_964547515.1. Lineage (GTDB taxonomy): Bacteria > Bacillota > Clostridia > Christensenellales > Aristaeellaceae > UBA11524. The sequence continues at coordinate 1,362 of CAZJOA010000143.1, forward strand.
AGCGCACCACCGCGCCCGAAATATGGGCGGACACGGGCGGATGCATCGCCGCGTTCGTCGCGGGGATCGGTACGGGCGGGACGATCACCGGGGTCGGACGCTGCCTGAAGGCACACGACCGCGCCATCCGCATCGTCGGGGTCGAACCGGCGGAATCCCCCCTGCTCACGCAGGGTCGAACCGGCATGCATGGCATCCAGGGCATCGGGGCAGACTTCCTCCCGGAGGTCTTCGACCCCACCGTGGTGGACGAGGTGCTCGCCGTTCATACGGCGGACGCGCTGTCCGTCATGCGCTCCCTCGCAAGAGAGCACGGCATCCTGGCCGGGGTGTCCTCCGGCGCGGCGGTCTTCGCGGGCATGCGGCTCGGTGTCCGCCCCGAATTCGCCGGACGCACCATCGTCGTGCTCCTGCCCGATTCGGGCGAACGCTATCTGTCCGCCGGGGCCTTCTGATTTGCATTTCCGCGCCATTCATGCTATCATAACGAACGAACACCGCACAAGGAGCTGATTCCCCATGACCTACGACCTCATCATCCTCGGCGCAGGCCCGGCGGGGCTGTCAGCCGCCATCTACGCCGGACGCGCATGTCTCAAGACGTTGCTGATCGAAAAGGCCATGCCCGGCGGGCAGATCACCCTGACCAGCGACATCGAGAACTACCCCGGTCAGCTGCGGGAGGGCGAGAGCGGCTTCACGCTGACGGAACGCATGGCGCATCAGGCTGACCATTTCGGCGTGGCGCATGCCTACGACGAGGTGGTTTCGGTCGATCTCACCGGCGCGGAGAAGCGCCTGACCGGCCGCAGCGGCGAATACCGTGCCAAAGCGGTCATCATCGCCACGGGCGCGCACCCCAAGCCCATCGGCTGCGAGAACGAACAGGCCTTCGTCGGGCGCGGCATCTCCTTCTGCGCCACCTGCGACGGCGCGTTCTTCCGCGATCAGGAGGTGTATGTGGTCGGCGGCGGCGACAGTGCCGTGGAGGAGGCGCTCTTTCTCACCCGATTCGCCCGGAAGGTCACCATCATCCACCGCCGCGACAGCCTCCGCGCCGTCAGGAGCATTCAGGAGAAGGCCTTCGCCCATCCGAAGATCGGTTTCCTCTGGAACACCGTGGTGGACAAGGTGGACGGCGTTGACGCGCTGACGGAAATCACCGTGCACGACACGGTCACGGGGGATGTGCGCATCCTCCGCCCCCACGAGGAAGGCGGCGTGCTCGGCCTGTTTGGCTTTGTGGGCTATGCACCCAACACCGCGCTCTTTGATGGGCTGCTGGACATGGAGCAGGGCTACATCCGCACCGATGAGGACATGCGGACGAGCATCCCTGGGGTATTCGCCGCCGGGGACGTGCGCGTGAAGCACCTGCGACAGGTCATCACTGCCGCGGCGGACGGCGCTATCGCCGCCACGCAGGCCGCGCGCTATCTGGAAGAATAAGCAAGTCCTCCGCAGTCAATGCACCTGCGGAGGACGCTTTTATGTCGCTTTTTCGGCGCTGACGAACAGGAATTCCGCATCACCCGCGCCGCTTATAGAAGCTGTACGCCGTGATCTTCAATAGGACAGCCAGGGCCAGCAGGGTCAGTGCGGTATAGAACGCGGGCATATCCACCAAAGAGGCCGTCAGCGTGACGAACAGCATGCACACAAACAGCACATCCCACACCACGCCGCCGCTCTTGTCATGCAGATAGCGGTTGCGCTCATCCTGCTCGTGCATCATCTGTTCGCGAAGGCGCACACGATCCGCAAGCAGCCTGCGATTCTGGTGCATTTTCCAGCCCACCCAGATCATTCCGCCGAAGAAAATGATACGGCTGACACGCTGCGCCAAGGGGGTCATCATGCGCGAATCCCCCAGATCCATCTCGCCAACGACCACCATGTAGATCAGCATCAGCACCAGCAGGCAGCCCAATGCACGATTGCGCCATTTGAGCTTCTCCGAAAAGGACAGCTGCTTATACGTTTTCATACGTCCGATCCTCCTGTTCACGGTTCTCTTTCAGGCAACAGAGCTCCTCCACACTGACCCCGAAGATCTCTGCCATGCGATAGGCCAGCATGAGCGAAGGGCTATACTGCTCCTTCTCGATGGAAATGATGGTACGCGAGGACACATGCACCAGATCAGCGAGCTGCTGCTGGGTCATCCCCGCCTGCATGCGGAATTCCTTGACCCTTGTTTTCACGTCTGCCTCCAAATGTGAAGTTTACTTCATGAAGTCAACTTCATATTATCATAAACAGGTACAGATGTCAACACCAAAAAGGCTAACCACCCGAAAATCAGGCGGTTAGCCGGGAATATGCAGTTAAGTCGCTCAGCGCTTCACATAGGTGGTGTGGAGCAGCTCATGCGCCTTGTGGCTGCCGGGCTGACCCAGGTAATCCGCATACACCTTGATGATGTCGGGATTCTCGTGGGACTTGCGGATGGTCTTGTCCGCATCCTCGGCGTAGAGGCCGTTGGCGCGCGCCACGCGGGGATCGACATCCATGCGGGTGGACGCATCCACGATGGGCTGACCGCCGCCGTTGACGCAGCCGCCGGGGCAAGCCATGACCTCGACGAAGTGATAGGTCGCTTCGCCGGACTGGATCTTCTTGATGAGCTGCTTGGCAGCGCCGGTGGAGTTGGCGATGGCCACCTTCAGGTTCATGCCGCCGACGGTGACTTCCGCTTCCTTCACGCCCTCGATGCCGCGCAGGGCGGTGTACTCCACGTTCTCCACGCTGCGGCCTTCCAGCCAGTCAGCCGCGGTACGCAGGGCGGCTTCCATGACGCCGCCGGTCGCGCCGAAGATGGGCGCCGCGCCGGAGGACTCCGCCACCAGCTCATCAAAGCATTCCTCATCGGGCAGCTTGGCGAACTGGATGCCGGCGGACTTAATCATGCGCGCCAGCTCACGGGTGGTGATGGAGATGTCCACAGTGCGGAGTCCGCCCAGAGCCATCTCGGGACGGGAGGCCTCGAACTTCTTGGACGTGCAGGGCATCACGGCCACGGACACGATCTTGGAGGGATCAACGCCGGCCTTCTCCGCCCAGTAGGACTTGATGATCGCACCCTCCATCTGCATGGGGGACTTGCAGGAGGACAGGTTCGGGATCAGCTCGGGGAAATTGTGCTCGCAATACTTGATCCATCCCGGAGAGCAGGAGGTGAACATGGGCAGTGCGCCGCCGTTCTTGATGCGATCGACCAGCTCGGTGGCTTCCTCCATGATGGTCAGGTCAGCCGCGAAGTCGGTATCGAAGATCTTGTCGAAGCCCAGGCGCTTGAGAGCCTGCGTCATCTTGCCGGTCACGCGGGTGCCGATGGGCATGCCGAATTCCTCGCCCAGCGCCACGCGCACGGCGGGAGCGGGCTGCACCACGACGATCTTCTCCGGATCGTTCAGCGCCGCCCAGACCTTGTCGGTGTCGTCCTTCTCGGTCAGCGCGCCCACGGGGCAGGCATTGATGCACTGGCCGCAGTAGATGCAGTTGGTCGCGTCGATGGTGCGGCCGAACGCCGGAGCGATCTGGGTCTTGAAGCCGCGCTCCACCGCGCCGATGGCACCGATCTGCTGCACGTTGCGGCACGCAGCCAGGCAGCGGCGGCACAGAATGCACTTGTTGGGGTCACGGACGATGGACGGGGAGAAGTTGTCCAGCGGATACTCGATATTGTCGCCGGAGAAATGGTTCTCGTCCACACCCAGCTCACGGGCGAGGCTCTGCAGCTCGCACTTCTGGCTGCGGCTGCAGGAGAGGCACTCGCGCTTGTGGTTGGAGAGGATCAGCTCCAGCACGGACTTGCGCGCCTCGCGGACGGTGGGGGTATTGGTCTTGACGACCATGCCCTCGCTCACGGGCATGACACAGGCCGCCGCCAGGGAGCGTGCGCCCACGTCCACCACGCACATACGGCACGCGCCGATGGCGTTGATGTCCTTGAGGAAGCAAAGGGTCGGAATATGGATGTTGGCCTGACGTGCCGCTTCCAGAACCGTCGTACCGGCAGGAACGCTGACCTTCACGCCATCGATCGTTACGTTAAGCATATCCATGTCAATTATTCTCCTTCCGGTCAGATCAGCCCTTGGTGATGGCGCCGAACTTGCACTTCTCCATACAGGTGCCGCACTTGAGGCACTTGGAGTTGTCGATCACATGGGGCTCGCGAACCTTGCCGCTGATGCAGTCAGCCGGGCAGTTGCGTGCGCACAGCGTGCAGCCCTTGCACTTGTCGGGATCGATCTTGAAGTTCAGCAGCGCCTTGCACTGTCCCGCGGGGCAGCGATGCTCGTAGATGTGCGCCTCATACTCGTGGCGATAGTACTTCAGGGTGGACAGGATGGGGTTGGGGGCAGACTGACCCAGGCCGCACAGCGCGGTGGTCTTGATGGTCTTGGCCAGCTCCTCCAGCTTCTCGATGTCGCCGTCCTGACCCTTGCCGGCCACGATGCGCTCCAGGATCTCCAGCATGCGCTTGGTGCCGATACGGCAGGGCGCGCACTTGCCGCAGCTCTCGTCCACGGTGAAGTCCAGGAAGAAGCGGGCGATGTCCACCATGCAGTTGTCCTCGTCCATGATGATCATACCGCCGGAGCCCATCATGGAGCCGGCCGCGATCAGGTTGTCATAGTCCACGGGAGTATCCAGCATGGAGGCCGGCAGACAGCCGCCGGAGGGGCCGCCAGTCTGAACCGCCTTGAAGGCCTTGTCGTGCGGAATGCCGCCGCCGATGTCATAGATGATCTCGCGCAGCGTGGTGCCCATCGGCACCTCGACCAGGCCGGTGTTGTTGATCTTGCCGCCCAGCGCGAAGACCTTGGTGCCCTTGGAGCCTTCGGTGCCCATGGCAGCATAGGCCTCAGCACCGTGGTTGATGATCCAGCACACGTTGGCGTAGGTCTCAACGTTGTTGAGGATGGTGGGCTTGCCGAAGAGACCCTTCACTGCGGGGTAGGGAGGACGGCAGCGAGGCTCGCCACGCTTGCCCTCGATGGAAACCATGAGAGCGGTTTCCTCGCCGCAGACGAAGGCACCGGAACCCAGCCGGATATCAATGTCAAAGGAGAAGTCGGTGCCGAAGATGTTCTCGCCCAGGAAGCCGTACTCCCGGGACTGCCGGAGGGCAATCTGGAGCCGCTCTACAGCAATGGGGTACTCGGCACGGACATAGATGTAACCCTGGGTGGCACCGATGGCGTAACCGGCGATGGTCATAGCCTCCAGCACGGAGTGGGGG
>CAZJOA010000144.1:0-6563 GCA_964547515.1 uncultured Faecalibacterium sp.
TGAAAACCGCATACAAATGCCCCTCGTCTGTGTCTGACGAGGGGCGATTTCTGTCATTCCGTGATCCACACCCGCATGTCCCCACGCTGTCGATTCCCCCACGCGAAATAGGGGACGAGCGTGATCTCACAGGGCGTGAAGCTCGGCGCTTCGACGGTATACAGCGCCTCTGGGACGCTGCGGCGCAGTCCCTGCGCGCGGAGCAGCAGCATGCCGGCGAGGACGCCGTCGGAGGCTGCTTCCGCATGGAAGCCGGCATCCGACGGGAGGACGAGCCCGGCCACCCCCTCGGGGTGATCGGCGTCCTCCGCGCAGTAGAGGATCGGCCCTCGGGCGATGGCGACCTTCCCGGCGGCATCGCGGACGAAGGGGTGGGCGTGGATGCGCCGGACGGGCAGGTCGAAGGCGATGTGCACCTCATCCCCGGGCTGCCAGAGGCGGTCGATGCGGCAATAGCCGTCAGCCATGGGGGGCTCGATGGCTTCGCCGTTCAGGAGGACGCGCAGTCCCTCGGCGTATTGGGGGATGCGGATCGCCAGGGTGAAGCGTCCGCCGTGGTGCAGGGTATAGGTGGCGCGCCCCTGCCAGGGATAATCGGTGGTCAGGGTGATGCGCCCGTGACGGGTGTCGCATTCGCTGCCGACGAAGAGGTGGCTGTACACCGCGGTGTCATCCTCGCTCCACAGGTATTTGCCCAGGGACGTGAGCAGCCGCGCCAGATTCGGCGGACAGCACGCGCAGGCATGCCATGCGGGTCGCCGGGGCAGGACATGCTCATACCCGGGCACGATGCCGGACACGCGGGTGTCCACCGTCAGCGGATTGACGTAGAAGAAGCGCTTTCCGTCCAGCTGCATGCCGGACAGCGCGGCGTTGAACAGCTCCAGCTCCATCAGGTCGGCGAAACGGGCATCCGCGCGGTGACGGAGCATCGCATGGGCGAAGAAGACCATGGCCACCGAGGCACAGGTCTCGCCGTAGCAGCGGTCGGCGGGGAGGTCGTAATCCACCGTGAAGGCCTCGTGGTGGGGGGTCGATCCCACCGCGCCGGTGACGTACATCTGCTTCTGGGTGATGTTGGCAAAAAGGCGTTCGCAGGCCGACAGCATTTCGGCATCGCCCGTGTCCGCCGATGCGTCCGCCATGGCGGCAAGCATGTAGAGCTGACGCACCGCATGCCCGCGCGCGACGGTCTGCGCCCGGACGGGCACGTCCGTCTGATTGTAGGCCGTGTCCTCCGGCAGGATGTCGTATCCGCCGTAGTGCACGCCCGGATGCGCCGGTGTATGCGCGGCGAACCAATGGGGGTCTTGTCCGCGCAGGTCGAGGAAGCGCAGCGCCATGTCCCGATAGCGGCCTTCGCCCGTGGCGTGATAGAGCCGCAGCAAGGCCAGCTCGATCTCCTGATGGCCGGGGATGCCCTCCTCCCGGGAGAAGCGCTCGCAGATGTGATCCGCCAGGCGGATGCAAATGTGCAGCAGTTCGTCCTTCTGCGCGGCTTCATGGAGCGCCACGGCCGCCTCGATCAGGTGTCCGGCGCAGTACAGCTCATGGCATTCCAGCAGGTTGCGCCAGCGGTTCTGCGGCTCCTGCACGGTGAAGAAGGTGTTCAGGTATCCGTCCTCCTGCTGGCAGCGGCCGATGAGCGCCACGACCTCGTCCACGCGGGCGGACAGGGCCTCATTCGGCTTGAGGGCGAGGGAATAGGCCGCGGCCTCCAGCCATTTGGCGACATCGCTGTCCTGGAAGACCATGCCATAGAATTCGCCTTGCTCTTCCCCTGCGGCCATGCGGAAATTGCGGATGGCGTGGGACGGCTCTGCGCCGGGCACTTCGTCCCGGAGGATGCGCTCCATGTAGGGGATGGTCACATCCGTCATCAGGCGCTGACGCGGAGACCAGAACGCATCCCTGATCCGCACCTGTCCCAGCGGGAGCTCACGCGGGTTGTGAAACGACTCGTGCGTTGGGGCTTTTGCCAATGCGGACACCTCCTCAGTTCTTCATGCCGGTCATGACGATGCCCTCGACGAAATACCGCTGGCCGATCATGTAGAACACGATGCCCGGGATGAAGCTCAGGCAGGTCGCGCACATGATGGACGACCAGTCGTCGTTGAACGAGCCCTTGAAGATGTTCAGCCCCAGCGCCAGGGTGTAGTTCTCCCGGCGGGTGATGTAGGTCACCTGCTGGAGCAGGTCATTCCACAGCTCGATGAATTTGAGCAGCCCGACGACGATCATGGCGGACTTGATGGCGGGGACGATGATGTACACCAGGATGCGGAAATAGCCGCAGCCGTCGATGGTGGCGGCTTCGTCCAGCTCGCGGGGGACGGTCTTGACGAATTGGCGGATGAGGAAGATGTTGAATGCGCCGCCGCCGCAGAAATGGGGGAGGATCAGCGGCCAATAGGTGTTGACCAGCCCGACCTTCGCCCAGACGATGAACAGCGGGATGAGCGTCACCATGGAGGGCAGCAGCATCGATCCGACGCAGAGGGTGAAGAGCAGCCTCTTCCCCCGGAAGCGCAGGCGCGCGAAGGCGTATCCGCCCATGGTCGCCGTGATGACCGCCCCTACCACCGAGGGCACGAGGATGGTCATCGTGTTGCCGAGGAATTTCCAATAGTCAAAGACCGCCAGCGTCGCGGCGTAGTTGGAGAACCGCCATTGCGGCGGCGTGAACGACGGCGGATAGGCGTACAGCTCGGCGTTGGACATCAGCGAGGAGCGGAAGATCCAGTAGATGGGGAACATGACGATCAGCCCCAGGAGGATGAGGACGGCGATGGAGAGAAGGTTGAAGGTGTGCTCCATGCGTTTCTGGGAGCGGAGGCGTCCGGCGGGGGTGCTTGTCATTCCTTATCATCTCCCTCGTAGAAGATCCAGCCGGTGCTGGCGGCAAAGAGGATGGCGGTCAGGATGGCGATGAGGATGAACAGGATGACCGCCACGGCGCTGCCATAGCCGTATTTGTGGGACTTGAAGGCCTGCTGATAGAGCATGTAGCACATGTAGTAGCTGCCCGTGCCAGGGCCGCCCTTGGTCAGGGAGAGGGCGGGAGTGATGACCTGCAGGTTGGACACCAAGCTCATGAGCAGGTTGTAGAAGATGATGGGGGTCATGCAGGGGATGGTGATCTTCCAGAAGCGCTGCCAGGCATTCGCGCCGTCGATCTCCGCCGCCTCATGATACGTCCGGGGGACATTTTGCAGCCCCGCCAGGAAGATGACGATGAGGTTGCCGCTCAGCCACACGGCGATGACCGCCAGCGACGGCGTCACCAGCGTGCTGGAATCCAGGAATTTGATCGGCGCTGCCCCCAGGGACTTCACCACATAGTTGAAGAAGCCGTGGTTGTAGTCATACAGCCACTTCCAGCCCAGATACACCGCCATGGCGGGCAGCACATAGGGCAGGTAGAAGATGGCGCGGAAGAAGCCGCGGGCAGGGATCTTCCTGTTCAGCAGCAGGGCGATGAACATGGAGTAGATGATGCTCAGGATGACGGACATGCCTGCGTATTGCAGCGTTGTGAGCAGCGAGCCGTAGAACTTTGTGTCGCGGGTGAAGAGCTTGATGTAGTTCTCCAGGCCGACGAATTTCATCGCGCCCAGGCCGTTCCAGCTGAAGAGGCTCAGCGCGAAGGATGCCAGCATGGGCAGATAGGTGATGCACACCAGGCCGATGACGGAAGGCAGCAGGCAGATCCAGGCCGCCCTTGTTTCAGCCCGGTTGTATTTGATGGCTTTCCTGGCCGGTTTCGCGGTCATGGCACGATCCTCCGTTTCGGGCGGTTTTTTCCTTCTTCCTATGAAGGAGGGGGAACGCAGGCGCGTTCCCCCCTGATGCGGTTGGTTGGTTCGCTTATTCGATCACGATGGCCTCGCACAGCTCCGGATAGATCTCGTTGATGACATCCTCCGCGGTGCGCTCGCCGCTCCACACGCTCTGAAGCGCCGTGAACAGGATCTCGTTGGTGGTGATCTGCGTGTTGGGCGTGAAGTACCAGCAGGCGGGCTTGGCATGGTTCATGGTGTAGTCCACCAGCACCTGCTTGCCAGTCTCGATGTCCTTGAAGGGATAGGCTTCGTTGCCCAGCCAGGCATTGATGCCTTCTTCGGTCTTGTAGTAGTACTCGGACTTGGGCATCCAGATGCCGGTCAGGATCAGAGACTCCCAGTTGGACTCCTCACGGGTATACCACTTCACGAATTCATACGCGGCTTCCTGATTCTTGCCGTTGAACACGCCGGTCAGGCCGGAGGTGCACAGGGTGACCTCCTCCTTCATCATAGGCAGGGGGGCGATGCCGTAGTTGATGCCCAGGTTCGGGAAGGAAGTGCCCAGATTCCAGGTGCCGTCGGTGGTCATGGCCACCGTGCCACTGCCGATGCCGATGCCCACGCCGTTATCCTCGGGGATGACGTTCAGGGGCGCGACATGCTCCACCAGCGCCAGGTCAGCGACCTTCTGGATGGACTCGATGGCCTCGGGGCTGTTGATGAGCACCTCGTTGCCGTCCTCGGAGAACCAAGCGCCGCCATTGGACAGCGCCCAGACCTCCATCTGCCAGGTCCAGTTGTTGACGAAGCAGCCGTACTGCACGATCTTGTCGGGGTTGAAGCCTTCCTCACCGGGGTGCTTGCCGTTCTCGTCCAGGGTCAGGCGCTTGGCCACCTCGACGAACTCCTCCCAGGTGTAGGGCTTGTCGGCAGCGGGGTAGGGCTCATTCGCCGCGTCGAACATGTCCTTGTTGTAATACAGCACCAGGATCTCGTTGCAGCTGGAGTAGCCCACGGGCGTGCCCGCATCCTTGAAGGTGATGCAGTCCATCGGCTGGAGCTCCTCACCCTCGTACATCTTCGACACATCCGCCATCACGCCATTGCGCGCGAAGTACAGCACGGAATTCTCGTTGACCATGCCGCAGTCCGGCAACTGGCCCGCGATGGCGTAGTTCACCAGCGTCTGGGTGTATTCCTCGTTGGGGATCTGCATCGGCTCGACGAAGATCTTATCCTGCATCGCGTTGAAGGCATCCAGCGCGACCTGCACGCTTTCGGCCTCGGTCTGGTTGCCCCAGAACGAATAGGTGATGTGGATGCGACCGTCGTCATCCGCCATGGCGGCCATGGGGAGAAGCATCGCGGCACACAGGAGCAGAGCAAGCAGTTTCTTCATGGTGATTCCTCCTTTATTGGGTTTGTAACGGTGGACAGGAGGGTTATTCGTTTAACCTTCCTTCTGTCTATTAGGATAACAGCCCTTCCCCCAAAAGTCAAGCCCGAAAATGTGTTTTTTGGCACGAAAGTGAAGGTTAATTTAGTAACCGGGACGGTTGACGCAGGAACGATTCTTTGCTACAATAAAGACAATCGTTTAACTGACGGAAGGGCAGGTGGATCTGCATGGCGACGATGCGGGATGTGGCGCTGCTGGCGGGGGTATCGACGGCGACGGTATCCCATGTGGTCAACGGGACGAAGAAGCTGTCCGCCGAGACGACGGAACGGGTGCTGATGGCCATCGCCGAGGCGAACTACACGCCCAACACGCTGGCGAAATCGCTGCGGAGCGGTCAGACGCATACCATCGGGGTGCTGGTGGAGGACATCCGCGGTCTGCCCGTGGCGGGGATCGTCAGCGGAATCAACGAGACGCTGGCGAAATCCGGCTATCGGATGATCCTGCATGACCTGCACCTGCTGGAAAGGCTGTATAATCAGTATGAGCAGATCGGGGCGTATCGTCAGCGGATCAACAATGGGGTGTCGCTGCTCAAGTCCTCCAATGTGGACGGGGTGATCTACGTCGGCATGCATGACCGTCACCTGGACTACCTCTTCGACCCCATGGACACGCCGCTGGTCTTTGCGTATTCCCACGGGACGCAGCAGGACACCTATGTGACCTATTCCAACCAGGATTCGGCGGCGGACATGACGCGCTATCTGCTGGGCAAGGGGCATGAGCGCATCGCGGTGATCGCGGGGCATCCCCATTCCTATCCCACGGCGCGGCGGCTGCATGGCATCCAGATGGCCATGCAGCAGGTGGGAGGCGTCATCCCGGAGGAATACATCCGCTACGGCGACTGGGAGTACGAATCCGGCGTGACCCAGACCCGGGCGCTGCTGGCGCTGCCCGTCCGCCCCACGGCCATCTTCGCCATGAACGACCTGATGGCTGCGGGCTGCATGCATGCGCTGAATGAGGCGGGGCTGCGCATTCCGGAGGACATGGCCGTCGTGGGCTTTGACAACCGCGAGATCGCCAGCTATCTCCAGCCGCCCCTGACCACCGTGCAGCTCCCCACGACGGAGATCGGCACACGCGCCGCCCTCCACATCATGGAGAAGGTCAACAACCCCGCCGCGCCCCCGATGCGGGACATCATCCTCTGCTCCATCGTGGAGCGGCAGTCGGTATGAGGGCGGACGGTGAATGCCCCTGATCCGATGGGCGGGGACAGCGAGTATCAGCATATCCGGGGACAGCAAAAGGGGCTTCCGCAGTTCACTGCGGAAGCCCCAGCATGTTGCCGTGATTCGTCATTC
>CAZJOA010000145.1:0-6400 GCA_964547515.1 uncultured Faecalibacterium sp.
CGCCACGTCCACCATGCAGTTGTCCTCGTCCATGACGATCATGCCGCCGGAGCCCATCATCGAGCCGATGGACAGCAGGTTCTCATAGTCGATCTCGATGTCCAGCTCGGACGCGGGGATGCATCCGCCGGAAGGACCGCCGGTCTGCGCCGCCTTGAACTTCTTGCCATTGGGGCAGCCGCCGCCGATGTCGTAGATGATCTCGCGCAGGGTGGTGCCCATGGGGACCTCCACCAGGCCGGTGTTGTTGATCTTGCCGCCCAGGGCGAAGACCTTCGTGCCCTTGGACTTCTCCGTGCCCATGGTGCAGAACCATTCCGCGCCCTTGTTGATGATCTGGGGCACGTTGGCGTAGGTCTCAACATTGTTGAGGATGGTGGGCTTGCCGAACAGACCCTTCACCGCGGGGAACGGCGGACGGGGACGGGGCTCGCCGCGCTTGCCCTCGATGGAGGTCATCAGCGCCGTCTCCTCGCCGCAGACGAACGCGCCTGCGCCCAGGCGGACATCCATATCGAAGGAGAAGTCCGTGCCGAAGATGTTCTTGCCCAGCAGGCCATATTCACGCGCCTGCTTGATGGCGATCTGAAGGCGCTTGACCGCGATGGGGTACTCCGCGCGGCAGTACACATAGCCCTGATCCGCACCGATGGCGTAAGCCGCGATGGCCATGGCCTCAATGACGGCATGGGGGTCGCCCTCCAGGATGGAGCGATCCATGAACGCGCCGGGGTCGCCCTCGTCCGCGTTGCAGCACACATACTTCTTCTCGGACACGGAATTCTTGGCGAACTTCCACTTCATGCCGGTGGGGAAGCCCGCGCCGCCGCGGCCGCGCAGACCGGACTTGAGGATGACGTCGATGACCTCGTCGGGAGTCATTTCGGTCAGCGCCTTGCCCAGCGCCTGATAGCCGTCAAAGGCGATGTACTCGTCGATGTTTTCGGGGTCGATAACACCGCAGTTGCGCAGGGCGACGCGCTTCTGCTTCTTGTAGAAGTCCACCTCGTCCAGGGACTTGATGGACTCGGTCTTGTGATCCATCGCGCCCTTGTAGAGCAGATCCTTCACGATGCGGCCCTTGATGAGGTGCTCATCCACAATGCGGCTGACATCCTCCGCCTTGACGTGGGAGTAGAACGCGCCCTCGGGGTACACGATGCAGACAGGGCCAGCCTCGCACAGGCCAAAGCAACCGGTGCGGACGACCTTCACTTCCTTGTCCAGCCCCTTTTCCAGAAGCTGCTTCTCAAACTCAGCAATGACAGCTGCGGAATTCGAAGAGGTACAGCCGGTACCGCCGCAGACCATCACATGAGAACGAATCAGATCCATTTTCTTTCCTCCTATATTTCGGCCATCCCTCGACACAAGGTCGATTGCTGGCTTCGCTCGGTCAACGCAAGCGTTGACTGTCGCTCGTCGGGCAAGCCCGACCTACAATAAGCGCCGTCAATGTGCCGGGAGCAAGCCCGGTTTATTTCGGCGATGACACCGTCCTCCTGCGCGGGGGGAGGTGCATCAACGCTTCTTTATCAGCCCTGATAGCCGATGGTGTACTCCTCCACGGGATGGCCGTTGACGATATGGTCATTGACCACGCGGGCGACCTTTTCGGGGGTCATGTGGACGTAGGTGACCTTCTCCTGATCCTTCACATACACATCGACCATGGGCTCCAGGCGGCACATGCCCACGCAGCCGGTCTGGGACACGGTGACATTCTCCAAGCCGCGGCGCTTGAGCTCCTCCACGAACTCCAGCATCACCGGACGTGCGCCCGCCGCGATGCCGCAGGTCGCCATGCCGACCACCACGCGGGTGTCAATGTTGTCTTCCTTGCGCAGGTTGACCTGATCGATCATCTTGTTGCGGATGGCCTGCAATTCTGCCAAAGATTTCATGCAAATTTCCCTCCATGCAGTTCGTTGATTTCCTCACGGATGCAATCCTTGATCCAGGCGGATACCTCCATCTGATTCAGCGGCAGCGGCGCGACCGTCTCCCGGATGATCCGGGTGTCGAAGGTGAACGTCCGCCCGTCGTGATCGTAGGTGAAGAGGAAGTCCGTATCCGGATTCATCACCACTAAGCTGAACCATGCCCCTGCCACGTCGCCCATGGGGGGACGGTCGATATGGTCAAGCCCGAAGGTGGCGGTGACCACCGTCCCGACGCCCACCGCGGATGCGATGTGCATTTCGCCGCCGGTCATTTCGGCCGTCATCTTCAGCAGCGGCAGTCCCAGACCCACCTTGCGCGTCTTGCGCGTGGTGGTGAAGGGCTCTGTCACTGTCCTGACCAGCCCCTCGCTCATGCCGCAGCCATTATCCTCGAAGCGCAGCGTCACCCTGTTGTCAGCATGGCTGACCTTCACATGCACCTGCGTCAGGGTCGCTCCGGCGGAGATGGAGTTCTGGGCAATATCCATGATATTGTCCGCCAGTTCACGCATCATGGCGCTTTCCCTTTCTCAGGGACGGTACTTGGCGATGATGCCGGGGATCTGATCGGGTGTCAGCCGGCCATACACATCATCATTGACCATGATGACGGGCGCAAGGCCGCACGCACCCAGACAGCGGGTGGCATTCAGGGTGAACACACCATCGGGCGTGGTGCTGCCGGCGGGAACGCCCAGCACCTCCTCCAGCTTGTCCAGCACCAGCTGCGCACCCTTGACGTAGCAAGCCGTACCCAGGCACACGCTGATGATGTACTTGCCCTTGGGTTCAAGGTTGAACTGGGCATAGAAGGTCGCCACGCCATAGATATCGCTGACAGGGATATCCAGCTCCTTGGCGATGTAGTTCTGAACATCCTCGGGCAGGTAGCCGAAGATGTCCTGCGCACGCTGCATGATGGGCATCAGGCAACCCTGCTCGTGCTTGAGCTCATCGATCACCTGCTGAAGTGCAGCGTACTTGTCCATGTTGTTGTTACAATCACAGCAACACATATTGATCCATCCTCCTTAAACAATATGGGAATATGCCCAATCACGCGTCCGCCCGGACGACGGACGATCGTGATATTGCCAATTTGAGCGCTGTCACCCGCGACCGGCGATGGCCTCAAAGACCGCCCGGACGCTTTTCTCCCGCACCTCCAGGGGGAAGGTGGGCTCCAGCATGTTCTCCAGATAGTGCGCGTCGGACGATTTCAGCAGCCGATAGCCGTCCAGGTCGATGGGCGGCATGGGCGCAGCGTCCGACACCTCCAGCGCGTCATAGCGCACGCCGCCGGGCAGGAAGCCCAGGGCGTTCAGCACGCCGCTTCCGCCCCGGTTGATATGCGCCGGGACGCAAAGTCCGCCGTGGGCGTGGATCTGCCGTTCGCATTCCTCGAAGCTCATGTCCAGCGCGCTGATGAGCAGCCTGTCCTCCTGACGGATCTCCTCATCCTGCTCGTTCATGACCTGCTGCGCACCGAAGAACGCCGGGCGATTCGGTATGGGCGGCAGATGCGCATACACATACGCCCCGAAGGCGCGGCACGCCGCCACATCCGGGAAGTAGCAGAGCATGTGCGCCTCCTCGCGGGTGGTCAGCTCCATCCCCGGGAGCAGCAGCACGCCCATCATGTCCGCCACGGCCTGGATGGCGGGCAGATTCTCGGCGGTGTTGTGGTCGCACACGGCGATCACGTCCAGCTGCTTGATGTAGGCCATGCCCACGATGTTGTTCGGGGTCATGAGGGCATCGCCGCAGGGGGAGAGGCACGAGTGGATGTGGAGGTCGCAGAAGAGCTTCATTCCTTGCGTGCCGCCGGGACGCCGTTTTCGGCCAGCAGCACGACCAGTTCATAGGCGGACTGCGCACAGGCGATGAGGATGATGTCCTCCTCGGCGGCCTTGCCAACGATGGTCTCGTCCACCGGCAGCCCTTCCGGGATGATGACGCACGCGAAGTCCAGCAGCGCCGCCACGGCGATTACATTCATGTGCGCCTGCACGGTGATCCAGGCCATGTCCGCCTGACCCCTGCCCATCACATGACTGAGCAGGTCACAGGTGTAGCCGCTCGCGATGGGGCGATCGGCATAATCGCCGGTCAGCACCTTTCCGCCGGACAGGCGGACGAATTCCGAAACCAGCATGGCATTCACTCCTTCTGTGTCTGTCCGTCCGTGCGCTTTCCGCCCACGGAGAAGCGCGTCGATGCCCCCAGGCTGACCATTTCGCCCGCCAGGGTGCTGATGCGCTCATTGAGCTTGAAGATGCAGTTCATCTCCGACGCATGACCGCTGACGATGTCCAGCGCCAATGCGCGGCAGGACGGCGAACCGCAGGAGCCGCAGTCCAGACCGGGCAGCTCGGACTCGATCTCCTCCATGCGGGAGACCTTCACCAGGCGCTCCAGCATGGTGCCGGTCAGCTGCTGCGCGTCGTTCGGCTCGATCGGCCGGGTCATGCGGAAGCGCTCATGCGCGTTGTCGAACATTTCCGTCCGCTGCACCTGACGGTCCGGCGTGTTCCGCAGGATGGAGTTCAGCCGACTCTTGGCCACATAGCCGTTCTCCACCGTCAGCGGCCCGCCCAGGCAGCCATTGGTGCACGCCAGCAGCTCCACATAGTCCAGCCGGTCGAAGCGATTATCCTCGATCTGCTCCAGCGCGTGCTTGACATTCTCGATGCCGTCCACGCAGAGGAAGTGGCGCATGCCGACGGCCTCGGCCTCGCCGCTGGGGATCGCCCAGCGCACACCCACCGTGCTGGCACGCTCGATCTCCAGCGGGGTGAAATCATCCTTCACATGCGCCTGGATCTGGGTGTAGATGTCCTTGATGGCGATGACGCCGTCCACCGAAGAGCTCGCCATGCCAATGGGATTGCGCACGTCGGTGAACTTCGCCGCGCAGGGCGAAATGAAGAACGCGCCGATCTGCTCCCGGGGGACACCGTGCTTCCGGGCGAACTCATCCTTGGCGATGCGCGCCGCGGCCTCCATGGGGGACACGATGTCGATCACATTGTCCAGCAGGCTCGGATACTTCTGCTGAATCAGGCGCACCACCGCCGGACAGGCGGAGGAGATGACCGGCCGGGGACGATCCTCATTGATGAGCGTGCGGCTGATGGCATACGAGATGACCTCCGCCGCGCGCGCCACCTCGAAGACCTCGTCGAAGCCCAGCTTATACAGCGACGCGATGATCCTCTCCGAATGGTGCACCTGGGGGAACTGCACATACAGCGTGGGTGCGGGGAGGGCGATGCGATATTGGAAGCCCTCGATGATGGACAGCGGGTCGGTCACGGCGACCTTGGCATGATGGGGACAGACCCGGACGCATTCGCCGCAGTCGATGCAGTTTTCGCGGATGATGGTCGCGCGGTTGCTGCGGATGCGGATGGCGTCCGTCGGGCAGCGCTTGAGGCAGTTGGTGCAGCCCCTGCACTTTTCCTTTTCCAGGCGGACGGCATGATAGACCTGCTCCGTTTCCTTCACCTGATCGCCCTCCCTTCGCCATTTCCGTCGTTCGTCATGCAATGTTGAAGCGCATGGTGATGTCCGTGCCCACGCCGACGGTGGACTCGATGGTGAATTCGTCCGCATTGCGCTTCATATTCGGCAGACCCATGCCTGCGCCGAAGCCCATATCGCGCACCTCGCTGGATGCGGTGGACCAGCCCTCGGTCATGGCTTTTTTGAGGTCGGGGATGCCCGGCCCCTGATCCACCGCACGCACCGTGATCTTCTCCGGCGTGATCTCGAACTCGATCCGTCCCCCCTGGGAATGGATCACCAGGTTGATCTCCGCCTCATATGTGCCCACGGACACGCGCCGCACCACCGATGCCGGGATGCCCAGCTGCTTCATCTGGCGCTTGATCTTTGCGGATGCGTCACCCGCAGCGGTCATGTTGCCCGCCTCGACCCGGAAGGTCTCCTTAATCATCGTCATCGTCAGCGTCTCCGTTATAGGTCTCCAGCTCCACCGCGCCCATACCGGCCTGATACAGCCGTCCGCAAGCCTCGAACATGGAGCACTGCGTCACCAGCAGGGGCAAACCCAGCTGCCGGGCGCGCTGCACTGCGTCCGCATGGGGGAGCTTCCCGCGCACGAAAACCAGGCAGGGCACATCCAGCATTTCCGCCGTCCTGACCGACTGGCTGTTGATCAGCCCGGTGAGCATCATCGTGTCCTCGCCCACATGCGCCAGCACGTCGCTCATCATGTCCGACGCGAAGGCATAGCGAACCGTCCGGTCTGCCTCCTCCTCGCCGCACAGCCAGGTGGCATCCAGCAGCTTTGCAATTTCCCGGATCGTCACGGCCTCCACGCTCCTCCCGACAAGTTCCGCGCCATTTCCCGCTCATACGTCACAGTTCATTATATACCATATCGCCCGCTTTGTCAAATCAATGACAATCGTACATCTCAAAAAAACGCGATT
>CAZJOA010000146.1:0-6286 GCA_964547515.1 uncultured Faecalibacterium sp.
TTGCATTGGCAGAGCGAAGCCAGCGCCGGACTTTTGTCCGGTGATGGCCGAAAAAGGAGGTCGCGCTTGCGCGACGAGCGGGTAGCGATTGCTTGCAATCGCCCCGCGAAGCCAGCGCCGGACTTTTGTCCGGTGATGGCCGAAAGGCGAATTACTGCTGCTGAAAGCATGGCTTTTTTGACAGTCTGAAGTAAATTATCCCATTAATTTGAAAGGAAATGCCGACATGCACCTGAAAGCGCGCGCGAAGATCAACTGGACGCTGGACATCACCGGTCAGCGGGCGGACGGCTATCACCTGATGGACATGCTGATGCAGCCCGTCACCCTGTCGGACGACGTGTTTGTGCACCCGGCGCAGACGATCACCCTGACGACGGGGGGCGAGCCCCTTTTGCCGGCGGACGAGCATCATCTGGCCATGCGTGCGGCGAAGGCGCTGCAAGCGCATGCGGGCTGTCCCAGCGGCGCAGCCATCCATGTGGAGAAGCACATCCCGGTGGGTGCGGGCATGGGCGGCGGCAGTGCGGACGCGGCAGCGGTGCTCATCGGGCTGAACCGCCTGTGGGGGCTGGGGCTGTCCGGCGAAGCGCTGGAAGCCATCGGGCTGACCCTGGGTGCGGACGTGCCATTCTGCATTCGCGGCGGACTGACCCGTACCACGGGCATCGGCGAATGCATGCAGGCGCTTCCCTGTGCGCGGACTTACCCGTTCGTGGTGGTGCAGCCCTGCGAGGGACTGTCCACCCGGGAAATATTCACCGCATGGCACGCGCAGCCCGATGCGGACAAGCCGGACAACGCCTCCGCCGCGTTGGCGCTGGCGCAGGGGAATGCCGCGGCGCTGTCGGCGAGCATGGGCAATGTCATGCAGCCCATCAGCGTGCGCCGTCGGCCGGGGATCGATGAAGCGCTCCGTGCGCTGATGGCACAGGGAGCGTTCGCCGCGCAGATGACGGGCAGCGGCTCGGCGGTGTTCGGGGCATTTGCGGACGAAGCGTCGGCTGACGCAGCCTTCGCGGCCATCAGCGCCCGATGGGAAAAAACCTTCCGATGCGAAACGACAATGGAAAGTGTGGTGCTTGTCAATGAGGATTGAAACAGAACGGCTCATCATCACGGATTTTACGCCGGACATGGCGTATGCGGTGCATCGCGGCTCGCTGGACGCGAACACGCGGCAGTTCGTGCCGGATGAGGTGTTCGAGACCGAGGAGATCGCTGCGGGGATCATCGCAGACCTGACCGCGTGCTACGCGGGGGTTGAAGGCCCGTTCGTGCATCCCTACCTGGCGGACGGCTGCTACGCCGGGTATGTGCAGCTCGTCCCCCTGGGCGACGGCGAATGGGAGGTGGGCTATCACACGGTGGAGGCCTATTGCGGACGCGGCTATGCCACCGAGGCGGTGAAGGCCTTCCTGCCGCCGATGATGGAAAAGCTCGGGCTGACGCGGGTCTATGGGATCTGCGTCGCGGAGAACACGGCATCCGTCCGGGTGATGAAGAAATGCGGCTTTGCGCCTGATTTCACGGGGGACGGGCTGTATCAGGGGGTCATGCGTCCCATCGTGCGCATGGTATTCCACCGTTAACGAAACTCCATAGCAAAAAGCGCCTCGTCCGGCGATCGGATGAGGCGCTGCTGCCTTTGTGGCGTACTTTCCCGGCGTTCACCGGCGCTTCCTGCCGGTCAGCCGGCGCACGACGCTGCCCATGACCCTCGGCAGACGGATGCACACCATCCGCACACGCATTGCGTTCACCTCCTGCACGTTGCTATCAGCGCCCAGCCTGCGCAGACCAGTGCCGCCCCGGCCAATGCCGCCCAGGCCCAATCCGGCACGCACAGGAACAGCAGCACCAGTCCGCCGCTGAACAGCACGCAGCCCACCGCGCGCCACAGCCCATCCCCGCAGACGCAGCGTGTCCTGCGCGTTCGCTCGGGGCGATACCTGCCTCTCTGCATGGCTGATCCCTCCGCTTCACTGGCAGAATATGCGCGTTTTTCCCCGTCCATGCCGGGAAGTGTTACATTTGACATTTACAAGCGCCGCAAAATCGTGTAAAATAGAAGCTGGACTTGTGTCCCCATTGATTGCTTTCACTGATCCGCACAGGAGGTTCGTCATGCCCGCTATCACCAGCATCACCAATGACCTGCTGACCAATCTGCAGGACATCCTGATCTATTCCGCCATCGCCATCGTCACGCTGATCGGCGTGTTCAAGTGTCTGCTGCCCCTTCTGGGGACGAACCGCGCCCTGCGCCGTGCCATCCGCCGGATGCAGCAGGATGCCGGTACGCGTCAGGGCACGCCCGTCTGGCAGGAGAAGCGCTTCATGGGCAACCGGCTGAAGGGCTCGTGGCTGCGCTTTTTGCAGAATGCCGAACAGCTGGATCGGCGCGGTCTGCCCTGCAATGTGGAGGACTACATCAACGACGATACCGTCACCCACGGTCCGGGCAATGCCACCCTGGCGGAGCTGATCCCCAGCCTGCTGACCTCCCTGGGCATCCTGGGCACGTTCATGGGCATGGTGCGCGGCCTGGGCGGACTGGACTTCACCAATTCCGATGCCATCATCGAGGGCATCCCGGTGCTGCTCTCCGGCATGCAGTTCGCCTTCGGCACGTCCGTGGCGGGCGTGAGCTGTTCCATCGTGTTCAACATGCTCAACCGCATTTTGCAGGGCAGCTCCTACCGGGCGATCGACGAATTCGTCGAGTGCTTCACGAGCCTTGCCATGCAGCGTCCGCTGGACAACGATGTGCAGCTGATCTGCCAGAATCAGGATTCCAACCACATGCTTTCCGGGCTGACGGAGGTGCTGCCGGGACAGCTGTCCGCGGCGATGGAGGGCAGCGTCAGCCGTGCGATGACCCCCGTGGCACAGGCGATGGACAATTTCCTCGTCGGCGCGACCCGTGCGCAGGTGGACGGCGTGGGACGCATCGCCAGTGCGTTCGTGCAGCAGATGAACATCTCGCTGAACGACCAGTTCGTCCAGCTGGGACGCACGATGACTGAGATCAATCAGAATCAGCTGGCGTCGCTGGAGCAGATCCGCCAGTCCATGGCGGCGGCGAACACCATCGTGGCGGATGTGCAGCAGCTCCACACCGTCAGCGGGGATGTCATCAGCCATTTCGAGACGTATGTGCGCGAATTGGGTGACGCACGCCACCGCGATGAGCATTTCGAGCAGTCCGCCTCGTCCCTGCTGGAGAAGATGCAGCAGATGAACGCGCAGCAGGCCAAGCTCCTGCAAACCATCTCCGACAGCCATCACAGCCTGCTGGGCAGCATGAGTGCCTTCACCAGCGACAGCGAGAAATCCATGACCCGCCTGCAGCAGAACACCACCGTCACCGCGCAGCATCTGGAGCAGGTGTCCGCCAGCATGGGCGCATCCAGCCAGGAGCTGGCACAGAGCTGCCAGACCTTCGTGCAGAATGTCGTGACCGGCCTGAGTCAGGCGCTGGGCATGTTCGACCAGAACATGACGGCGCTGATGGCGGCGCTGACCGAAAAGGTGGACGCGCTCAAGGCGGACGGGTCGTCCGCAAAGACGATGACCGCTGCCGCCGAGCTGCAAAAGCTGCTGACCGAGCTGAAGCAGGCCATCCCCGCGAAGGAGGTGTAAGGCCATGGCGCGCCAACGCATCCACAACAGCCGCGCGGGACATGGCGGCAATTCCGGCGCGAGCTGGATCAGCTATTCCGACCTGATGTGTGCGCTGCTGCTGATGTTCGTGCTGATGCTCTGCGTCATCCTCTATCAGTATTTCACGATGATGGAGACCAAGTCCGCCGAGCTGGACAGGCAGAAGCTGCTCATCACCGATCAGCAGCTCAAGCTGGACGAGCAGACGCTGCAAATCGCGTCGCAGCAGGTGACGATGGATCACCAGAGCGCACAGATCGTCATCATCATGGGCGAATTGGAACAGAAGGAGACTGACCTGGAGCAGAAGCAGGCGGAGCTGGACGAGGCCTACATCATCCTGGGTGAGCATCAGGCGGCATTGGCGGCCGCGCAGACCGATCTGTCCGCCAACGAGGCGAAGCTCATCATCCTGCAAAATCAGCTGGCGGCCAAGGAGGCCGAGCTGAATCAGGCGACGCAGACCCTCAACAGCCAGCAGGCCGCGCTGAACAGCAAGACCGACAAGATCGAGAACATGGTGGGCATGAAGGCCGAGATCATCTCCGAGCTGTCCACCGCACTGTCCGCGTCGAACCTGTCCGCCGCGGTGGATGCCAACACGGGTGACATCGTTCTGGACAGCGCGGTGCTGTTCAAGACCGGATCAAGCACCATCATGGCGGACGGCAAGGCGCTGCTGAACCGTTTCGTGCCCATCTATCTGGAGGTGCTGCTCCGTCCGGAGTACTCCGACTATCTGGGACAGATCGTCATCGAAGGCCACACGGATGATGTCGGCACTTGGGAGAATAATATGAAGCTCTCGCAGGAGCGTGCGTATGAGGTCATGATGTATGTCCTGAGCATGTACCGCGAGGGCAGCCCGGAGCGCGAGACGCTGCAAAAGCTGCTGACGGCCACGGGACGCAGCGAGACCGACCTGATCTACTACAACGGGACGAACGAGGTCGACCGTGAAGCCTCCCGACGCGTGGAATTCAAATTCAGCCTGAAGGACGCGGAAATGATCGAAGAGATGAACCGCCTGCTCCAGGGGGAATACTAATTGGTCACCTCTAAATACTCAGTTTTTCAAAAATCGTCATGAACGACCGACAATGAGGTGTCCGAAACGTCGGGGGCGGATGGGTGAGGCGGCTGCATCGAGACCTCAAAGGGGACGGGGCGGCGAATATGCGGGGGATTGCTTCATGTTCTCATTCCAGCTATGGAGAAAAGGACAACTACGCTTTTATTTGAATTCAAAGCAATCCACCGCATCCAGAGCCGCCAAGATATGCAGCCGCCTTTACTGAGAGCAACCGGTTACGAGGGGTCCGGGGGGAAAGCCACAACTTGCTTTCCCCCCGGCGGCTTTGCGCCGCTTTCGACGCGCGAAAGCGGCCTTATATACTTAGACTCCCATACAGTAAATGAGAAAAACGATTATTCAGCAATGTCCAATTCATAAAAAAATAATAATAAGGAAGAAACAATGAAGTATTTTGCGATTTTCACCGTGCTCGTGCTGATTGCCGCGCTGGTGGGCGTGGGCTATCTGTACATGAGTGCGAACATCTATGTGGAGGCGGTCGGCATGGTGTCGGCGGAAGCGGCCGCACAGCCGGAGCTCTTCGCGCAGGTCAGCGATCAGCTCCGCCTGAACGCCGTGGTCGGCACGCCCTTCGTGACCGCGCAGGAGCTTTCCTCGGCGGAGAATTACCAGTTCTTCACCTACACCGTGCGTCTGCGCAATGACAGTGCCGTCACGGCGGACATGGTCGAATTGCAGGTGACGCCCATGGCGGGGGACATCCTGCAAATCGGCGCAGCAGGGGAGAAGAAGCTCCCCGCCGGACAGACGGCGGACATCACGGCCACCATCCTGACGGACATCAGCATGCACCCCATCCGGGAGGTCACGATCACCTACTACATCTGGGGCGTGCCCTTCACGACCAAAACGACCATCAAATGAGCATGACAAAGGGACGGCCTCCTGCCCGCGAAGCCGTCCCTTTTGCATCGTTCGTCATTCCTCGCAGACATGCTCCATGCCCTGCCGCAGGAGCGTCGCCACATGGTCGTCCGCCAGGGAATAGAACACGGCCTTGCCATCGCGCCGCGCCTTGATGAGCTGTGCCTGCTTCAAAATGCGCAGCTGATGGCTCACGGCGGACTGCGTCATGCCCAGCAGGGTCGCCAGGTCGCAGACGCAGACCTCCGCCTTCAGCAGCACATAGAGGATGCGGATGCGCGTGCCGTCGCCGAAGGTCTTGAACAGCTCGGCCAGCTGCAGGAGCTTCTCCTCCGCAGGGAAGCTGCTCTTCACCTGCGCCACCACGTCCTGATGGACGCAGAGAAAGGCGCAGGACTCAATGGAAGGGTTGCGTTCGGACATGGTTTTGCTCCTCCTTTGCGATTGGTATCATTATACCATGGATTGGGGCGGTTGGCAAACGGAAATCCGGCGCGAGAAGGCGAAGAAATCAGCCGGAAAGGCAGGGTGTCGAAAAAGTGGCAAAGCCACTTTTTCGAGAAAAGCTGATGAGGTCGCGCTTGCGCGACGAGCGGGAGCGATTGCTTGCAATCGCCCCGCGAAGCCATTACCGGACTATTGTCCGGTGATGGCCGAAAG
>CAZJOA010000147.1:0-6227 GCA_964547515.1 uncultured Faecalibacterium sp.
CGCTCGTCGCGCAAGCGCGACCTATTTTTCGGCCATCGCCGGACTTATGTCCGTCGCTGGCTGCGCTCGCGCCCCCGAGGACGTTGTCGGACGTGAGTCCGACCAGGACGAGGGGGCAAGCCCGACCGGCAAGGGGCAGCGCTGCGCTCGCGTCCCCCACGCGGGGCATGTTGGAAGCAAAGTCAACCCAATCGCGAGAAAAGGGGCAAAGCCCCCCTCGTCATGGTCGGACTACCGTCCGACGACTTCCTCGGGGGCAAGCCCGACCGCCAAGGGGCGTTGGCGCTCGCGGTGACGCGCATACGCGACCATAGGATGTGCACAGCGCCATTATAGTTCACCTACATGAACTTGTCAAGCACTGCCGAGAATTTTCCATCCAAAAAGCGAAGATGCTGCATTCCCTCCGTGCCTGGTCTATGGTATGATAAAGTAGAAGGATTGTAACGTTCCCCCATTTGTCCGGAGGTGACAGCATGTACCGCACGATCATCGTGGATGACGAGCAGTGGGCACTCGTCGGCATCCGCAAATTCATCCAGCGTGGCAGCGATCAGTTCGAGGTCATCCACGAGACCACCAACCCCGTCGAGGCGCTCGAGGCCATCTGCACCCTGCAGCCCGATCTGGTGTTCACCGACATCCGCATGCCGGAGATCAACGGCATCGACCTGATCCAGAAGACCCGGCAAAGGGGCATCCAGACCGAATTCGTCATCATCAGCGGCTTCTCGGAGTTCGCCTATGCCCAGCAGGCGCTCCGGGCCGGTGCGCTGGACTATCTGCTCAAGCCGCTGGACATCCCCAATGCCGCCGACATCCTCGCCAAGCTCAAGCAGCAGCTGGATGCACGGCAAAAGCTGGACGACCTGACGCTCTACGGGCGACTCAATGCCGCGCAGGAGAACAGCGCCGCGCTGCTCCAGCCGCGGTTCGACAGGCCGCTCATGCCCTGCTGGCAGGCCGCCGCCATCATCCTCGACCGCACCGTTCCCCCGCCGCTGACCCTCCCCCTCCCCGGCGATATGCAGCTGCTGACCCTCCAGCTCGGGCCGCGCAAGGTCATCTGCCTGGTCAACAGCATGGACGATCGGCATGGCGTCCTCCGTCAGGCCATCGGACAGCTGCCCGGGGTCGTCAGCTGCGGCCTGAGTCCCGCGTCCGCAGGCGAAGAACCCCTCGTCCACCTGATGCACCTGTGCGAGGTCGCGGTGTACGACACCTTCACCCACCCCGGCGAACGCATCTTCACCTTCCATGCCGCCCAGCCCAGCTGTGTGCTGGAGGTGTGGCAGCGCATCAGCCAGGAGCTGCGCGCACGCCATGCCGATCAGCTGACGAAGCTGCTCGGCGGTCTGCCGGAGTACTTCCGCCGACACGACCTGACCGCCAACGACGCGCTGAACCTGTGGAACCTCATCGCCGAAAGCATCAGCGAATACCTCCCCAGCACGGACGCGCTGTCCGATGTCACCCCGCTGCGCCTGCACACCCTGGTGGAGAAGTTCGGCTCGCTGACGAACATGTGCCAGTACCTCACCGCACAGCTCGTCCAGCAGGAGCAGCCCCGGGACGGCTCGGCCAACCAGCATTTCCGCAAGCTGCTGCGCTTCATCGACGCGCACTATATGGACAGCCTCAACCTCCAGGAGCTCTGCGACCAGTTCTACATCAACGTCAGCTATTGCTGCGAATTGTTCCGCCGGGAGACCCGCAGTACCTTCACCCAGTACATCACCCGTCTTCGCATGGCACACGCCCGGGAGCTGCTGAGCGGAACGTCCCTGCCCCTCAAGGAGATCTGCGAACGCATCGGCTATAACGACTACTTCTACTTCGACAAGGTCTTCAAGAAGAACATCGGCTGCACGCCCAGCGAATACCGCCGACGCACGGAAAGCGGGGCGGATTGACCGTGCACAAGAAGAAGCCCGCCCTGCACCTGCGCCATCTGCCGCTGAAGACACAGTTCGGCATCCTCATCGCCTGTGTGCTCGTGCTGATGCTCCTGGTGCAGGTGATCTACATCACCGGCTTTGCCGACCTGTCCACCCAGCGGGTCATGGCCACCGCCACAAGGCAGATGTCCCAGGCGGCACAGTCCATCAACGAGGCCGCAGAGCACCTCAAGGCCTCCTCCACCATCCTCGCCTACTCCGAATATGTCCAGGAGCTGATGCTCTCCGACGATCCGGTGCGCAATTACGAATTGTACCCCTACATCATGGAGATGATTACCTCCATGTCCACCTCCAACCCCAACATATACAGCGTCTTCCTGCTCAACAACGGCACGCGGAAGATCTCCGACCCCGTCCGCAATGATGAGGGCATGACCGATACCCTCGTGGCCGAATACGGTGTCCGCAGCCCCGATTTCGTTCAGCCCATGTTCATCGACCATGTGGCGGGCTACCGCAATCACTTCTACACCTATGTCTTCCCCATCTTCCACTCCTACCTGACCGCCGACGGCAGCAAGATCGGCGTGGGCGTACTGGTGCTGAACATCCACAACCTGACCACGCTGGTGCAGGTGGACGGCGCGACGGAGAACTCGATCTTCCTCCTGCTGGATCAGGAGAACCGCATCATCGTCAGCAGCAAAGGGCCGTCGGGTGGTGAATTCTTCACCGATGTGTTCTGGCAGGAGGGGGACGAATACACCGTCAATGATCGGCTGACCTACAACGGACAGGCCTCCATCGCCCAGTATCAGACGATCGAAAGCACCGGCTGGAAGATCGTCTCCATCATCCCCGTGGCCGAGCTGACAAAGGACATCCGCCAGGTCACGCTCATGGGACTTGTCGTGTCCGTCCTGCTGCTGTTGGTGATGCTCATCATGAGCCGGCTGACCTCCAAGAACATCGCCGAGCCGGTGGAAGCCATCGCGGACTTTCTCGCCCAGGCCACCGAGGACGGCAGCCTCCATCAGCGCCTGTCCATCCCCTACCGCAACGAGAGCGGCCTCATCGCCGAGCATATCAACCTCCTGCTGGAAAAGGTGGAGCAGATCACCCAGGAGAACCTCGACCAGCAGTCCATCCTCTACAACGCCAAGCTGGAGGAGAAGCAGGCGCACATCCGCGCCATGCAGAGCCAGATCAACCCCCACTTTCTCTACAACACGCTCAACTGCCTCTCCAGCATCGGTCTGGCGTACGACGTGCCGGAGGTCGTGACCATCTCCGGCGCAATGTCCGACATTTTCCGATACAGCATCAAGGGCGGATACATCGTCACCGTGCAGCAGGAGCTGGACTGCATCAGCAAGTATTTGCAGATCATGGATGCACGCTATCCCGGGCGGTTCTCCACCACCTTCGCCATTGAGGAGGACATTCTGAACTGCCGCATGCTCAAAATGACGCTCCAGCCCATCGTGGAGAACGCCATGTACCACGGCCTGGAGCAGATCATCGGACACGGCCTGCTGCGCATCGAAGGGCGGCGCATTTCCGAGAAGGAGATGCAGTTCATCGTGCAGGACAACGGCAAGGGCATGTCCGCCGAGGCTCTTGGCGAACTGAAGGCCAGCATCACCGCCTACGAGAGCACGGAAAGCGGCAGCACCATCGGCCTGGGGCTGCGCAATATCTACAAGCGCATCCGACTCCAGCGGGGCAGCCAGTACGGCTTCGACATCGAAAGCGCCGAGAACCAGGGCACAAGGGTCATCCTGCGCCTGCCGCTCATGCTGGAGGAGCTCTCCCCCACCCTGACGGAAGAATAGCACGAATTCGCCCCTGCACCGTGATGATGCAGGGGCATTGCTTGTTATTCGTATTTCTCCGCGATCTCCCTGAGCAGCGCGCGGATGCCGATATACTGCGGACAGGCCTTCTCGCACAGCCCGCAGCCCAGGCACTCCGACGGCTTGCCATGATCCTTGATCGCCATCTGATAGTCCCACTCCACATGGGCGTTCTTGAATTCGCGCTTCATGTTCTCCAGCGCGAACAGCCGCGGAATGTCGATGTTCTTCGGGCAGCGCTCCGTGCAGTACCGGCAGCGGGTGCACGGGATCTGGTTCTGACTGCGCAGGATCTGCACGACCTCGCCGATGGCGGCCATTTCGCGCTCGTCCAGCGGCTTGACGTCCTTCATCGTGGACAGGTTGTCCTCCATCTGCTCTTCGCTGCTCATGCCGGAGAGGATCATCCTGATCCCCGGGAAGGATGCCACGAACCGCAGCGCATAGCTGGCAATGCTGCCGCCGTGCAGGTCCGTCAGCACCTTCTTCGCCGCATCGGGCAGATCCACCAGGTTGCCGCCACGGATGGGCTCCATGACCAGAACCGGCTTGCCATGCTTGCGGCAGACCTCATAGCACCGGCGGGACTGCACCGTGGCATCCTCGTAGTCCCGGTAGTTGAACTGGATCTGCACGACCTCGATGGCGGGCTGTTCGGTAAGGATCATGTCCAGCGCATCCGCCTTGTCATGGAAGGAGATGCCCATGTGGCGTATCTTCCCCTGCGCCTTCAGCTTGAGCACCTCGTCGAATGCGCCCATCTCCATGTATTTGCGGAATTTGCCCGCATTCATGGCGTGCATGAGGTAATAGTCGAAGTACGTCACGCCGCAGGCATCCAGCTGCTGCTGGAACAGGGGCGCGATGTCCTCCCGGCACTTGAAGAAATTCCCGGAGAGCTTGTTGGTCAGGATGTAGCGCTCGCGCGGATAACGGCTCGTCAGCCCCTCGCGCAGTGCCGTTTCGCTCTGTCCGTCGATATACCCATGGGCGGTGTCAAAATAGTTGAAGCCTTCCGCCATGTAGCGGTCGACCATCTTGCAGAATTGGGGAATGTCCACCTTGTCGCCGATCATCGGCAGACGCATGCAGCCAAATCCAAGCATCGTCGTTCCTCCTTGCGATCAATGGAAGGGCAGATAGGGCGCGGCGGCTTCAAACAGTTCATCCACCATCTGATGGATCTCGTCCATGCTCAGCACGGCGCTGGTCAGCGGGTCATAGAGGCAGGAATGGTAGACCTTCTCCTTGTCGTTTTGGAGGTACGCCTCGATGGCCAGCTCCTCGCACTGGGTGGAAATGGAATTCAGCAGCGCACACTGGGGCGGAAGTGCTCCCACATGGACGGCCTGCAAGCCCTTCTTGCTGGCGATGACCGGCACTTCCACGCAGCAGCCCTCCGGCAGATTGTCGATCAGGCCGAAATTCCGCACATTGCCGTTGAACTCGAACATCTCGTTGTCCCCGAAGATGGCATTGAAGATGTACGCCGCATATTCCGGCCCGCGCTTGAGCTCGACGGGGCTGTTCATCCACTCATCCAGCTTCTGCTGACGCTCAGCGGCCATCATTGCGCGGCGCTCGGGCGTGCGGGGATAGCCGGGGTCCTTGCCCGTGCCATGCATGCAGTATTTCTCGATCAGGTCGGGGCGCTTGCGGAACCAGGCGACATACTCGCTGTGGTGTCCGGAGCCCTCGGGGGAGAAATACCCCAGGTGCTTGAACATCTCAAAGCGCACCTGCTCCTCATTGTAGACCTCCGGGCGCTTGGCGGCCTCCCGCAGGAGCGGATAGATGTCCTGCCCCTTATAGCGATAGTCCACATAAAACGCCTGATGGTTGATGCCCGCGCAGGTGTAGGTGCAGTCCGCGAAATCGACCCCTGCCCAGCGGGCGATCTTCTTCGCCGTGCCCTGAACGCTGTGGCAAAGCCCCGTGATATGCAGGTGGGGGTAGACGGTCTGCATCGTGCGGCAGAGCATCGCCATGGGATTGGTGTAGTTGAGGAAGATGGCATCGGGACAGTACCGGTCGATGTCGGCGCAGATGTCCATCATGGTCTGCACGGTGCGCAGGTAATCAAACACGCCCGACGGCCCGCGGGTATCGCCGCAGGAGATGCTCACGCCGTACTTCATGGGGATGTCCACATCGCTGGCGCGTTCCTCGCGGCTGCCCACCAGAATGGTGCACAGCACGCCGTCCGCCCCCTTGAGCGCCTCGGCGCGATCCTTGGTGCAGATGACCTTCGCCGGGTAGCTGCCCGCCTCCACGATACGCGTGACCATCCTCCGCGCCAGCTCCAGGTTCTCGTCGGAAATGTCCATCAGCACCAGCTCCGCATCTCGGAATGCGGGGAAGGTCAGCAGGTCGCGGCACAGGTTGCGCGTGAAGGTGTAGCTGCCCGCGCCTATGAAAACGATTCGCTTTGCCACTGGCTTGTTCCTCTCTTTCTGCCCGGTCAGTCGGG
>CAZJOA010000148.1:0-6134 GCA_964547515.1 uncultured Faecalibacterium sp.
TGTCGGGATTGATGCCCACCTCTGCCAGCATCTTCTGAGAGGTCTTCAGACCGATGCCGTAGATGTAGGTCAGGCCATACTCCACTCGCTTTTCACGGGGCAGGTCCACACCTGAAATGCGTGCCATTTGTTCAATGCACCTCCAAATTTTTGGCCTCACCGGGTTTTCCCGATGCGGGCTTCCTTGCGGCTTGGCGCCGCGTAGATGATCCATGACGGCCTTCGCTGTCATGATGAAGCAGCGGAACGGGTCTGCCCTTCCTGGAGCAACCCACTCCAGGGGG
Source organism: uncultured Faecalibacterium sp. (assembly GCA_964547515.1). Taxonomy (GTDB): domain Bacteria; phylum Bacillota; class Clostridia; order Christensenellales; family Aristaeellaceae; genus UBA11524. The sequence goes on from CAZJOA010000148.1 coordinate 285, forward strand.
GACATCTCGTCCGCACCCTCGGTGCCGTCGCCTGGTGAATGCAGGCGTACAGCGGTGCTGACCGGCGCGTAATGGAAGGCCGCGGCGTTCAGCACGGTATGCCGGCTTCGTCCTCCCGACGGAACATGTCCATGTGCGCATGGGCATGCAGCCGCCCGCCGTTAGGCAGAAACCAACTCATATATAATACCACCTGCGCGGCAAAAAAGCAAGCGTCCTGAGCTGATTTTTCATCCGCAGCCGCAAAGTCCCATGCAGAAATTTTTCGCCCGAATTTGTGCACATTGCCCAATTCGCATGCGAATCGGGGCTTGCAATCCGACCCCCGCATCATGTATAATAGGAGACAGCACATTTCGGAACGAAAGGAGGGGGCGGACATGCTGACGCTTCCTGACGGGGCGGCGCTGGTGCTGGAGACGCTGCATCAGCACGGCTATCAGGCGTATGCGGTGGGCGGATGTGTGCGGGACAGCCTGCTGGCGCGTGCGCCCAAGGACTGGGACATCTGCACCGATGCCCTGCCGGAGCAGATGCAGCAGGTCTTCGCCGGCTGGCATGTGATCGAGACCGGCCTGAAGCACGGGACGCTCACCGTCATGCATGCGCACGAGCCATACGAGGTCACGACCTTCCGGGTGGACGGCGCATACACCGACCATCGTCATCCGGACAGCGTGACCTTCGTGGCGGACGTGCGGGAGGATCTGGCGCGGCGGGATTTCACCATCAACGCCATGGCCTGGAGTCCGCATACCGGTCTGGTGGACGCATTCAGCGGACAGGCTGACCTTGCCGCGCGGTGCATTCGCTGCGTGGGCGACCCGGACAAGCGCTTCGGGGAGGACGCGCTGCGCATCCTGCGCGCCATGCGGTTCGCCGCCGTGTACGAATTCGACATCGACCCGGACACCGACCGCGCCATCCACGCGCTGAAGCACACGCTCAAAAGCGTCGCCGCCGAACGCATCCGCGTGGAGCTGGCGAAGCTCCTGTGCGGACGCGGCGCAGGGCGGATCGTCCGCCAATATCAGGATGTGCTCTTCACGCTCTTCCCGCCGCTCGAAGCGCTGGCGGGGTTCGATCAGCGGACACATCACCACCTCTGGGACGTGTGGGAGCACAGCGTCCGCGCGGTGGAAGCCATCCCGCCTACGGAGGTGCTGCGGCTGACCATGCTGCTCCACGACGCGGGGAAGCCCGCCTGCTTCACGCTGGACGAGAACGGCGAAGGCCACGCCTACGGGCACGAGGCGCAGTCCGTCCGCATCGCGGAAAAGGTGCTGACCGGCCTCAAGGTGGACAACGCGACCCGCGACCGGGTGCTGCTGCTCATCGGCAGCCACGGATGGCCCGTCACCCCCGAAAGACGGCTGCTGAAGCGTCGGCTGAACCGCCTGGGCGAGGAAGCGCTGCGTCAGCTGATCGAGGTGAAGCGCGCCGATGCCCTGGCGACCGGCACGAAGGATGCCGCGGCGGTGGAAGCCCATCGCGTGGACACGCTGTCCGCCCTGGACGCGCTGTTAGCCGAACAGCCCTGCGTCACCCTGCGCGACATGGCCGTGAACGGGCGGGACATGATGGCGCTGGGGGCAAAGGGGCGCGCGGTGGGCGAAACGCTCCAGTGGCTGCTGGAGCAATTGCTCGACGACGCGCTGCCCAATGAGCGCGATGCGCTGCTCTCCGCCGCGCGGGAACACCTCACCCCGCAAACGCATATATAAAGGAAGAGATCCCGTCAGAAAGGATGGTCGACATTGCAGAAAATGGTGAAGCACCTGCTTCGTCCGGGCGAATTGCCGACGGATCAGCCGGTGCGGAAGCGTCTGGGGACATTCGGATCGGGCGTGGGCGTGGGCGTGAACGCTTTGCTCGCCGCCGGGAAGCTGCTCATCGGCACGCTGACCGGTTCGGTGGCCGTCACGGCGGATGCGGTCAACAACCTGTCCGACGCGGCCGGGAGCGTCGTCTCCCTGGTCAGCATGCGTCTGGCGCAGAAGCCCGTGGACAAGGAGCACCCCTTCGGCCATGGCCGCATGGAATACCTCGGGGCGCTGGCGGTGGGGCTGCTCATCCTGATGATGGGCGTGGAGACCTTCCGCAGCGGCGTGGAGAGCATCCTTGCGCCGTCCGCCGTGGCATTCGGATGGCTTTCCGGCGGACTGCTCCTCCTGTCCATCCTGGCCAAATGCGCCCTGTTCTTCTTCTACCGCGCGGTGGGCAGGCTGATTGACTTCCCTTCCCTGCTGGCCGCCGCGAAGGATTCCCTCTCCGATGTCCTGGCGACCTCCGCCGTCCTCATCTCCATGGCGGTCGGGCATGTCTTCTCCATCCCCATCGACGGGTGGATGGGCGTGGCGGTGTCGCTGCTCGTGCTCAAGGCGGGCTTCGATGTCGTCCGCGACACGGTGGACAGCCTGATGGGCGGTCGCACCAATCCGGAATTGGGCAAGGAGATCATCAGCCGCCTGACGAGCTATGAGCACATCCTTGGCACGCATGATCTGCTGATCCACGATTACGGCCCGGGACGCTGCTTTGCGTCCATCCACGCCGAAGTCCCGGCGGACGGCGACATTCTGGTGCTGCATGAGGTGATCGACCGCGCGGAGCACGAGATCGGCGAGGCGCTGAACATCCCGCTGTGCATCCACATGGACCCCATCGTCAGCGGGGACGAGAAGACCGATGCGGCGCATGATGCCCTCTGTGCGGCACTGAAGGCGCTGGACGGGGAATTCATGCTCCACGACCTGCGCATGGTGCCCGGCGAGGAGCAGACCAATCTGATCTTCGACGTGGTGATCCCCCCGGGCTTCACCGACACAGCCCGATTGACGGATGCCCTCAGCCAAGCCGCCCGGCAGATCGATCCGCGCTATGTCTGCGTCATCCACTATGACATCGACTATTATCATTGACGCAAAAGAGCCGCCCTGCGTTTTGTCGCGGGACGGCTCTTCTCGGTTTCGAAAAAGTGGCAAAGCCACTTTTTCGAAAATAGCTGCGGAATGTTTTCCTCCGAAAAATGGGATTTTTCTACGGAAAACGCCCCGCCCGACCGGCAAAGCCGGTCGATACGATGAGAGTCTTGCAGACGGCGAATTACTGCTGCTGAAAGCACGGCTTTGGGAGCAGTCTGTCTTGCCGTTCATTCAGGGATCACTTGCCGTACAGCGCTGCCTGCGGAATCCACGTCCGCCGTACAGGCCAGCCGTCCAGCGCGTAATCGATATACTCGATCTGTGCCCAGCCATTCTCGATGTTGAAGACCTTCACGTCATAGCCCTCGTAGATCATGGCGTAGCGGTAGCAGCGGTAGTTCGCGCCCGGGCCGAAGTAGGAGCGGACATCCTCCGGGAGGCTCAGCTTCTCGATGGGCTCGGTCGGCTCGGTGGCGACCACCGCCGGATCAATGTCCACACGGGTCTCCGGCGTGTAAGCGCGATACCATTCGCCGTCGTACTTGAACTCGATCTGGAACCACCACAGATCATTCTCGCTGTCCCAGGCCTTCGAAATGACCTTGACCTCATGTCCGGCGGAGAAGAAAGTGCCAGGCTCGTCATAGCGGTTGCCAGGGCCGGAACGGGTGGCCGCCCGCTGGGTGAGCGTCGCCACAACGCCTGTGTCGGACGGGTACACCACCGGTTCGCTGGTCACGGCGGGGGTGGGTGCTTTCGTCGGCGCGGGCGTGGGGGTAATCAGCTCCACCACGGGGGTGGGGGTGACATCATAGCCCCAGTCAGGGGTCTGGGTGGGTTCGCCCCAATACGGCGCGGGACTGGGCGTGACATAGACCACATAGGGCTTGGGCGTGGCCGTGGCGTTGGCCTTGGGCGTGGCGGACACAAATGTACCCGTGGACACCGCCACATCGGAGATCGCCAGACCCGCATTGCCATAGCCCCGCACGCTGCCCTCGATGGTCAGCTCGATCTTCGTCACCCCGGTGTACCGCTTGGGCAGCAGCAGACGCTGATAGCCGCCATTCCAGTCCTCCGTGCGGGCATTGGGCTGGTAGGCATCCTTGAGCGTATAGCGGAAGAAGTCGTAGGAGGTGGTGTACTGATTCGCACGGTAGTACACCGTGACCTTCACGGTCGACGGACGGTCGTAGTGGCTGTACCAATTCTGGGTGTAGGCATAGCCATTGCGAATCCACACCTCGCCGACGCTCGCGCCGGACAGGCTGAGGGTCAGGGTCGTGCCGCTCTCGGCGGACTGCACCCACGCGGTGGATGCATCGTCATCCGTCAGGCTGATGACTGCGCCCGCCGCGTCGTTCACAGCGATGATGGACTGCTGACCGGGGATGCTCGCCGCCAGCGCGGTCGTGGCCGTCAGCAGCAGCACGAGGACAATGAGCGGAAGAAGTTTCTTCATATTGAGCAGCGTCCTTTCTGTCAGAATGCACGAACCGCGGCTTCGGACTCGCCGTCCGCAGGTTCTTCACCTATATAACGATTCAGCTTGGATAATTCTTCACGCGATTGCCCAATTCCTGCAACATTTTTCCCACTATTTATCCCATTGTGGAATTTTGCTCTTTTCAAATCCCCCCAAACGTTGTACAATAGAGGCATGAGGGAGCGTCCGTGCGGCCGGTCAGGCTGATTTGGCGGTTGTAAACGCTTCCAACGCAAAGGAGGAGATCCCTATGGAGCTTCGTACTGCATCCTCGCCCCGCGATGTCAAGACCTACGACACAAAGCGTCTGCGCGAGGAGTTTCTGATCGACGATCTGTTCCGGGCGGACGACGTGAAGCTGGTCTACAGCCACATCGACCGCATTATCACCGGCAGCGCCGTGCCCGTGAAGGGGACGCTGTCGCTGGACGCGGGTGACGAGCTGCGCGCGGAGTACTTCCTGCAGCGCCGTGAGCTGGGTGTCATCAACATCGGCGGCGAAGGCACTGTCACCGTGGACGGCACGGTGTACACGCTGCGCCACCGTGATGGCCTGTATGTCGGCCGTGGCAGCAAGGAGGTCATCTTCGCGTCGGCGGATGCGGCAAATCCCGCCAAGTTCTACCTGAACAGCTGCCCCGCACACAAGGCCTATCCGACGGTGTATATCCGCCCGGAGGACTGCGTCCGTGCCGAGCTGGGCAGCCTTGAATCCGCCAATCACCGCACCATCTGCAAGTACATCCTGCCCGGCCAGGTGGAAAGCTGTCAGCTGGTGATGGGCATGACCAAGCTTGAGCCCGGCTCTGTGTGGAACACCATGCCCTGCCACACCCACGACCGCCGCATGGAGGTCTACCTCTACTTCGACCTGCCCGATGATGCCTTCGTCATGCACTTCATGGGCGAGGGCGACGAGACCCGCCACATCATCATGCGCAACGAGCAGGCCGTCATCAGCCCGTCCTGGTCGATCCATTCCGGCTGCGGCACTCAGGCGTACACCTTCATCTGGGGCATGTGCGGCGAAAATCAGGATTTCGACGACATGGACGGCATCGCCATGCAGGATCTAAAATAAGCATTCCATATAAAGGAGGAAACCCCCATGAACATGTTCTCCCTGGAGGGCAAGGTCGCCCTTGTCACCGGCGCATCCTACGGCATCGGCTTTGCCATCGCCAAGGCCATGGCGAAGGCCGGCGCGACCATCTGCTTCAACGACCTGAAGCAGGAGTTCGTCGATCGCGGTCTGGCCGCCTACGAGGCCGAGGGCATCAAGGCGCACGGCTATGTCTGCAATGTCTGCGACGAGGATGCGGTGAACGCCCTGGTCAAGCAGATCGAAGAGGAAGTCGGCGTGATCGACATTCTGGTCAACAACGCCGGCATCATCAAGCGCATCCCCATGTGTGAGATGAGCGCGGCGGACTTCCGTCA
>CAZJOA010000149.1:0-6049 GCA_964547515.1 uncultured Faecalibacterium sp.
AGCTTTCCATTTCCGTCCGGGACATGGTGCCCATGGAGCGCATTGAGCGGGAGGACACCGCCGAGGAAAAGCGCATTGAGCTGCACATGCACACCAACATGTCCACCATGGATGCCCTGACCCCCGCCGGTGACCTCATCAAGCGTGCCATCAAATGGGGACATCCCGCCGTGGCCATCACCGACCATGGCGTGGTGCAGGCCTTCCCGGCGGCGTTCAATGCGGTGAAGAAGCAGCCCATCAAGCTCATTCCGGGCTGCGAGGGCTACCTCATCGACGATAAGGACGTGGTCACAGCGGCGGACGACCGTTCCCTGGATGCTCCCATCGTCGTGCTGGACTTTGAGTCCACCGGCCTGAACACCGCCGTCGATCGCGTCATCGAGATCGGTGCGGTGAAGCTCGTGGGCGGCACGGTGGTGGACTCCATGTCCCTGCTGGTCAATCCGCAGGTGGCGCTGAAGGAGAAGATCGTCCAGCTGACCGGCATCACCGACCGCATGCTGGCCGACAAGGAAACGGCGGACACCGCCATCCCCAGGCTGATGGACTTCATCGGCGATGCCCCCATCGCCGCGCATAACGCCGCCTTCGATGCGTCCCTCCTGCGCGCGGAGCTGAAGCGTCTGGGTCGCCGCTATGACGCGCCCGTGCTGGATACCCTGACCCTGGCGCGCAAGATGTTCCCCGATATGAAGAGCTTCAAGCTGTCCAGCGTGTGCAAGCAGCTGCATGTCAGCCTGAAAAACGCCCATCGCGCCGTGCATGATGCCACTGCCACGGCGCTGTGCCTGGCCAAGATGCTCCGGCAGCTCCAGGAGGAGAAGGGCTTCACCCGCCTGAGCGACCTCAATACCCTCACGGGCGGCGCCATCGGCGAGAGCTACCACGTCATCCTCCTGGTCAAGACGCAGGCCGGTCTTGTCAACCTGAACAAGCTCGTCACCATCGGCCATCTGGAGTACTTCCGCCGCCGTCCCCATATGCCCCGGCAGAGGATCGACGAATTGCGCGACGGACTCATCATCGGCAGCGCCTGCGAGGCAGGGGAGCTCTTCCAGGCCGTGCTGGCCAATGAGCCGTGGGAGAAGCTCAAGGAGATCGCCTCCTGGTATGATTATCTGGAGATCCAGCCGGTGGGCAACAACTACTTCATGGTGCGCGACGGACGCATTGCGGATGAGGAGGGTCTGCGCGACCTGAACCGCATCATCGTCAAGCTGGGCGAGGAGCTGGGCAAGCCCGTCGTCGCCACGGGGGACGTGCACTTCCTTGACCCCCATCACGCCAAGAACCGCGCCATCATCCAGGCCGGCATGGGCTATGACGATGCGGACAATCAGGCACCCCTCTATTTCAAGACCACGGACGAGATGCTGGAGGAATTCGCCTATCTCGGCCCGGAAAAGTGCCACGAGGTGGTCATTGCCAATCCACGCAAAATCGCCGATCAGGTGGAGAAGCTGCAGCTCTTCCCCATCCATCCCAAGGGGGAGGACACCTTCCAGCCCCTGTGGGAGGACGCGGCGGACAATATCCAGAGCATGACCTGGAATCGCGCTAAGGAGCTTTACGGCGAGGAGCTGCCCGACATCGTCACCGCCCGCATCGAGAAGGAGCTCAAGTCCATCATTGGCTACGGCTTCGCGACGCTGTACAACATCGCGCAGAAGCTGGTCAAGAAGTCCAATGACGATGGCTACCTCGTCGGTTCGCGCGGTTCGGTCGGTTCGTCCTTCGTGGCGCATATGTGCGGCATCACCGAGGTGAACGCCCTGCCGCCCCATTACCGGTGCACCCACTGCCGCAAGGGCTTCTTCGATGTGGACAAGTCCGCCTATAAGATGGGCGTTGACCTGCCCGACCGGGATTGCCCCATCTGCGGACGGAATCTGGCGAAGGATGGCTTCGACATCCCCTTCGAGGTGTTCCTGGGCTTCGAGGGCGACAAGGTCCCCGACATCGACCTGAACTTCTCCGGCGAATATCAGAACCGCGCCCACCATTATGTGGAGGAGCTCTTCGGCAAGGATCACGTCTTCCGCGCCGGGACGATCTCCGGTCTGGCGGAAAAGACCGCATACGGCTATGTCGCCAAGTATTTCGAGGAGCGCGGCATTCAGGTGGGCAACACCGAGAAGGAACGTCTGGCGGCGGGCTGCGAGGGTGTGAAGAAGACCACCGGTCAGCACCCCGGCGGCATGGTCGTCGTGCCCAAGGAATACGACATATGCCAGTTCACCGCCGTTCAGCATCCGGCGGATGACCTTGATTCCGACTTCAACACCACCCATTTCGACTTCAACTCCATGCATGACATTCTGGTCAAGCTGGACTGTCTGGGGCATGTTGATCCCACCGTGCTGCATATGCTGGCGGAGATCACCGACACCCCCACCGAGGCCGTCCCCCTGGATGACAAGCCGGTGCGCTCCCTCTTTTCCTCCCCCGAGGCGCTGGGTGTCACTGCCGAGGACATTGACTGCTCCACCGGCACATTGGGCATCCCCGAATTCGGCACGGCCTTCGTCCGCGGCATGCTGGATGACACAAAGCCATCCACCATGGAGGAGCTGGTGCGCATTTCCGGCCTGAGCCATGGCACGGATGTCTGGCTGGGCAACGCACAGGATCTGGTGCGTTCCGGCACGGCAAAGCTCAGCGAATGCGTCTGCTGCCGTGACGACATTATGAATTACCTCATCGACAAGGGTGTCGCGCCCAAAATGGCCTTCACCACCATGGAATCCGTCCGCAAGGGCAAGGGCCTCAAGCCCGAGATGGAACAGGCCATGCTCGATGCCAATGTCCCGGCCTGGTTCATGGATTCCTGCAAGAAGATCAAGTACATGTTCCCCAAGGGGCATGCCGTGGCCTATGTCATGAGCAGCCTGCGCGTGGCGTGGTACAAGGTGCATCGGCCGCTGGCGTATTACGCGGCGTATTTCACCCTGCGCGGCAAGGGCTTTGATGCCTGCACCATGCTCATCGAGCCGGATGCGATCCGCCAGAGGATCAAGCAGATCAAGGAAGACCCCAAGGCCACTGCGGCGGATGGCGATGCCGTCACGTCCCTGGAGCTGGTGCTGGAGATGCGCATGCGCGGCTTCCGATTCCTGCCCTGCGACCTGTACAAGTCCGACCTGAAGCGCTTCACCATGGAGGACGAGAAGTCCCTGCGCGTGCCGTTCACGTCCCTGGGCGGACTGGGCGAAAGCGTCGCCGAGGGCATCATCCGCGAAAGGCAGAAAGCCCGCTTCCTCTCCGTGGAGGACCTCCGGGATCGCGCCAAGGTGCCCTCCTCCATCATCGATATGCTCCGTGCGCATGGCTCGCTGGAGGGCATGAGCGAGAGCAATCAGGTCAGCATGTTCTTCTGACAAAATACTTGCATTTTGTCAGAAATGAGGAATTATGAATGAGGAATTATGAATTGAGAGTGTGATGCCTGTGTGCCGTCCCCCGCAAAGCATTCTAAATTCCTAATTCCTAATTCCTAATTTGTAAATGACAATTTGCAAGAAAGAAGGAGGTGCTCGCATGTCTGCCCGCAACCGCGCCCGCGTCTGCACCATCGGCACACAGGAGGACATGATCCGCCTGTGCCGCGCGATGCTGGATAACTGTCAGTGGTTCGATGAGCCGGAGGAGCGCAGACGTGACCTCACCCTTGAACAGCTGCTCGCCCTGGTGGATGGCCATGCCCGTCTGGAGGGCAGTCGGGAAGGCGGCTTCTGCTACGCGATGGTCACGCCGCATCCCGATGGGAGCGCCGTGGCGTCCACCTGCCGCCTGTCCGTCCGCAAGCACCCCACCGGGCTGTATCTGGCGCTGTTCTGCTACGACAGCGAGAACCTCTTTCAGCATGAGGACTGGTTGTCCCTCCATCGTCAGGTGAAGCTCCTGCCCATGCTGGCGCTCTATGCCAATGGCGATTTCGGGCTGGAAAAGGGCGTGAAGACCTTCGTCGGCGGCCGCGCCGGGGACGACTGGGATCACATGGGCGAGGTCTTCCTCTACCTCATCGCGCAGTATGAGGAGGGCTATCCGCCCGAGGAAGCCGTCACCCGCCTGATGAAGCTCCGCGATACGCTGGAGCGCGAGGAATTCGACCTCACCATGGGCGAGCTGCTGACGCGATGCATCAGCCACCTGTCCATGCTGGAGTCGCAGACCCGCGATGTCGCCGCCATGACCGCGTCCATGCAGCAAATGCGCACCGCGAAGGACTACGACGGGCTGTTCCACCTCTATCTGCTGCTGATCGAGGCCGAGCTGTGGGACATCGAGCATGTGGATCGCCACCTGGCCTGCCTGCAAAGCCTGAACACGGCCTGGCAGGCGGTGGAGGACGAAGCCCATGCATGACATTTCAGCCGCTCAAATGATGCTTTGGAGCGGCTTTTCTTGTTTCGCGACGGAATTTGTGCTATGATGAATGCGTCAAGAACGAATCATGACCATGGAAAAGGAGGCTTCCATATGCATCATCCCGGAGGTCCGCGACCCGGCGGACATCGCCCCGGACACCGTCCCGGTGGGCATCGACCCGGCGGACACCGCCCCGGACACCGTCCCCCGCCCCCGCCACCCATGTCACCGACCATGTCCCGCCGATACGCACGTCACCGCCGTCCCCACGGCGGATGCTGCATGCTGGGGCTCTTCCAGGCCCTGGGCGGATGGCTGATGAGTGTGCTCCGGGGCACCGTGTGAGCCGATAATGCGAAGGAGGCGAGCCCCCCGAGGACGTTGTCGGACGGCAGTCCGACCAGGACGAGGGGGGGACTTCGGGGTCTTCGACCCTTTTTTCGCGATGGAAGGGGATGTACTTCAGGCAGTTTCCGCGTGCGGGGTGCGCAGCCCCCTGCATGCGCCGCTCGGCAAATACGCGAAAAGGCTCTCCGCAAAGAGAGCCTTTTCGCGTTTGCTTCGTCCCACGTGGGGCTTGCTTGGAAGCACAATCAACCGAATCGCGAGAAAAAGGGTCGAAGACCCCGAAGCCCCCTCGTCCTGGTCGGACTACCGTCCGACAACGTCCTCGGGGGACGGCAATGCCCCACGCGCTACTTGCCTGGACGCAAAGTCAACCCAAGTGCGCGAAACGGGTCGATGTCCCCGCGCCGTACTTCTCCCGGACGTACCCATCCAGGTTGCCGTATTCGCTGACGGTGATGCGCTCCATGCCCAGGCGCGCCATGCAGGCCAGCAGGATGCACATGCCGTGGACGATGATGTCCGCGCGGTTGGGCTGCAGGCCGGGCAGACGCTTGCGTTCCTCGATGGGCATGTCCGCCAGATCACGCGCGGCCGCCTGAATGAACCCGATGGGCAGCACCGTCCCGTGCATGTAGGTGCGATCTGTCCAGCGGATGCCCTTCATCATCGCGGCGAGCGTGGTGAAGGTGCCGCCCGTGCCGATCCACTGGGGCGGAAGCGTTAGCGCGGGATGCTGGCGCAGCGCTTCGGCGAGGATGCCATCCGCGATCTGCTGTACGGCGGGGAGGTCGCCATGGTCGCGGATGGGCAGCAGACTCGCCAGGCGGACTGCACCCATCTGACAGGAGAATCCGCATCGGACATCCATGCCGCTGCCCACAATGACCTCCGTGGAACCGCCGCCAATGTCGATCACGCCGGAGAACTGCCCGTCCGCCGCGCCGAAAAAGGACAGTGCCGCCTCGCGTTCACCGGAGCATACCTCCAGCGTCAGGCCGGATTCACGCAGGAGCAGCGCGGCGAAATCCGCCTGATTGGCCGCATCGCGGGTGGCGCTGGTGGCGAAGAGGTCGATGGTCTCGCAGCCCTCTGCCCGGGCGGATTCCGCCATCCGGCGAACCGCTGCGGCAGATGCCTCCATCGCCTTTGCGCTGAGCCGCCCCTGGGCGTCCAGACCCGAGAAAAGACGTGTCCCTTCCCTGTCCCGGCGCAGACGGCGGATCGTGCCGTCCTCCACGGCGCAGATCAGCATTCGCACCGAGTTCGAACCGATTCCGATGACAGCAGCCTTCATACGCTCCTCCTCTTCAGCACTTACTATAAAGAATTA
>CAZJOA010000150.1:0-6047 GCA_964547515.1 uncultured Faecalibacterium sp.
AAGCAATCGACTGCATCCTGAGCCGCCAAGATATGCAGCCGCCTTTACTACACGTTGCCGATTACGAGGGGGGTCCGGGGAGGAAAAGCCACACCCTGCTTTTCCCCCCGGCGGCTTTGCGCCGCTTTCGACGCGCGAAAGCGGCCTTGTGCTCTGGTTCTCCATGTAGCAAATGAGGAAAAACGTGTCATCATGGACGACCCTATATATAATGTAGAAAAAGCCTTCCATTTTCCCCGGTTTTGTGGTATAATCAATATGCTGGGGTGAATAGGATCATCCCCCGTTTTCCCCGGCCTGACAACCGTTTTTTCGCCCTGCCGCTGCGGGGTGTACTCATCTTCCCAATCGAGGTGCAATCATGGCAAACGAACTGGAACTCACCCCCGATCTTGACAACGCCACCCAGGCCACCGGCGAATATGGCGAGGAGCAGATCCAGGTGCTGGAGGGTCTTGAAGCCGTCCGCAAGCGCCCGGGCATGTATATCGGCTCCACCGACGCGCGCGGTCTGCATCACCTGGTGTATGAAATTGTGGATAATTCGGTGGACGAGGCGCTGGCCGGATACTGCAAGCGCATCGATGTCACCCTGCATAAGGACGGCTCCGTCTCCGTCAAGGACGACGGACGCGGCTTCCCCGTGGGCATCCACCCCAAGATGGGTCGCCCGGCGGTTGAGGTCTGCCTGACCGTGCTGCATGCCGGCGGCAAATTCGGCGGCGGCGGCTACAAGGTGTCCGGCGGACTGCACGGCGTGGGTGCGTCCGTGGTCAACGCGCTGTCGAAGACCCTGTCCGTCACCGTGTATCAGGACGGCAAGGTCTATCGGCAGGAATACGCCCGCGGCAAGTACCTCTACGACCTGAAGGTCATCGGCCAGACGGACGTGACCGGCACGACCATCCGCTTCCTGCCGGACATCATCAGCGAGGAGAACCCCGATGGCATCTTCGAAGCCGGCGTGACCTTCGATCACGATGTGCTCAAGAAGCGCCTGCGCGAGATGGCCTTCCTCAACAAGGGCATCCGCATCGTCTTCACCGACGAACGCCCCGATGAGCCCGTCTCCCACGACTTCTGCTACGAGGGCGGACTGCGCGAATTCGTCAAGTACCTCAACCGCAACAAGGAGGTGCTCTTCCCTGAGCCCATCTACACCGAGGGCATCAAGGACGGCGTGCTGGTCGAGGTCGCGATGCAGTACAACGACTCCTACAACGAGAACATCTACCCCTTCGTCAACAACATCGCCACGCCCGACGGCGGCACCCACCTGACCGGCTTCACCACCGCGCTGACCAGCGCCATCAACGATTACGGCCGCAAATACAAGGTGCTGCGCGACAACGAGCCCAACCTCAAGAGCGAGGACGTGAAGGAGAGCCTGACCGCTGTGGTCTCCGTGAAGATGGAAGACCCCCAGTTCGAGAGTCAGACCAAATCCAAGCTCGGCTCGGGGCAGGTGCGCGGCATCGTCAACGACCTGGTCAAGGAGGAGCTGTCCACCTATCTGGAGGAGAACCCCGCCGTGGCACGCGCCATCGTCGAGCGGTGCGTCAGCGCCCAGCGCGCCCGTGAGGCCGCCCGCAAGGCACGCGAGGCGACCCGCCGCAAGACGGTGCTGGAGTCCGCCTCCCTGCCCGGCAAATTGGCGGACTGCTCCGAGCGCGACCCCAGCAAATGCGAGATCTTCCTCGTCGAGGGTGACTCCGCCGGCGGCAGCGCCAAGGAAGGCCGCGACCGCCACTTCCAGGCCATCCTCCCCCTGCGCGGCAAGATCCTCAACGTCGAGAAGACCCGCCTGGACAAGGCGCTGGGCAATCAGGAGATCAAGAGCATGCTGACCGCCTTCGGCTGCGGCTTCGGCGATGAATTCGACGAGAGCAAGCTGCGCTATCACCGCATCGTCTGCATGACCGATGCCGATGTCGACGGCGCACACATCCGCATCCTCATGCTCACCTTCTTCTATCGCTATATGCGTCCGCTGGTGGAAAAGGGCTATGTGTACGCCGCCATGCCGCCGCTGTACAAGGTGTCCAAGGGCAAATTCGAAAAGTATGTGTACAACGACGACGAATTGCAGGCACTGCTGGACGAGATCGGGCGCGACCCCAAGCCGGAGATCCAGCGCTACAAGGGTCTGGGCGAAATGTCCGCCGAGCAGCTGTGGATGACCACCATGAACCCCGAGACCCGTACCATGATGCAGATCACCCCGGAGGATGCCGCCGAGGCCGACCAGATCTTCACCCTCCTCATGGGCGATCAGGTCGAACCGCGCCGCAGGTTCATCGAGGAGAACGCCGACCTGGTCAAGGATCTGGACATTTGAGAAATTATGAATTATGAATGAGGAATGAGGAATTTGAAGTCCGAATCCGCAAAGCGTCCTTAATCCGTATTCCGCTGCGGGTGCTTTCATGCCCCCGATCCCCCTGCAAGATCATCCCCCCTTCCGAATTTCTAAGGGAGTATATACACAATGAGCAGCATTCAAGATAAACTCATCCCCGTCAATCTGGAACAGGAGATGAAGAAGTCCTTCATTTCCTACGCCATGGCGGTCATCATCGACCGTGCGCTGCCCGATGTGCGCGACGGTCTCAAGCCCGTCCACCGCCGCATCCTCTATGATATGGAGGAGCTGGGCATGACCCCGGACAAGCCCTACCGCAAGTCCGCCCGTCTGGTGGGCGATGTGCTGGGCAAATTCCACCCCCATGGCGATTCCTCCGTCTATGATGCCATGGTGCGCCTGGCACAGCCCTTCAACATTCGCTACACCCTGGTGGACGGCCAGGGCAACTACGGCTCGGTGGACGGCGACGGCGCGGCCGCCATGCGTTACACCGAGGCACGCATGACCAAGCTGACCCCCTATCTGCTGGAGGGCATCGAGAAGGACACGGTGGACTTCTACCCCAACTTCGACGAGACCCTCATGCAGCCCGCCGTGCTGCCCGCCCGCTTCCCGAACCTGCTGGTGAACGGCTCCAGCGGCATCGCCGTCGGCATGGCCACCAATATCCCGCCCCACAACCTGGGCGAGGTGATCGACGGCGTGGTGTGCATGATCGAGAACCCGGACTGCACCATCGACGACCTGATGGAGCACATCAAGGGGCCGGACTTCCCCACCGGCGGCATCATCCTGGGTCGGCGCGGCATCCGCGAGGCCTACTACACCGGGCATGGCCGCATCGAGGTGCGTGCCAAGACGAATATCGAGCAGATGCCCGGCAACCGCTGCCGCATCGTCGTGACGGAGATCCCCTATCAGGTCAACAAGGCACGCCTAGTGGAGAAGATCGCCGATCTGGTGCACGAGAAGCGCGTCGAGGGCATCAGCGACATTCGCGATGAGTCCGACCGCGAGGGCATGCGCATCGTCATTGAGCTGAAGAAGGATGTCTACCCCCAGGTCGTGCTGAACTACCTCTACAAGCACACCAGCCTTCAGGAGACCTTCGGCGCGAACATGCTCGCCCTGGTGGATGGTCAGCCCAGGGTGCTCCCCCTGCGCGACATGGTGTACTATTACCTGGAGCATCAGAAGGATGTCGTCACCCGCCGCACCCGTTTCGAGCTGAACAAGGCGCAGGCGCGTGCACACATCTTGGAGGGTCTGCTCAAGGCGCTGGATCACATCGACGAGATCGTGTCCATCATCCGCGCCAGCAAGGAGCCCTCCGCCGCGAAGGCCGCCCTGATGGAACGCTTCGACTTCTCCGAGAAGCAGGCGCAGGCCATCCTGGATATGCGTCTTGCCCGCCTGACCGGTCTGGAACGCGACCGCCTTCAGGGCGAATACGACGACCTGGAGGTCGAGATCGCCCGTTTGCAGGGCATTCTGGCGGACGAGCACAAGCTGATGGAGGTCATCAAGACCGAGATCCTCGCCATCAAGGACAAATTCGCCGACAAGCGCCGCACCGAGCTGACCACCATCGACGGCGAGATCGACGTGGA
The DNA here is from genome assembly GCA_964547515.1 of uncultured Faecalibacterium sp. Taxonomy (GTDB): domain Bacteria; phylum Bacillota; class Clostridia; order Christensenellales; family Aristaeellaceae; genus UBA11524. The sequence continues at coordinate 3,976 of CAZJOA010000150.1, forward strand.
GGACCTCATCGCCGAGGAGGGCATGGTCGTCACCATGACCAAGCAGGGCTACATCAAGCGCATCACCAAATCCGCCTACCGCAGCCAGAACCGCGGCGGACGCGGCGTATCCGGCATGACCACCAAGGATGAGGACTATGCCGTGCAAATGCGCGTGGTCGGCACGCATGACGAGATCATGTTCTTCACCAATCTGGGGCGCGTGTACATGCTCAAGTGCTACCAGATCCCCGAGGCCGGACGGCAGGCGCGCGGCACGGCGATGGTCAACCTGCTGCAAATTGGCTCGGGCGAGAAGGTCACGCGCATGGTACCCGTGCCCAAGGGCAGCAGCACGGAGGACTACAACATCGTCATGGCGACCCGCGAGGGCATGATTAAGAAGACCCCCTTCGAGGAGTTCCGCAACCTGCGCAAGAACGGCCTGATCGCCATCGTCCTCAAGGAGGGCGACGAGCTGATCGGCGTGGAGCTGTCCTCCGGCGAGGATGAGCTGCTCCTGGGCACGCGCAAGGGCATGTGCATCCGCTTCAACGAGGGACACATCCGCCCGATGGGTCGCGCGTCCATGGGCGTGCGCTCCATGAAGCTGGCCGAGGACGACATCGTCATCGACATGGCGCCCATCGAGGAGGGCGCGACCGTGCTGGCCATCACCGAGGGCGGCTACGGCAAGCGCACCAGCCCCGATGAATACCGCGAGCAGGGCCGCAACGGCAAGGGCATCCGCGCCATCAACCTGACCGAAAAGACAGGCGACCTGGCTGCGCTGCTGCTCGTCCACGAGGATGAGGACATCCTGCTCATCACCGACGACGGCACGATCATCCGTACCCCTGCGGCGGACGTGCGCCTGTGCGGCCGCAACACCCAGGGTGTCCGCGTGATGAAGCTCGCCGAGGGCAGCCGCGTCATCGGTGTCGCCCGTTCCGAAAAGGAAGAAGAGGCTGATGCCGCCGCCATCGCCGCCGAAATGAACGGCGAAGCTGCGGCGGACGCGCCCGAAAATACCGAGAACGAATAAGCGAAATCTCTGCCTGAACAGGGAAGAAGTCAACCTGGCGGAGCGGAACGGCTTCCTTGTGCAAAGGGAGCTGTCACGCTTGCGCGGCTGAGGGATCGTCAATGCATAAAGAACGGCTTTCCCGCTTCAAACCGCTTTGCTTCAGGCAGAGCTCCCTCATCCCGCCCATGACCCTTCATCGACAGTTCACACGCATGTCGTATTTTGACCTCCGAAAGGGGGTCATTTTCATTTTCATTCAAGCATATCTCCTCTTTTTCTTCCTGTGCAGCTTTCTGGGGTGGGTGATGGAGGTCTGCGTCAAGCTGGTGCAGCATGGGCGCTTCATCAACCGCGGCTTCCTCATCGGGCCGTACTGCCCCATCTATGGCGTTGGCTGTGTGCTGATGGCCTGGCTGCTGCCCCAATACGCCGAATCCATCCCGGCGACCTTCGCGCTGGCGATGCTGGTCTGCGGCGTGGTGGAATACGTCACCAGCTGGGCGATGGAGAAGCTCTTTCAGGCGCGCTGGTGGGATTACAGCACCAAGCGCTTCCAGCTCAACGGGCGCGTCTGCCTGCAAAACCTGCTGGCCTTCGGCGTGATGGGTGTCGCGGTGGTGAAGCTCCTCGCCCCGTGGATGCTCGGTCTCCTGTCGAAGCTCCCCATCGGGCTGATGAACGGCCTGTGCATCGGGCTGTCGGTGCTGTTCGTGGCGGACGTGGCGGTGTCCGTCAACGTGCTGGGACGCATCCGCAGCGTGGCCGCCAATGTCAAGGGCGACAGCACGGAGGTCATCACCCGTGCGGTGCACGAACGCCTCATGCAGCGCGGACTGCTCCTGCGCCGTGCGCTGCATGCATTCCCGGATGCCCGCCTGTACAACCGCCGTCTGCTGGAGCAGCTGCGGAACAACCGCCGCGAGCTGACCCGCCGTGCGCACGAGCGGAACATCCGCTTCCGTCAGGAGCTGGAGCAGATGGAGAAGCGCCTGCACCAGTGACATCCCCCCCCACGACAAACCCCCGGAAGCCTCCGCCCATATCAGGCGTGCCTCCGGGGGATTTT
>CAZJOA010000151.1:0-6017 GCA_964547515.1 uncultured Faecalibacterium sp.
ACATTGTCGTAGGCAATGTCATAGGCGGCCTGCATGTACCTTGTGTCAGCCGTGCGCGCATACAGATCCAGATAGACCTGGGCTGCAAAGTAGCGGACAGCCCACTCCTGGGTCGTCGTGTTTTTCAGGATGGCATCGGCGAACTCCCCCACGACACGCACATATTCTTCGCCGGTGCAGATCGCCTGCGCAGCGACGATCGCCTTGGGCAGGACCTGCACATAGTGATGATCCATCCGGTAGATGCCGGTGGCCAGAGCATTGTAAACGCGCACGCAGTCCAGGCATTTCTCATACTGCGCGGTCTCGAAGTAGCAGGAGGCCAGCTCCAGCCAATAGTTCCCCAGGAATTTGAAGGTCTCTTCCTCCGATTCCAGCCGCCTGATCTTCTGCTGCACGGATTCGATGGCGCATATCCCGGCAAAAGTCCCGATGGCCTTTTCATTCAGGGTCATCTGACCATCCAGGCCGTATTCCTGCACAATGTCGACCATATAGTCGAATGCGCGCTCGCGGTTTTTCTGGATGGCGGCGGTCTCCTCGTCGTCAAGCTCCCAGCCGCTCATCAGGAACGCCTGATCCGCCGCCGCATTGGCGCTCTTATAGCTGTTATACGAATCCACCACCGTGAACACAACGCTCGTGGCGAGTCTGCGCCAGTCCAGGGAATGCGTCGCGGAAAGGATCGCCAGCGGATCGGGCACTGCGCTGCGGATGGTTTCGGCCTTGCTCTGATTGTAGATATATTGCAGACGATCCCGCTTGACCGAAATGCTGATGTAGGACTTGATGATGTCACGCAGGTTTTTCAGGTGCTCCTGCGTGGTCTCGTCGAGCGCACCGGGGTTGATGTCGTTGAGCAGGGATGTGTAGATCTCATCCAGCATCAGGCGATTGTCCTTGGCGATGCGGATGTTCTCCGCCGTGATGGCAAGATGGTACAGCATGGCAAAAGAGTTCCACTGCTGCTCCGTCAGGCCATAGACCTCCGCAGGGGAGAGCACCGCAGCGGCCTGTGCATCAGGTTCTGCTGCTCCCTCCGTGGGCGAAGGGTCTTCGGGTGCATCATCCGGCGCATCCGTTCCTCCATCGGGCGTTGTCTGCCGACTGTCTGCGGCATCGCGGATGCCTGCTGTGCCGGGGGTGGGCTTCTCCCCGCATCCCGAAAGGGACAGGGCGAGCATGAGGACGAGCAGCATCGCCCCGAATCGTCTTCCGCGTGATTTTGTCATCTTGATCCTCCCTTGGCGATCATCGGCCATATCGACCGATACCTCACCATTTTGCAGTATACACCCCTTTTGCGCAAAAAACAAGCTGAACACCGGGGGTTCGGGGCGTTACGATGGCAGCTGGTGCGGTTTTCTGCTCGGGGGACGCCCCGCAAGCCGTCCCGGGGGGACTTGGGGCAGCAAAAAAGCACCGCTGCGTTCACAACGGTGCTTCAATGCAAAAACAGGCGATCCGGATCAGTCCTTCTGTTCCTCGGCGTCGTCCTTCCTGCCCTGCGGCTTCATGGTGGGGAAGAGCAGCACGTCGCGGATGGTGGGACTGTCGGTCAGCAGCATGACCAGACGATCCAGGCCGAAGCCCAGGCCGCCCGTGGGGGGCATGCCGTATTCCAGCGCGTTGACGAAGTCCTCATCCACCTCGGCATTGATGCCCTGTGCCTTGCGGGCCGCGACCTGCTCCTCGAAGCGGCGGCGCTGATCGATGGGGTCGTTCAGCTCGGAGAACGCATTGCCCATCTCGTGGCCGGTGATGAAGAACTCGAAGCGCTCGGTCAGCGTGGGATCCTCGGGCTTGCGCTTGGCCAGGGGCGAGATCTCCACGGGGTAGTCCATGATGAAGGTGGGCTGAATGAGGCTGGCCTCCACATACTCATCGAAGAGCGCGGCAAGGCAGTCGCCCTTGCGGGCGGTCTTCTCGACGTAGACATTGCGCGCGTCGCAGCAGGCACGGGCTTCCTCGTCGGTCTGCCATTCGGTCCAGTCCACACCGCAGGCTTCCTTCACCGCATCCGCCATGGTGATGCGCTTCCACGGGGCTTTGAGGTGGATGGTCTGCCCCTGATACTGCACATCGGTGGTACCCAGTGCCTTCATGGCGACGAACTCATAGAGCTGCTCGACCATCTCCATGATCTCCTTGTAGTCGGCATAGGCCTGATAGGTCTCCACGGAGGTGAATTCGGGGTTGTGGGTGGCATCCATGCCCTCGTTGCGGAAGATGCGGCCGACCTCGTACACACGCTCGAAGCCGCCGACGATCAGGCGCTTGAGGCACAGCTCGGTCTCGATGCGCAGGAACATGGGCAGGTTCAGGGCATTGTGGTGGGTGCGGAAGGGACGGGCGGACGCACCGATCTCCAGGGTGTGGAGCACGGGGGTGTCCACCTCCAGATAGCCGCGGCCATCCAGAAACTCGCGCACGGCGGCGATGATCCTGCTGCGCTTGCGGAAGGTGTCGCGCACCTCGGGGTTCACGATGGTGTCCACATACCGCTGACGGTAGCGCAGGTCGGTATCCACCAGGCCATGGAACTTCTCCGGCAGCACCTTGAGGGACTTGGTCAGCAGGGTCAGCGCAGTGACCTCGATGGAGACCATGCCGGTCTTGGTCTGGAAGACCGTGCCCTTCACGCCCAGAATGTCGCCGATGTCCAGCTTCTTGAACGCGGCGTAGTTCTCCTCGCCCAGCAGATCACGGGTGACATGGATCTGGATGCTGCCCTCGCCGTCCAGCAGGGAGGCGAAGGATGCCTTGCCCATCACGCGGCGGGACATCATGCGGCCGGCCACGGAGACCTCCTGACCGTTCAGCGCCTCGAAATTCTCGGTGATCTGGGTGGAATGGTGGGTCACGTCATACCGGGTGATGGCATAGGGATTCTGATCGGCATCGATCAGCCCCTGGAGCTTCTGCCGGCGGATGATCTCCTGCTCCGACAGCGGCGGAGTCAGGGGCGTCACGGGATAATCAGTCATTTTCTCTGCAACTCCTGTGTGATGTAGTCGATTAGCGGTGGATGTCCAGGATGCGCAGCGGGAGGAAGCCACTGGGGGTCTCGACCTCCACCTCGTCGCCCACGCAATGACCCAGCAGTGCCAGGCCGATGGGGCATTCGTTGGAGATGAGCCCCTCGAAGGGGTTCGCCTGATCCGCGCCGACGATGCCGTATTCGAACTCCTTGCCCGTGGTCAGGTTCACATAGCGCACGGTCGTGCCGACGGACACATGGTCGGTGGAGATCTCGTTCTCGCTGACGACCACGGCGTTCTCGATGATGGCCTTCAGGCGGGTGATCTCCGCCTCGTTCTTCGCCTGATCGTTGCGCGCCTCGGTGTACTCGGCGTTTTCGGAAAGGTCGCCGAAGCCGCGGGCGATCTCGATGGCGTTGATGATCTCCTTGCGCTTGACGTTAATCAGATAGTCATACTGTTCCTGGAGCTTTCGAAAGCCCTCTTCTGTCATGACATTGCGTTTTTCCTCTGCCATGGTCGTTTCTCCTTTCAATCATCGGGCATCGGGCATCGGGCGGATGCCTCCGACGTCACAGAAGCACCCGCTGTCCGCGAGTGCATACTTGTCCAGTTTCACCTATCCATTATACCTGCAAAAGGCAGCGGTGTCAACGCTTTCGGGGGAGTTCTTTGGCAATATGGGCGGCGAAATTTGGCGGACGCAGCCCTTTGTGCCGCATGGGATCGTCCTGCGCGGTTGCGGTTTGTCATCCGCCGTGGTATAATGATGAAGAAGTCCAACGAATGACAAAGAGGTGCAATGATGAAGCGGATTGTCCTGCTGGCCACGGGGGGAACGATCGCCTGCCGACAGACGGCGGACGGCCTGAGTCCCGCCCTGAGTGCCTGTCAGATGCTGCAGGGTGTCCCCTGCCGCGCGGATGTGGAGGTCATCCCCCAGGATGTTTTCTCCATGGATTCCTCCAATATTCAGCCCGAGGAATGGTCGCTGCTGGCGCATGCGGTACACCGCGCCCTGATGGACGCGCAGACCGACGGTGTCGTCATCACCCACGGCACGGACACCATGGGGTACACCGCCGCGGCGCTGTCCTACATGCTGCACGGGCAGACCAAGCCGGTCATCCTGACGGGCTCACAGCTGCCGATGGGCGCACCGCTCTCCGACGCGGAGACGAACCTGTCCTGCGCCATCGAGGCCGCCTGCAAGGGCGTGCCCGGCACGTATGTGTGCTTCTCGCGCAAGCTGATCCACGGCACGCGCGCGGTCAAGACGCACACGCTGTCCTTCGATGCGTTCAGCAGCGTCAACCGTTCTCTGGCGGGGGTGATCGACTCCGAGGGCGTGCGGTTCCTCCGGCCGCAGCGGATCAGCGGGGATTATCAGTTCCGCCCGGAGGTGGACAGCCGGGTGTTCCTGCTCAAGCTCGTCCCGGGGACGCAGCCCGATGTGCTGGATTTCGTCGCACAGGCGGGCTATCGTGGCCTGGTTATCGAGGCCTTCGGTCTGGGCGGACTGCACTACATCCGCCGCAATCTGGTGGAGAAGCTGCGGATGCTCCGCGCCCGGGGCGTGCGCATCCTGGTGCTGACCCAGTGCATGTACGAACGGGCGGATCTGTCCATCTACGAGGTGGGGAATCAGCTTTTGCGCACGGATGTCATCAACGGCATGGATCTGACGACGGAAGCCGCCGTGACGAAGCTGATGTGGGCGCTGGCGCAGGAGAACACGGACGAGCTGCTGCAAACCGACCTGTGCGGGGAGATCCGGCAGGAGAAATGACCATGAGCCGCTCCAGGCAGGGCTGACCTGACCGGGGCGGCGTTTCATTCCCCGTCCTCCCGGCTGATGACCGCCATGATCTCGCCGTACCGCGCGAGCACGGCGGCATAATTCGTCCGCCGATGGGGGAAGGTGCACGCGCTGCAATCCTTGCAGCCCTGCGCGGTGTAGGTGAACGCGCCGCCGCAGCGCTTCCCGAGGGCGTAGAGCGGGCAATAGCAGAACAGGCAGCTGAAGTCCTCCGCCGGAACGCCCTCATGGCAGGGGAAGAATTCGCATTGCGTGTTCTGGAAAAAGCTGTAGTGCTTCATTTCGCTCATGGGCACTCCCCCGTCAGCCCATGTGGATGATGGACGAGAGGTTCTCGACGATCCTCCGCGTGATCCAGGGCTTGTTCATGGTGTAGAGGTGGATGTTGGTCACGCCGTTGGCCACCAGGTCGATGATCTGCTCGGTGGCGTAGGCGATACCGGCCTGCGCCATGGCAGCGGGGTCATGGGCGAAGCGGTCGGCGATGGCGGCGAAGCGCGGCGGCATGATCGAGCCGCTGAGCTGGACGGCACGCCTGACCTGCCGCGGGTCGCAGATGGGCATGATGCCCGCGCAGATGGGCACGCGAATGCCCGCCCGCTGGCAGCGATACAGGAAATTGTACAGCAGGCCGTTGTCGAAGAACATCTGGGTGGTGAGGAAGTCCACCCCCGCGTCGACCTTGCGCCTGAGGTGATCCAGATCGGCGCTGCGGCTCTCGCATTCGGGGTGTCCCTCGGGGTAGCACGCCGCACCGACGCAGAAGTCCCCCTGCGCGTGGATGAACTCGATCAATTCGCTGGCGTAGGCGAAATCCCTGCAGGGCGTGCCCTCCGCAGGCGGATCGCCGCGCAGCGCCAGCACGTTTTCCATCCCGGCGGACTGCATATCGGCCAGCACACGGCGGACATGCTCCCGGGTGGACTGCACGCAGGTCAGGTGGCACAGCGGGGTGACACCGGCCTCCTGGACGGCCTGGGCGACGGCGAGGGTATGTCCGGGGGTCGAACCCGCCGCGCCGTAGGTGACGGACATGAACGCCGGACGCAGGGCGGCGATGTCCCGGGCGACCTGGCTGACCTGGGCGATGCCGTCAAAGCGCTTGGGCGGGAAGACCTCGCAGGACATGCGGACGCGGTCGTCCGCCAGAATATCGGAAATGCGCATGCTGCAGCTCCTTCACAGAAGAATCGTTCTTATACTAATTTACGTCTAAA
>CAZJOA010000152.1:0-5972 GCA_964547515.1 uncultured Faecalibacterium sp.
ATCCCGCCAACGAGTTCGTCGCCGGCTTCATCGGCTCTCCCCAGATGAACTTCTTCGACGTCAAGCTCCGCAAGGAAAATCAGGAAGTCGTGGCCGTGTTCGGCGACAACAAGATCACCGTGCCCGCGGGCAAGGTTGATGCCTTCGTCGACGAGTCCTATGTCGGCCGTGAGGTCGTGATGGGCATCCGTCCCGAAAACATCCATGACGATGAGATGTTCCTCGCCACCGCTCCCAACGCCACCATCACCGTGGACGTTGAGGTCACTGAGAAGATGGGCTCCGAGACCTATCTGTACATGACCACCTCCGGCAAGGAAGGCAACATCATCGCGCGCGTCAACGCCCGCACCACCACCAATGCCGGCGCGAAGATCAAGGTCGCGTTCGACGTGAACCACCTGCACTTCTTCGACAAGGAGACCTCCCGCACCATCCTGGTGTCCGAGGCTGTGCCCGCGCCCCGCAAGTAATTCCATGCCAATTCAGGGCGACTCCTGCATGGGGGTCGCCTTTTTCGTGCCCGCAGCGCTTGCATTTCTTTCGTTTTTTGTTCAGAATATACAAAAAATCGCGTTTTTCAGTAGAATTTCACTTTTCAATATCCGAGAAATGTGCTATACTATATCAAGAATGCTGCAACCAACAGCCGCAAGGCTGAGCGGAAGGAGAAGAGTCCCATGGCCGACCGACACCTGCAGGAGAGGATGGAGGCCATCCTGAACCGACTGTCGATCCCCGTGAAGGTGATCGACCGCGAATATGAAACCACCGGCTTTGATGTGCTGGATGCCATGGAAGGCGATCCGGCCATCGCCGAAATGAACGGCATGCGGTATTGTACCGTCCCCCAGACCAGGATCGTCCTCTGCTGCGACGCGGCATTGCCCGGCGCGGATGACATGCTCAAGCTGGCCGGCGAGCTGGTGCTGTCCCTGCGGAACGAAAATGATCCCCATTCCGAGAACGGCTACGACGTGTACCGGCGGACACTCCGCGGCGAACTGAAGGGCAGCGAGCTGGAGGCACTCACCCACGAATATCAGCTGCAAAACGACCTGAAGCGCTGCGTGCTGGTCTTCCACATCGTGCAGACGGACGGCGAACGCGCCTATGACCTGCTCAAGGAGATCACCCCCTTGCAGGAGCGCGATGTCCTCATCGACATGGACCGGCATTCCGTCGTGCTGCTCAAGGATGTCACCGAGACCGAGGACATTGACGAGCTGTCCCAGTTCGCCCAGGCGCTTCAGGAGACGCTGATGGGCGAAACGGCTCACCAGATGACCATCGGCATCGGCCGGAGCAGGCATTCCATCGAGGAGCTGCGTGACAGCTACATGGAGGCTCGCCGCGCCATCGAGGTCGGCCGCATCTTCAAGCCGGATGAGAGCATCTATGTCTACAGCCGCCTGATCCTGGAGCGTTTCCTGATGGAGATCCCCCAGGACATCAGCGCCTATTATCACAGCCTGCTGTTCAACCGGAAGAATCAGCGGCTCTTCAATGAGGAGATGCTCTACACCATCGATATGTTCTTCAAGAAGGATCTGAACCTCTCCGACACCGCGCGTCAGCTCTACATCCACCGCAATACCCTGGTGTACCGGCTGGACAAGGTGCAAAAGCAGATCGGACTTGACCTGCGCTCCTTCGAGGACGCGGTCACATTCAAGATCCTGATGGAACTCAAAAAGGTCAGCGGGGAACACACATCCCGGAAGGCCTGACACATCGCAGGAGGATTGACCCCGTATGAAAAAGAAGCTCGCTCTTTTCCTGGCGCTTGTCCTGACGACATGCGCCCTCACCGGCTGCACCTACCTGCCCACCGCATTGCTGAATGACATGCTCGGCAGCGGTCAGACCTCCGGCGGCACCAATGCCACGCAGACCGATGGCGACACCGTGACCATCTCCCGGGAGGACTATGAGCGCTATCAGCAGTTCGACACCCTGCTGGAGCTGATGGACATGGTCGAATACGGCTATTTCGAGGACTATGACGTGCAGGACATGCTCGACGGCGCGGCGAGCGGTCTGCTGCTCGGCCTGGGCGACCCCTACACCTTCTACTACACCCCGGAGGCCTATGCCGAATTGTGGGAGGACGACGAGGGCGAATACGCCGGTGTGGGCATCCAGATCAGCACCTCCTACCTGACCGGGCTGTGCACCATCAGCCGTGTGTTCGACAATGGCCCGGCACGCGAGGCCGGTGTCCTCAAGGGCGACATCCTCTACAAGGTGGAAGACCTCTACGTCAATTCCTCCACCGTGAATGAAGCGGTGGACATCATGCGCGGTACGCCCGGCACGACGGTGCATGTGGTCTTCCTGCGCGGCACGGAAGAGGTCGAGTTTGACCTGGTGCGCGCACAGATCAGCGTCAACCGTGTCGAATCCGGCATGCTGGCGGACGGCATCGGCTATATCTACCTCTACGAGTTCGCGGGCGACTGCGCCACCGAGTTCGCCGCGGCAGTCACCAAGCTCCAGGAGCAGGGCGCAAAGGGACTCATCATCGACCTGCGCGACAACCCCGGCGGATGGGTCAACGATGCGGAATCCATCGGTGACATCTTCCTGGACAAGGGGACGCTCTGCTACCTCCAGTATAAGGACGGCACGCGCGAGTATTACCGCACCAACGCCGGGAAGACCGACATGGAGCTCGTCATCCTGATGAACGAGAACAGCGCGTCCTCCTCCGAGATCCTCGCCGGTGCGCTGAAGGATCGCGCCAACGCCACCATCGTCGGCATGCAGAGCTATGGCAAGGGCATCGTCCAGACCGTGGTCGGCCTGGAGGACGGCGATGGCATGCAGATGACCATCGCGCAGTACTACACGCCCAATGGCAATGCCGTCCACAAGGTCGGCATCACGCCGGATGTGGAGATCGACCTCCCCGACGGCGACAATGGCATGTACGAATTCGGCGACCTCAACGACGCTCAGCTCGCCAAGGCGCTCGAAGTGATGCAGCAGAAGCTGGCCAAGTAAACAATAGGGGAGGACGTTTCGGCATGAAGCGTCCTCCTTTTCCAATGTGCGCAATCGTGGCTGGAAAGCCTTGCTTTTTTCCGTGGGATGTACTAAAATAGACGGGAATGATTTCCGTCACATGACGGAGGAAAGAAGGTACATCATGGCTGATATTCGCCGCCGAGAAGACATTGCTCCCCAGTACAAATGGGATCTGACGCATATTTATCCCGATGATGCCGCCTGCGAAGCCGCTCTGGCACAGGTGCTGGAGGCCGCGAACGCCTTTGCGCAATATGAGGGCAAGGTGGCTGACGATCCCGGGAAGGTCATCCGCGCCTATTTCGATCTGGACGAGATGCTCAGCCCGGTCTTCTCCTACGCCTTCCTGCGCAGCGAGACGGACAATGCGGATACCGCCGCACAGACGCTCAAGGCGACCGTCATGCAGTCCGCCGTAAAGATCCAGATGGCTGTGTCCTTCCTCAATCCCGAGCTGCTGGAGATGGACGAGTCCGCCCTCAGGGCGCTGGCCAAGCAGCCCGACATGAAGGATTACGACACCTTCCTGGATGACCTCATCCGTCAGAAGGCGCATGCCCTGCCCAAGGAGCAGGAGCGTCTGCTGTCCATGACCCGTCCGCTGATGCAAGCGCCCAACGAAGTCTTCTCCATGCTGACGAGCGTGGACATGAAGTTCCCCAATGTCCGCATGCCCGATGGCACCGAGCGCACACTGACCGAGGGCACCTATTCCGCGTTCATCCTCTCTGCGGATCGGGATGTCCGCAAGCAGGCCTTCGAGGGCATCATGGGCACATACGGCAAGTTTGCCAACACCATCGCCGCCACCTACAACGCCAATGTGCAGAAGGACTTCTTCGTGGCCACCGCCCGCAAGTATTCCTCCTGCCGCGCTGCCGCCATGGAACCCCTCCAGATCCCCGAGGAGGTCTACGACAACCTCATCAGCGTCGTGCATGAGGCCATCCCGACCCTGAATGAATACCTGGCGCTGCGCAAGCAGACGATGGGGCTGGACGAGCTGCACATGTACGACCTGTACACCCCGCTCATCAGCGATTTCAAGATGGAGCTGGACTACGACCGCGCCTTCGACATGGTTCTGGAGGGTCTGACCCCCATGGGTGAGGACTATCTGGAGAAGCTGCGCGAGGCGCGCGTCGGCGGGTGGATCGATGTCTACCCCTCCGAGAACAAGTCCTCCGGCGCGTTCTCCTCCGGCAACCTGCGCAATGTCCACCCTTATGTGCTGCTCAACCACAACGACAACCTGTCCGACACCTTCACCATCGCCCATGAGCTGGGGCATTCCATGCATTCCTTCTATTCCAACACCAACCAGCCCGCCACCAAGAGCGACTACAGCCTCTTCGTGGCGGAGGTCGCCTCCACCTGCAATGAGGCCGTCATGATGCGCTATCTGCTGGAGCAGTTCAAGGATGACAGGAAGGCGCAGGCCTATCTGCTCAACCACTTCCTGGAGCAGTTCCGGACGACGGTGTTCCGTCAGACGATGTTCGCCGAATTTGAGTACATCGCCCACACCATGCTGGAAAAGGGTCAGCCCCTGACCCGCGATGCCCTCACCAAGGTCTACTACGACCTGAACAAACGCTATTACGGCGAGGTCTGCGAGGTGGACGAGCTCATCGGCAACGAGTGGCTGCGCATCCCGCACTTCTACCGTAGCTTCTATGTGTATGTGTACGCCACCGGCCTGTGCGCGGCCGTCAGCCTGTCCGACCGCATCCTGAGCGAGGGCGCGTCCGCCGTGGCGGACTACCGCAGGTTCCTCAGCGCGGGCAGCTCTGTGTCGCCCATTGAGGCGCTGAAGCTGGCGGGCATCGACATGTCCAAGCCCGAACCCATCCGCGCGGCACTGCGCGTCTTCAAGGACACACTGGAGCAGTTCAAGGCCGTGCTGTAAGGAGGAAAGCCACTATGATGAACGGTTATGACAAGGCCGAAGCGCTGGCCTTCATCGTCAAGCGCATCCACGCGAAGGATCATCCCGACCTGGCGGACAAGATCGAAGAGCTCATCAGCCAGGCCATCGATGCGGACATGGAATACATGCATCAGGAGGGCGTTCTGGACGCGGACGGCAATGCGGGGGACGAGTACTACGAGGACGACGAGGCCTTTGAGTACATGGTGGAGACCATCGTTGCTAAGAACGACCTGACCCCCGAGCAGGCCGTGAAGGTCGCTGCGCTGGTGGATGACTACATGGATCACCAGCAGGCCTATCTGGAAAGCAAGGGCCTCTGCGACTGGGAATAAGGCGGACTGAATCGCATACGAAAGGCGGCGTACCCGGGTGGGTGCGCCGCCTGTACCTGCTACAGTAAGTACGAAATTGGAACTTCTGAAATCCCTGTGTCCATCCTCATCAAGCTCGCCCGCCTTTACAACACCTCCATCGATTATCTTCTTGGCGAAACCTCCAACCCCCATCGATACGAAGAATGACGGCCATCCGCTGATGCTGGGATGGTCGTCATTTTCGTTGCCGTAAAAAAACTCCCCCGACTTTCGTCAGGGGAGCATGCGTATCACATTGTCAGCCGCTTACAGCTGGGGGCCAGCCGCGACCAGCGCCTTGCCAGCATCGTTGCCGGTGTACTTCACGAAGTTCTTCACGAAGCGGCCAGCCAGATCCTTCGCCTTGGTCTCCCACTCGGTGACATCCGCATAGGTGTCACGGGGATCGAGGATCTTGGTGTCAACGCCGGGCAGCTCGGTGGGGACTTCCAGGTCGAACAGCGGGATCTTCTTGGTGGGCGCCTTCAGGATGTCGCCATTGAGGATCGCGTCGATGATGCCGCGGGTGTCCTTGATGGTGATGCGCTTGCCCGTGCCGTTCCAGCCGGTGTTGACCAGATAGGCCTTCGCGCCGTTGGCTTCCATCTTCTTGACCAGCTCCTCGCCGTACTTGGTGGGGTGCAGCTCCAGGAAGG
>CAZJOA010000153.1:0-5909 GCA_964547515.1 uncultured Faecalibacterium sp.
GTTCGTTCGGAGATGATATACCGTGGGCGTGCCTTGACCTCCAGATAGATCTTGCCGATGTATTCGCCGATGATGCCCAGGAAGAGGCACTGCACGCCGCCCATGAAGCACACGATGCAGGCCAGGCTCGCCCAACCGGCGACGCTCTTGCCCATGAAGGCGGACACCACCGCCCACAGGATGCCGATGAAGGACAGGAGCATGATGAGCAGTCCGGCGAAGAAGACCATGCGGATGGGCTTGACGGACAGGGACGTGATGCCGTCAAAGGCGAGGGAGAGCATCTTCCTCAGGGGATAATGGCTTTCCCCGGCGATGCGTTCGTGGCGCTCATAATACACGCTGGTGGACTTGAAGCCGACCAGGGGCACCATGCCGCGCAGGTACAGGTTGACCTCCTTGAAATGGGCGAATTCCTGCAGCGCACGGGCGGAGATCAGGCGATAATCCGCGTGATTGTAGACCACATCCACATCCATGGCGGCGAGCAGCTTGTAGAAGCCTTCCGCCGTGAAGCGCTTGAAGAAGGTGTCGGTCTCCCGCTTGGAGCGCACGCCGTAGACGATCTCGCAGCCGTTCAGGTATTCGTCCACCATCTTGTCCATGGCGTTGATGTCGTCCTGCCCGTCACAGTCGATGGAGATGGTGATGTCGCAGCGATCCTTGGCCTCCATCAGCCCGGCGAGCACCGCCGCCTGATGTCCGCGGTTGCGGCTCTGGGCGATGCCGAGAAAGTGCTCATCCTGACGCGCCAGGCCGCAGATGATCTCCCAGGTGGCATCCTTGCTGCCGTCGTTGACAAAGAGGATGCGGCTCTTGTCGCTGATCCTGTCCGCCGCGATGAGCTGGTGGAGCTTCTCCAGGAACATCCCGCTGGTGATGGGGAGCACCTTCTCCTCGTTGTAGCAGGGGATGACGATGTACAGAACAGGCTGCATGGGCTGACCTCCTTGCGGTGAATCAATGACTATTGTACCATAGATAACGAAAAAGGGACAGCTTTTCTTGCGATGCTTCTATATTTTTCAGGCAGCCTTCGTCAAATCAGGTGAAAGGAGGTGCAGCGTGTGGACGTTGTCAAGGGCCCTGACAGCGAAAGGGATGCCATCATCCGCCGGATGATCGAAACATATCAAACGCCGCTGATGCGCATGTGCTACCTCTATCTGCATGATGTGCACCTGGCGGAGGACGCGGCGACCCTGTGCGGCATGTTCGCCGAATAAATGGAGGGGGGCTGTGCGTGAATGCTTCGGCATTTGCGCATTGCCCCTTTTTCGGCCTGTTCACAGGCGTATGTGTGCAAAATCGGTTGACACGCGCTGCCCGATACCGTATAATGGTAGAAAAGGGGGAGTTCACCTATGAAGAAGCTATGGATGCTGCTGACGGCACTGTTCGCGGCGGTTCTGCTGACGATGGCACCGGCACAGGCGGATGTGCTGCTGCCGTCGGGCGTGACGGAGATCGAGGACAGCGCGTTCGAGTTTGACACCGCGCTGACGGGTCAGCTGGTCATACCCGAGGGCACGACGCGCATCGGCGACTATGCCTTTGGCTACTGCACCGGTCTGACGAGCGTGACCATCCCGGATACGGTGACGGAGATCGGCGAATACGCCTTCTATGGCTGCTCGGGGCTGGAGTCGGTGACCCTGCCGTCCGCCATGCAGAAGATCGGCGCGTATGCCTTCTATGGCTGCACGGGGCTGAAAACGGTGAAGCTCCCTGCGACCATCGCGTCCATCGGCGATGCCGCGTTCTATGAATGCGATGCCATCACCGGCGATGTCTGCATGATCGATACGCCCGACGCGAACAAGATCTTCTGGTATTGCCCGAAGGCGACGGTGTACAATTTCACCATCCGGGAGGACGGTTCGCTCATGCTGGATGGCTATTTTGGCAAAAGCGAACAGGCGAATGTGCCTGCCAGCGCCCACGGCCGCAGGGTCACGGCGCTGGACGTGAATGTGTTCAACAATCAAACGGAATTGACGTCCATCACCCTGCCGGATACGCTGGTGGACATCGGGCGGGGCGCCTTTGCCTTCTGCACCGGTCTGACGAGCATGACCATCCCGTCGTCCGTGAAGGAGATCGGCGAAACGGCCTTCTACGGCTGCACGGGGCTGAAAAGCGTGACCCTGCAAGAGGGGCTGACTGCCATCGGGCCGTATGCCTTCGCCGCATGCACGGGGCTGACGGGGATCGTATGCCCCGACAGCCTGACCGTCATCCGGGACGGCGCGTTTTCGAATTGCACGGCGCTGAAGGATCTGACCCTGTCGGAGAACACGCTCGTCGAGAGCTTCGCGCTGAAGAACACTGCCTGGCTGACGGCTCAGGCGCAGGCCGTGGCGGATGCCGTCACCCATGCCGGGCAGAGTGACTTCGAAAAGGCGCTGGCGCTGCACGACTGGATCACCGAGAACAGCGAATACGACCGGACTGTCACCTACTTTGCGCCGGAGAATCTTTTCCTGTACCACACCGGCGTGTGTAATGCGTATATGAAGGCGTACACCCTCCTGCTGACGGCGGTGGGCATCGAGTCGAAGGAGGTCACCGGCACGGCGAACGGCGGATTGCATGGCTGGAATCTGGTCAAGCTGGACGGCGAGTGGTATCATGTGGACTGCACCTGGGACGACCCCCTCACCGACGGGTGGGAGCGCCATGATTACTTCTGCGTCCCGGATGACATCATGCGGGAGGATCACATCTGGAACGCGGCGGACTATCCTGCCGCCACGGGCACGAAGTATTTCCGGGGTCAGAAGGCGGATTGACCACCTAAGGAGGAAAACGGATGAAGAAACGATTGATGCTGATGGCGGCGGTGCTGATCGTGCTGCTGGGCGTGACGGCTCGGGCGGATGTGATCCTTCCGGCGGGGCTGACGGAGATCGGCGATGAAGCGTTTGAGAACAACCAAAGCCTGTCCGGACACATTGAGATCCCCTATGGCGTGACCTGCATTCCGGCCTATGCTTTTGCAAATTGTCCCAATGTGACCTCCGTGACCATCCCGGATTCGGTGACCACCATTGAGCAGTTTGCGTTTATCAACTGCAAGCGCTTGACGGCTGTGACGATCCCGGCATCGGTGGAGGAGGTCGGAATCAGAGCCTTTCTGGGCTGCGAGGCGCTGGAGACGCTCACGGTGGAGGGGAAAACGTGCTTCAAAACAATGGCCATGACGTATACCCCCTGGCTGACGGCTCAGGCGCAGGCCGTGGCGGATGCCGTCACCCATGCCGGGCAGAGTGACTTCGAAAAGGCGCTGGCGCTGCACGACTGGATCACCGAGAACAGCGAATACGACCGGACTGTCACCTACTTTGCGCCGGAGAATCTTTTCCTGTACCACACCGGCGTGTGTAATGCGTATATGAAGGCGTACACCCTCCTGCTGACGGCGGTGGGCATCGAGTCGAAGGAGGTCACCGGCACGGCGAACGGCGGATTGCATGGCTGGAATCTGGTCAAGCTGGACGGCGAGTGGTATCATGTGGACTGCACCTGGGACGACCCCCTCACCGACGGGTGGGAGCGCCATGATTACTTCTGCGTCCCGGATGACATCATGCGGGAGGATCACATCTGGAACGCGGCGGACTATCCTGCCGCCACGGGCACGAAGTACTATCAGGGACGATGAGCCGATGGGACGCGCGGAACGGAAATTTCGCGCGCCCTCTTGCAATCCGCCGTCATCCGTTGTATAATACCTTTCGTACATGACCCATTTGACGGAAAACGGCATGGCGTTTGTCCTTCTCAGAGAGCTGCCGGTCGGTGCAAGGCAGCAGGGCGCGGTATGCTTTCCATTTCCGGACGGGTGCTGGTGATGAATCAGCGGTGTGCGCACCTTACAGCGCGATGAGGTGGCCTGCGCATGGCAGGCAAACTGGGTGGCAACGCGAGCTTCTCGTCCCGGACAACGGGGGGAGAAGCCTTTTTGCTAACAAAGAGAAACGGAAAGAACGGAGGACACAAGAATGCTCGACATCAATCTGCTGCGCACCAATCCCGACATCGTGCGCGAGAACATCAGGAAGAAGTTCCAGGATGCCAAGCTCCCCCTGGTGGACGAGGTCATCGAGATGGACAAGGCGTACCGTGCGGCGATCCAGCAGGCGGACGCACTGCGCAACCAGATCAAGGTGGTCTCCAAGGAGATCGGCGGTCTGATGGGCAAGGCGAAGAAGGGTGACGCGGAAGCGGCGGCGGCTGCGGAGGCCGCCAAGGAGAAGGTCGCGGCCTGCAAGGCGGAGCTGGAGGGCCTTGCCGCCAAGGAGGACGAGCTGCAAGCGGAGATCCGCAAGCGCATGCTGGTCATCCCGAACATCATCGACCCCAGCGTGCCCATCGGCAAGGACGACAGCGAGAACGTCGAGGTGCAGCGCTACGGCGAACCCGTCGTGCCGGATTTTGAAGTGCCCTACCATGTGGAGATCATGGAGCGCCTGAACGGCATCGACCTGGACAGCGCCCGCCGCACCTCCGGCAATGGCTTCTACTACCTCATGGGCGACATTGCCCGGCTGCACAGCGCCATCCTCAGCTATGCCCGCGATTTCATGATCGACCGCGGCTTCACCTACGTCATCCCGCCGTATATGATCCATGGCGACGTGGTGACGGGCGTCATGTCCTTCGCGGAGATGGAGAACATGATGTACAAGATCGAGGGCGAGGATCTGTACCTCATCGGCACGTCCGAGCACTCCATGATCGGCAAGTTCATCGACACCATCCTGGACGAAAAGCAGCTCCCCCAGACGCTGACGAGCTATTCGCCCTGCTTCCGCAAGGAGGTCGGTGCGCATGGCATCGAGGAGCGCGGCGTGTATCGCATCCACCAGTTCGAAAAGCAGGAGATGATCGTGGTCTGCAAGCCCGAGGAAAGCCCGATGTGGTTCGACCGGCTGTGGCAGAATTCGGTGGACTTCTTCCGCAGCATGGACATTCCCGTGCGCACGCTGGAGTGCTGCTCCGGCGACCTGGCTGACCTGAAGGTGAAGTCGGTGGACGTGGAAGCCTGGAGTCCGCGTCAGCAGAAGTACTTCGAGGTCGGCTCCTGCTCCAATCTGGGGGACGCTCAGGCGCGCCGCCTGCAGATTCGCGTCAAGGGCGACGACGGCAAGAAGTACTTCGCGCATACCCTCAACAACACCTGCGTTGCGCCGCCGCGCATGCTCATCGCCTTCCTGGAGAACAACCTTCAGGCGGACGGCCGCGTGCACATCCCGGAAGCCCTGCGCATGTACATGGGCGGCAAGGAGTACATCGGCTGATCCCTTCTGCATACAAACAAAACGGGCGGTATGCCGGTCATTGCGACTGACATACCGCCTTTTTCGATTCGGATGCTTTCGCCATTTCGTCCTCCGCAAGGCGGAAAAGCTCGCTCAGCGGCAGGTCGAAGGCACTGGCGATCTTCCAAAGCGTTTCCACATTCGGATGCTTCTGTCCACGCTCGATCATGGCCAGATGACTTCTCGTCAGCGCCGCAAAGCCACTGAACACCTCCTGTGAATACCCACGCTTTTTCCGTTCCCGACGGATGACTTGTCCCATGATACGATGGTCATATTGCACGAAGAACACCTCCGGCAATATGGTATCCTGTCGTAGACAAAAGAATGGTCCTGACTGTAGACAAATCGGAAATTGTCTGTTAGAATACAGTCGTAAGGGCAGGTATCTGTAAACGTATGGCTGGGAGGTGATTCCATGCGCTGTCCGGAGTGTGAGCGCGATGCCATGCAGCCGGAATACTTCGCGCTGAACCGGATGCAGCTGGATGGCGAGCCGGAGCGAAGGGTGCACCGCAGATTGCTGCGGATGCGATGTCAGCACTGCGGCAACTACATCCTCGCGCAGGTCGGGGAGACCCCTGA
>CAZJOA010000154.1:0-5897 GCA_964547515.1 uncultured Faecalibacterium sp.
TGGCGGAAGCGTCCGCCGATGCATCGTCCACCGGTGTGAGGAAGCTCACCATGACATAGCCCTCCATCACATCCGTGCGGACATGCACCCACGCGGGGTCCTCGCAGGTCTCCAGCACGATGAGCTGCTGATGCTTGTACAGCCGCCGCAGCACCTCCGCCGCCTGGGAGGGCTCCTGACGCAGGTTCAGGCTGGAATCATCGTCGATCTCGGTGACGGCGGCGAGATAAGCGCCCCCGGGGAGTTCGGTGGCGGTGACGGGCATGAGGGTCGGCCGGGGCGTGGGTGTGGCGGGGGGCGCGAGGGTCGCGGCCAATGCGGCGGGCGCTGTGGGCAGCACCGCATCGCCGGACTGCGCGCGCATCAGCGTCAGCCCCGGATAATAGAAGGCCATGATCTCCACGAAGGTCTTGCCATACTGCCCGGCCATCCACTGGGCACCGCGCTGGCTCATGCCGACACCATGCCCATAGCGCCGCGCTTCGAGGACGAAATGCGTCTCCGTCTCGGTGACGGTGAGCAGCTCGTTGTCCGCGCCGTAGATGGACAGCCCCAGCAGATCGATGACCTCGGGGAAGATGTCGAGGGTGAGGGTGAGGGGCTGTGCGGGGAGGAAGTCGCTGAGGGCGGGGGTGGGGACCGCGGTGGGTTCGGGGGTCGCGGTGGGGGTCGGGGTCGCGAAGAAGTAGAACTCGTCCTCCTCGGCGGTGGCACTGGGCTGTGCCGTGGCGGGGATCTCCATTTTGCGCCCCGACCAGGTGAGGGTCAGCGTCATCCGCGTGTAGGAACGGCTCGGCGCGTCGTAGGCGGGGGTATCCAGGGTGACGGTGGAAATGCCGTCCACACGGAAGCTGTCCGCATCGGTCAGATAGCCTTGGCGGATGATCTCCGGCAGGGCATGCTCGTGCAGCACGGCCTTGAATGCATCGCTGACTTGGCCGTCCTTGGCAATGCGTGCCCTGCGGACGATGGATTCGGGGTTCTCGACGTCATAGGGGTCATCCGCCATGGCGTAATAATCCCAATCGCCCCGACCCGACCAGACATTCTGCACCAGCTCGGTCTGTCCGCCGTTGGACGCGCTGTAATAGCAGATGGCCAGCTTTCCCTTGTATGTGCCGACCACACCGGCGGTCTCCTTCACCGCGCGGATGGCATTGGTGTAATTGTAGTTCACGCCCTTGAAGACCTGATCGTTGGTGGTGTCCTCCAGGTCGTAGAGGGTGCGGGAGTTGACCTTGTTCAGCGCATAGGTACGGGCACAGACGGCCTGCGCCTTGAGCGCCTCCAGGGGGAAGGAGTCGCTCATCTCATAGGGGACGACACCCAGCAGATAGTCCTCCACGGAGAGGGTGAGCACGGGGAAGAGCAGCCCATCGCGGATGGACAGGCGGAGGTCACCGGGGTAGAGTCCGCCGTTTTTCTCGAATCGCAGACCTGCGCGGCTGTCATCGCCGCCGCTGGATGCACGGGCGAACACGGCCTCCCTGCCCAGGCGCAGGCGCATCCCCTCATAGAAGAGGTACAGCGCGCCATCGCGGATCTGCACGGACACCTCGCTCCCCTGCGGGAAGACCATGGACGTTTCGCCGTCCACCGCCACGGTGTACAGTCCCTCCAGCAGAAGATCGGCGCGGTCGGTGAGTCCCAGACGGCTGAGCCACACGCGGACGGTGGGTGCAGGGTCGGTGGACGCAGCCGTCGCGCACAGGGGCAGCAATACCACGCAGAGCAGCAGGCAGAGGACTTTCTTCATCATAGAAACCTCCTTGATGCTTAAGGGAATTAGGAATTATGAATTAGGAATGAGGAATTGAGATGCTGGGACGCTGTTCTTGTCGGCATCCTTGCGCCGCTTAACGGGTCGAAGTCCCCGCGAAAGCGGCCTTGACCGAAACGCGCGGGCGCTGTGTGAATGCTCCACCCCTTCACTCACGAAAAACGGGACGAAGTCCCCGCAGGTGCGGACAGATCCCGCAGTCCCCCCGCGTATTCACTCCCTCTGCGTGTCTGTCAACCTTTTGTTCATGAAGAAAAACGGATGACACACATAATATCATCCGTATGGCAAATATTTATACATCCTGCGAGGTGGCCTGGTATTCGCCGGGGGTCATGCCGGTGTATTTTTTGAAGACCTGACAGAAATAGCTCTTGTTGGGGTATCCGCAGGCGGCGCTGATCTCGGCCAGGGACATGGCGGTGTCGTCGGAGAGGAGGTACTGCGCCTTTTCCATGCGGGCACGGGTGAGGAAGGTGGAGAAATGCTGTCCGGTCTTCTCGTGGAAGAGGCGGCAGAAATAGGCCGGGGTCAGCCCCAGCGAACGGGACAGATTCGCCTGCGAATAGGGCAGGGAACAGTCCGCGCGGATGGATTCGATCACGCGGTCGATGGGTGCGGCGTTCACCGCGGGGGGACAGGCGCGCAGCAGCGGCTGAAGCGCCGTCAGCCAGGCCAAAAGCGCCTCCCGCGGATGACGCGTCATGTCCGCCAGATTCAGCTTTTCCGTCAGCCGCTGGAGCGAAAGCTCCCCGTGCTGACTCCAGATGGCCTCGATCACCAGCGGCACAAAGCCGAAGCACACCCGGTTCAGCTCCGTTTCCGTGCGGAGCGCGCGGGACACATACCCTGCCAGCACGGCGTATTGGCGGCGCTTGATGCTGGTTTGCAGGCTCTTGCGGTGGGCGCGGGCGACGCTGCCCTCGATGGGCGAAACGCGATTCCACCAGTCGGAGATCTCCCGCATGGGCGCGAGATGCTCCGTCCAGTCCGCCGCGTTTTCGAATTCCTCGCCGATGAACATCGTGCCGTCCTGCTCCAGATTGACCGAGGCGTGATCCATCAGCGCATGGGCGCAGAGCCAGAGCACCGTATCCCTGTGCACCTTGGCCGGATAGCGGGTCAGCGCCAGCATGATGGTCATGACATCGCCGTCCGCGGCAAAGAGCGCGGCGGACAGTCCCGCCGGGGACAGGATGGCTTCCACGCCGTCCAGAAGGGCATCGCGCTGCTCGTCCGTCAGCGGCACATCCGCCTCCCAGCGGATCAGCCGCCATGCGTACACCCCTTCGCCGGAGGGTGCGTCCGCCTTGCCCAGCAGAAGCCCTGCCATGCGCTGTGTCAGCTGCTGTTCCTGTTCCGTCGCCATCAGACTCTTCCTCCCCCTGACGAAAAAGCGGCAGTGCACCGGTGCTTTCACCGATCCTGCCGCGAATGACCGACATCACTTTCATTATACATGAAGAAGTGAATTTTGAAAAGGGCGATGTGTTTATCTGTTCATTTTTGTCGGAATTGCTCAAGCAATCCGGCTGATGCCTGTAAAAAACGCTGCATTTTCGCTGCGGATACGGCATTCCCCGATGCGGTCGAGGGTGATGATGCGCAGGGTGCTCCCGGCGGATTTCTTGTCCAGGGTCATGGCGGACAAAAGCGCGTCCTCCGGCAAGTCGGGCAGGGTCAGGGGCATGGACAGCGCTTGCAGCAGCGCATCCAGCCGATCCGCCGTTCCGGGGGCAGTCATCCCCTTCTGTTCCGTCAGCCGGGTGATGAGGTGCATGCCCAGGGCGACGGCTTCCCCGTGGCGCAGACCCGCATAATGCTGACAGGCCTCCACCGCATGGGCGATGGTGTGGCCGAAGTTCAGCGTCATGCGCAGGCCGGTGTCATGCTCGTCCCGGGCGACGACATCCGCCTTGTGCCGGATGCAATGGCGGAGGATCGCGTCGATGTGCGCCATGAGGGCGGTGCGTCCGCCGGGTGCATGCGCTTCCAGCAGGGCGAAGAGCGCCTCGTCCCCGATGCAGCCGTACTTGACCACCTCACCCAGGCCGTCCCGCCAGAATTCGTCCGTCAGGGTGTTCAGCGTGTCCGGATCGGCCAGAACCAGCGCCGGCTGATAGAACGCCCCCACCAGATTCTTACCCTGGGGGAGATCCACGGCGACCTTCCCGCCGACGGAGGAATCCACCTGCGCCAGCAGCGTCGTAGGCACTTGCACGAAATGCACCCCGCGCAGGAAGGTCGCGGCGGCCAGTCCGGCCAGATCGCCAATGACCCCGCCGCCCAGGGCGAGCACCGCATCCCGCCGGGTGATGTGCTCCGCGCAGAGGAAGGTGTACAGGTCGGTCAGCCGGTCGAGGCATTTGGTCTGTTCCCCGTGGGGGAGGGTGATGCTGCACACCTGCAGTCCGGCCTGACGCAGGGATGCCGCCGCGCGCGACAGATACAGCGGGGCGACGTTGTCATCCGTGACGATGGCGACGGACACATCGCCCAGCGTTGCGCGGACGTGGTGACCCAGCTGATCCATCAGCCCGCTGCCGATGTGGATGGGGTAACTGCGGCTCCCCAAGGGGACGGTGAGTGTTTCCATAGTTGATCCTTTCCCTTGCCTTTTTGGAATTGGGAATTATGAAATTCCCAACTCCTAATTCATAATTAGCATTAGGCTTTCCGTCCAACGGCCTGTGCAATGCGCCGCACGTCCTCCATGACCACGGCGAAGTTCTCGGGCTTGATGGACTGTGCGCCGTCGCAGAGGGCATGGGCAGGGTCATTGTGCACCTCGATCATCAGGCCGTCCGCCCCGGCGGCGATGGCGGCCCGCGCCAGGGGCTGCACCATCCAGTATTTTCCCGTGGCGTGGCTGGGATCGACGATCACCGGCAGGTGGCTCAGGCGCTTCACCGCGCAGATGGCGGAAAGATCCAGGGTGTTGCGGGTGTAGGTCTCGAAGGTGCGGACGCCGCGTTCGCACAGGATGATGTTCTCATTGCCGCCGGCCATGATGTATTCGGCGGACATGAGCCATTCCTCGATGGTGGCGGACAGTCCGCGCTTGAGCAGGATGGGCTTGCGGGTCTTGCCCAGGCGCTTGAGCAGGTCGAAATTCTGCATATTGCGCGCGCCGACCTGGATGCAGTCCACCTGATCCTCGAATTTGTCGATGTCATAGGGGGACATCAGCTCGGTGACGATGGGGAGGCCGGTGGCTTCACGCGCCTGACAGAGCAGCTCCAGCCCCTGATACTCCAGCCCCTGGAAGGAATACGGGCTGGTGCGGGGCTTGAACGCGCCGCCCCGCAGGATCGCCGCGCCGGAGGCCTTCACCGATTCCGCCACGCTGATGATCTGTTCCCGGCTTTCCACCGAACACGGCCCGGCCATCACGCAGAGCTTCTCCCCGCCGACGGCCACGCCGCCCACATTCACCACGGTCGCGCCGGGGTGGAACATGCGGTTCGCCTTTTTGAAGGGCTCGGCGACCTTCATGATGCGTTCCACACAGCGGAAGGATTCCAGCTGTGCGGGATCGATGCGGCTGGTGTCGCCGATCAGACCCAGGATGGTCAGGTCGCTGCCGTACATGGGGTTGACGCTCACCCCGCCCTGCGCGGTGATGAATTCCGCCACATGGTCGATCTCCTGCCGGGTCGCGCCCTGCTTCATGACGATAATCATAATGCTGTTCCTCCGTAATGTCAACATAAACAGGCGGACACTCCGCAAAGGGGAGCATCCGCCTGATTCTTCCGCTATCCGGGAAGGGAAGCATGGCCTCAGCCGCCTTTACGCAACGTCAATCAGCCCGGCATAAGCAGCCGGGAACGTAAACGCAACCGCGGGAAGTTGAAGCATCGTGCATGTCCTCCGTAGGGTAAGCATGGGACGGAACGTGTCCGTCAAGTGCATGATAGCATGCGTGAACGGCAGTGTCAAGGGGCGGGGATGTTCTTTTGGTGTTCGGGGGATGAGGGACGTGCGGCTGGCACAGCCCCACGCGGGACTTGCCTGGGATCAAAGTCAGCCCAATCGCGAGAAGAAGGGACGAAGTCCCTGCAGGGTGTCGAAAAAGTGGCAAAGCCACTTTTTCGAGAAAAGCTGATGAATGTTT
>CAZJOA010000155.1:0-5713 GCA_964547515.1 uncultured Faecalibacterium sp.
TGCGACCTGAACATCGGCGGCAAGGGCTGGCTGACGGTGAATGCCTCCTTCCGCCACGGCATCAGCAGCAAGGATGATCTGGTCATTGAGGGCGGCGGCTTTGTGGTCAGCGCCGCCATGGATGCCATCCGCGCCACGGATTCCGTCACGGTGAAGGAGGGCAGCTTCCGCCTGACGGCCAGCGGCGACGGCTTCCAGGCCAGCAAGGCCGATGATCCCAGCAAGGGCTGGGCGCTGTTTGAGGGCGGAAGCTACGTCATCCGCGCTTGCAGCGACGGTGTGCAGGCTCAGACGGAGCTGACCATCAGGGGCGGCAGCTTTGACATTGTCACCGAAGGAACGCCCGCAGGTGAATCCAACAGCCAGAAGGGCTTGAAGTCTGCGAACCTCCTCACCGTGGAGGACGGCGATTTCCGCATCATCACCCGGGACGATGCCATTCATTCCGATGTGGATGCGATCATCAATGGCGGCACGTTCCATATTGAAACGAAGGACGATGGCATCCACGCCAATCGCAGCCTGTACATCAACGGCGGCGAAATCAGCATCCCCGTCTGCTACGAAGGGTTTGAGGGCACGATCATCGAAGTGAACGGCGGAAAATCCTTCATTGATGCCTCCAACGATGCCGTCAGCGCCGCCGCCGGTACGCCCGAGGCGAATACCTTCTCCGGCAGAGGCGGGAACCCCCATGTGCAGGCGTGGTTCAACGGCGGCGAGCTGGAGGCGGTCGCGGGCGGCGATGTGGTGGACTCCAACGGCAATATCTACGTCACCGGCGGCACACTGCGGCTCAGCGCTCCGCCCTGGCCGGACTATGAAGGCTCGCTGCTGTGCAACGGCGATGTGACCATCACCGGCGGCACGATCGCTTCCGTGGGCTGCATGGGCGTGAACGTCTATTGGGATCAGCAGCCGATCCTGTGGGTGTCTCACAGAAACGAGCTGCCCAGGGGAACGGTGCTCTCCCTTCGGGATGAAGCCGGCAGGAGCATCGTGGAGCTGACTACCCGCGAGGATGCGGTGCAGTCCGTGTATACCTCACCGGAGCTGCTGGCGGGTAGCACCTATACGCTTTACATTAATGATGTAAAGAAAATCGAAGTCACCCTGAACCATGGCATGAACGTCACCGGCGATGACGGCGGTGCGTTTACCGGCGGCTATAGCCGGGGCAATATGGCAAACTATCGTTAAGGAGGAAAGCATCATGATCGAACTGAACAGACTGGGTCTTGGCACGATGGGCATGAACCGCCGCAACCGGGAGACCTCCATCCAGACGGTCCGCGCCGCGCTGGACGCGGGCATCACCCTGTTCAACACAGGTGAATTCTATCAGGGCAGCGAGAGCGAGATGGTCTTCGGCGAAGCGGTGAAGGGCGTTGACCGCGACAGCTACTTCCTGTCGCTGAAATTCGGCGTGCTGCCGTCGCCCGAGGGCGGCATCTACGGCCTGGACGTGAAGCCCTTCAACGTCAAGGGGCATCTGGCGTACTCCCTGCGCCGTCTGGGGCTGGACTATGTCGACCTGTATCAGCCCGCCCGTCAGGATACCACCGTCCCGGTGGAGGATTTGGTCGGCGCGATTGCCGATCAGGTCAAGGCCGGCTATGTCAAACACATCGGCCTGTCCATGGTGGACGCGGAGACCCTGCGCCGCGCGTGCAAGGTGCATCCCATCCACACGGTGGAAATGGCCTATTCGCTGATCGACCGCAGCATCGAAAAGGAGCTGATCGCCGCGGCGAAGGAGCTGAATGTCAAGGTGCTGGCCTTCGGCACGGTGGGGCATGGTCTGCTGACGGAGCGTGTGCTGGACGCACCGGCGAATCCCTATGGCCGTGGCCTGCTCTCGCCGGAGAACCGCGACAGCAATCTGGCGCTGATCCGCGAGGTGAAGAAGCTCGCCGATGCCAAGGGCGTGAACCTCTCCCAGCTGGCGCTGGCGTGGTCGCTGGCGAAATACGACCATGTGCAGAGCCTGGTGGGCACGACCAGTCCGGCACACCTGCAGGAGGCCATCGATGCGCTGAACATCACCCTGACGGAGGACGATGTCCGCGCCATCGAGGCGGCCATCCCCGAGGAGAAGGTCAAGGGACGCGGCATGCGCAACTTCGTGTTCACCGACGGCAAAATGGCGCTGGCTTAATGAGGTGAGCATCATGAATTCCGAAAAGAGGATCGTTCGTCCGCAGGTCGCAGATCCGCAGGCGCAGAAAGCGCGGATGCAGCACATTGCGGCGTATGAAAAGGCTGACTGCCCCATGCTGGAGCAGGATCACGCCCTGCCGGTGCAGGTGCTCTATCATGCCTTTGTTGAGAATTTTGAAACGGCCGCGGCGAGCTATATGGACAAGCGCATGGATGTGGCCGGTGTTGTCAGGCGGGTTGGCCCTGATATTCATGCCAAGCCCTCTTTGGAGCTTTCCGACACGGAGCATGGCCGCTGCTGTGCGCTGATCGTGTTCCCCGACGATGCGATCTATCGACAGGTTTCCGTGGGAGATACCGTGATCTGCCGCGGGAATCTTCTGGGTGCGATGGAGCCTTGGGGCGGTGTGTTCAAAAAGAGCGAAATCATCAAAGTCACCCCCAAGGAGCAGAAAAAGCTGCGCGGCAAAGCGCCTTCCTCCCCTGAAGAATTCCAGGAGAGAATGAAGCGCATTGCCTATTTCGAACAGCATGACTGTGAAGTGCTTCAGCAGAATGAGCCGCTCGATCCGGCTGCTGTGTACAATGCCTTTATCGATGATTATGACCGCGCCCAGACGGTTTACCTCGAAAAACGCGCTGAATTGCAGGGTGTCATCAATCGGATCGGCCCTGACATCCACAGCAAGCCCTCCATCGAGCTGACGGATCGGCTCGGCAACCGCTGCTATGCGCTGTTTGTGTTTGCGGATGATGCCTTTGCCCGGAGCGTTTCCGAGGGTGACGAGGTCGTGCTTCGCGGCAATCTGCTCAACGCCCGTGAGCCCTTCGGCCTGACGGTGAAAAAATGCGAAATCGTACATGTCATTGGAGGAAATAAGTAATGGAAAGGGTCTGTGAATTCCTGCAAAAGGCAAAAACCTTCTATGTCGCCACGGTGGACGGCGACCAGCCGCGCGTCCGCCCCTTCGGCATCGCCCACATCATCGACGGCAGGCTGTGCATCATGACCGGCAAGCGCAAGCCCGTTTCCCATCAGATCGCGGCGAACCCGAAGGTGGAGGTCTGCGCGTGCGTGGACGGCGAATGGGTACGCATCGCCGGTGAGCTGGCGGAAGACGACCGCACGGAGAGCCGTCAGGCGATGCTGGATGCCTATCCGTTCATGAAGAAGACCTACGCCGCCGATGACGGCAACATGCAGCTATTGTATTTCAGGAACGCCACCGCGACCTTCGATGCCTTCAGCGGAAAGCATGAGGTCATCCGATTCTGATACTAATTTACGTCTAAAGCATAGCACCGAGCATAGTGGATTTTTTGTTCTGGCAAAGCTGAGTGCAGCGAGGCGTACTGGATGTACGCGCGAGCGGAACGAAGCAAAGCCAGGGCGGAAAAGACACTGTGCGAATGATATGGTTTAGATGAAAATTAGTATGATATGAACAAGGAGGAAAATGCCATGTCAAGCAACGAAGTGAAGTTCTTTCCCTCCCACCCGACCGGTGAGAAGCTGCGCCTGATCGAAACGACACCCATGCCCATCAAGGCGCAGTCCGCCCCGTATGAGGCGAAGGCCCTGGTGGACGAATGCCGTGCCGACCTGAACGCAGCGCTGGCCGAGTATCAGGGCACGCGCTTTGAAGTCACCGGCCTGGCCGTCAAGGTCGGCCCGGATATTCACCAGAAGCCCTCCATCGAGCTTTCCGACCGCGCGGACGGCGCATGCCATGTGCTGTGCGTCTTCCCGAACGATGAGCACTACAGGAAGGTCGCCGTCGGCGATACCGTCACCGTGCGTGGCAATTACCTGGTGCTGAGCGACCAATTCGGCGTGGTGCTGAAGTTCAGCGAACTGATCCATGTCGCTCACGCGTAAATCGGGGACGAATGGATGCGCAGGATCATCGCGGCCGTTCTCCTGCTTTGCATGCTGACGGGTCATGCGTTTGCAGCGGATGCGGAAAGGGAAAATGAGAACATGGACAATCGGATCGTGCTGAACTATCCTGTCTTCGATGGCGAAAAGGTGTGGGAGCATGCCACGGTGGTCATCGAAAACGGCATCATCACCGAAGTGACTCCATCGACGGACACGGCGGACAGCCGCTATTTCCTCATGCCGGGGCTGATCGACGCGCACACCCACATGGGGACGCCTGCAGAGGTCGAGACGATGCTGCAATACGGCATCACCGCGACCTGCGATGTCAGCGCATCGGCGGAGCTGGTCGCCGCGTCGGATCGGCTGACGATCCATTCCTCCCGGGGCATGGCGATGGGCGTGGTGCTCAGCGGCAAAAGCCATGTGGACAAGGCCGTCAAAAGCGGCGCGAAGTACATCAAGGTGCTGCTGTTCAACGCCCATTCCATCGGCAAGAAGGCGCTGTGCAGCATCGTGGACGCGGCGCACGAAAGGGGGCTGAAGGTCGCCGTCCATGCGACGGAGGTCGCCACGGTGCGTCAGGCGGCGGACGCGGGCGCGGACATCCTGCTGCACGTCCCCATGAAGGAGGCCTTCCCCGAGGACTTGGCGCAAGCCATCGCCGACAAGGGCATCGCCGTCGCCCCGACGCTCATCATGATGGAGACCTTCGCGCATTCCGGGCGGAATGGCTATCAGCCGTCCGACTACGCCAACGCGGAAGCCGCCGTCCGCCTGCTGCGCGAAAAGGGCGTGGACATCCTTGTGGCGACGGATGCCAATCCGGGCAGCTTTGCGCCGGGGGTGGTCTATGGCAGCTCCCTGCATCGGGAGATGGAACTGCTGGTCAAGGCCGGCCTGACCCCGCCGGAGGTGCTGCAGGGCGTGACCCGCAGGAACGCACAGGCCTTCGACCTGGCGGACATGGGGACGATCGCCCCGGGGCAAAGGGCGAACCTGATCCTTGTGGAAGGCCGCCCGGATCAGAGCATCACCGACAGCGCGAAGCTCGTGCAGGTCTGGGTGGATGGCAAGCCCATCATGAAATGAGGTAAGGCAAATGCGGATCATTACGGTGGAAGAGCATGCGGTCAGCCCCACGCTGAACCGGGCGATCGCCCAATACGGCAGGGGCGGCGCAGCCTATCAGGCGCTGGCGCATGCCAAGGGCTACCCCTATGACGCAGATCCGGTGCTCTTTGCGGATCTTGGCGCAAAGCGGATCGCTGACATGGATGCCGCGGGCATCGACATGCAGGTGCTGTCCTGCCCTGTGCAGCCCCAGCAGCTGCCGCCGGACATCGCCGTTCCCGCTGTGCGGGATGCCAACGACGAGCTGATGGCGGACATCAGCAGACATCCGGATCGCTTTGCGGGGCTTTGTTCATTGCCGTGGCCGAACCCCGATGCAGCGGCGAAGGAGCTCGAACGTGCGGCGAAAATGGGGTATCGCGGTGCGCTCATCGGCGGACGCGCGATCCTTGAGGGCGGTTTCCTGGATGATCCGCGCTTCACGCCCGTGCTGGAAGCGGCCAATGCGCTGCAAATGCCGATCTACGTTCACCCCGGTGCGCCCATGGATGCCGTTCAGCAGGCGTACTATGCCGGTCTGGATGACCTGGTCAGCGC
>CAZJOA010000156.1:0-4487 GCA_964547515.1 uncultured Faecalibacterium sp.
AATTTGTAAATTTTCATGGACGGGACACAGTTCGGCCATGATTTTGCTGCACAAAAGGAGAAATCGGCCTGTTATCCGGTCAAAAATGCGGTTCATAACAAAAAGCCTGCCAGCCACGGCAGACTTTTTTGCATGTCCGGCTCATCCCAGCCGGTTCAGGTCGAGCTTCGTCCTTCCCAGCGCCCTGAGCAGCACGAAGCCCATCAGCACCGCGATGAGTTCCCCCGCGCCGATCTGGAGCATGGTCAGCCCGAGGGGCAGATGGGCGGACTTCGCCACCACCGCGCCGACGATGAGCGCATTGGCCAGCACGGGGCAGGCCGCCGCCAGCGCAGGTGTCCGCCGCAGCAGATACGTCCCGATGGCCGCCGCAAGCGTCGCCAGCGAACCGAAAACGATGTCCGTCAGCAGGCCGGTGTACAGGTTGGCGATCAGGCAGCCCACGAACAGCCCCGATATTGCCTGAGGCATCAGCATGGGCAGGAGGGTCAGCGCCTCCGACACGCGCAGCTGGAGCGCACCGAAGGAGATCGGCGCCAGCAGGAGGGTCAGCGCGGCATACAGCGCCGCGATCACGGCACTGATGCACAGGGAACGGGTGGTCAGCAGCTTTTTGAACATAAAAGCGCCTCCGGGTATGAGATTGCCGCGGCTGCCGGAAAAGAAGTCCGATGCCCATCGGCGAAAAAGAGCATACCACATTTTTTCGTGAATCACAAGAGGCAAGCGGGGCAGAATGAGAAATGCGCCCGAACAGGGCGACGAAGATCAAGGAGGATGCTGCCATGACCATGCACAAGAACCAGTCCATCCATTGCTCCGTGGAGAGCTGTCAGCACCATGCCAAGGACGGCATGTGCCAACTGACCGACATCCAGGTCGCGCCCAAGCAGGGCTGCTGCAGCGGCAAGGCCGACGAGAACCACTGCAACAGCTACAAGTGCCGCTGGTAAACGGCTGACTCCGGGGGGCGGGCGGTGTCCGATGCCGTCCGCCTTCCGAACGCTGCGGAGGGAAGCCATGTCCACGAGGATCACCCCGACCCTGGCGCAGAGCCGCCGCGCGATGGATGCCGCGCTCCACCGGGCGGTCAACCCGGATATGCATGCGCGGGACTTCCGCGTGTTCGGGCGGGAGGCGACCATCTACTATGCGGAGGGGCTTTGCTCCATCGACTTTTTGCAGCATTACATCCTCCTGCCGCTGATGACGCTGCGGGATGCCCCATTGCCTGCCGATCCGGCGGATGCCCTTTGTCAGGCTGTTTTCAATGCGGACGTTGCGTCCGCCGCGACCATCGAGGAAGCCGTCCGCCAAATGCTGACGGGTCGGGGCGTGGTGCTTGTCGACGGGCTGGACGGCGCACTGGGCTTTGACGTGCGATCGTTTGTCCGCCGGGGCATTTCGCCGCCGCTGACCGAGCAGGTCGTCCTTGGTCCCCATGAGGGCTTCAACGAATCCCTGCGGGACTGCATCACCCTCATAAGACGCATCCTCCCCACGCCCGACCTCATCGGCGAAATGCGCACCATCGGCGATCGTTATCCGCTGGGGCTGTGCGTGATGTACCTGCACGGCGTGGCGGACGAGAGCAACGTCCGCCGGGTGAAGAACCGGCTGGACGGCATCCGCACGGATCATGTGCTGTCCATCGGTGCGCTTCAGCAGCTGATCGAGGATCGGCCGTATGCGCTCCTGCCCCAGTGCATCCTGACCGAGCGCCCGGACAGAGCGGCATCGATGCTCCTGGAGGGGCAGATCGTGCTGCTGCTGGACGGTTCGGGGCAGGCGCTGGTGCTTCCGGCGAGCATATGGCATCTCATCCACACGCCGGACGACACCTCCGCGCGATTTCCGTATGGCATTTTCATGCGGCTGATCCGCCTGTTGGGGCTGCTGTGTGCGCTGCTGCTGCCGGGGCTGTTCGTGGCGTTTGTCACCTTTCACCCGGAAGCACTGCCGGTCACGCTGCTCACCTCCATATTGGAGAGTCAGGCGCTTGTGCCCTTTTCCATCCCGGTGGAGGCGCTGGTCATGCTGGTCATGTTCAACCTCATCGGGGAAGCGGCGACCCGTGTGCCATCGGTGGTCGGGGCGACATTGGGGACGGTCAGCGGGCTGATTCTGGGTCAGGCGGCGGTGGACGCGCATCTGGTGCATCCGCTGCTGCTGATCGTGGTGGCGGTGGCGAGTCTGGGCAGCTATGCCGTGCCGGACTATTCGCTGGGCATCGCGGTGCGCATGGGGCAGCTGCTGATGCTGCTGGCGGGGAGCATCTTCGGGCTGTATGGCATCGTGCTGTTCACGGCGGCGGGCATGGTGCGCCTGTGCAGCCTGACGAGCCTGGGTTCACCCTTTGCCGCGCCGCTGTCGCCGCCGCGCGGGCGGAATCCGGATGGGGTGACGCGCGGGCCGATGTGGACGCAGCGCTGGCGGACATGGCTGAGCAGCCCGGGGGATCGGCTGCGTGCGCGGGGCGCGATGCGCCGCTGGGACAGGAGGCGACCATGACGGACGTGCAGGCAAGATCGGCCGGGGAACGCCGTGCGGAACGGGCGATGCTTGGGCTTCTCTGCGGGGTATCCATCGGAAGGGGAGCGCTCACGGGCGTGTTGCCGGTGTGCGGTGCGTCCGCGTGGTGGGTGACGGTCTTGTCCGTGCTGCCGGGGTTCGCAGTGGCGGGACTGCTCGCATTTTCCATGCGGCTGACCCATGCCTCCGCACCGCTGGAGGCCGTCCGCCGTGTGATGGGGAAACCGGGGGTCTGGCTGACCTCCATCGGCTTGGCAGTGCTCCTCCTGCTGGACGGCGTGTCCTCCATGACCGTCCTGACCACCCTGTTCACCCAGGGCATCGGCACAAGCGGGACGCAGCTCACCCTGGCTGTGCTGACCGGGGCACTTTTGCTGTGTGGCCTGCACCGGGAAGGTCTTCCGCGCGGCATATACCTCCTGCGCTGGGGAATGGGCGCGGCGGCATGCGTCGTGGCGGCGTGTTCGCTGTCCCGGGTACATGCGGATCACCTCTTTCCCGTCCTGGGGGACGGTGCATCCGCCGTAGGGGCTGCCCTTCGCCGCAGCGTGAGCCTGGGCTGGCCGGTGGTGCTCTTCCTGTGCCCGGCGGCGGACAGCGGGCGCGGCAAAGTCAGCCGTGCATGCATCCCCGCAATGGCGGCGGCGGCCTTCGTCCTCCTGCTGAACCTGACCGTCCCCCATGAAGTCCTTTCGGCGGATGCCTCCCTGCGCGCGATGCTCCTCCTGCCGCTGCGCTATGCCCCCAATGCCCTGCGCGTCGTGGGCTATAGCCTGATGATGCTCGCGCTGTTCCTGTCCATGGGCGCTGCGGCGCAGCTTGCCGCCCGAAGCCTGTGTACCCCCTTCGGACGCCAATGGAAGGCACTGCCCTATGTGCTGGTGGGGCTGCTCATCGCGTCCCAGACGGTGAACGCCGCGCTGCTCTGGCGCTGGCTCGAACGGCTCCGTCCCTGGCTGCTGTTGCCGGTGGCTTGCGCGGCAGTCATCACGCTGCTTTGTACGCCTGTCAGGAGGAAACGAACATGAAACGGCTGACGATCCTGCTCCTGACGCTGCTGTGCACGGCGTGTACGGCGCTGCCGCAGGAGGAACGTGCCTTTGCGGTGGCGCTGTGCGTGGAAAGGCCGTCGGAATGGCGCGTCCATGCGCGTATCCCGACCTACCAGAACGGCGGGGGCTACCGGACGCTTTCCGGCACGGGAGACACCCTCGATGCCGCACTGACCGACCTGTCCGCCGCCGCGCCCATGCACCTGACCCTGTCCCAGCTGCGTCTGCTGGTGCTGTCGGCCGATTTGGCGGATTCGGCGGACTTCGCCGATGCGCTTGCGGTGCTGTCCGCCCGGGCGGATCTGCGCATGCAGTGTACCGCCGTGCTGACGGAGGACACCGGGCGGCGCATATCGGACGCGCTGAAGCCCACGGCGGGGACGCGCCTGTCCAAATCCATCGACGTGCTGCTGGAAACGCATGCGGAGCAGGGGGACTTCCTGCCCGTCACCCTCGCGGAGCTGCTCTGCATGGGGGAGCGGCAGTCACCCGTGCTGATGTGCGCCGCGCTGTCGGGGGATGCGCTGACCTTCAGCGGGGGATACGCGCTGACAGCGGCCATGCGCCGGGGACTGCGTCTGGACGAGGCGGACATCCGGCTGATGGCGCTGCTGCGCGGTCATACGCGGGAAATGCCGCTGACGGTGAGCGGCCTGCACACGCGCGTGCGGGACATCCGCGTGCGCCGCAGTGTGGATGTGTCATCCGACGCGGCACGGGTGACGCTTTCCCTGCGGCTGACGACCCCTTCGGCGGACGATACGCTGCTGGCGCAGTCCCTGTCCGATGCCTGTGCGGCGCTGCTGACGCGCCTGTCCGCCGCCGGATGCGATGTGCTGGGCTTGGGGCGGAAGGCCATTCTCCATGCGGAGGACATGTCTGATTGGCATGCGCTGGACTGGC
>CAZJOA010000156.1:4587-5668 GCA_964547515.1 uncultured Faecalibacterium sp.
TGAACTGGAGCGTCACGGTGAACGCCCGTCCGCCGGTGTGAGGATAATTCCCGCTGTGAACCCCAAAGCTGCTGTCGGGAAATACCGCTCAATGGGTCGTGCTTTGGTGATCTGCAAGCAGAATACGCAAATAGTCTCTGCGGCCATACAGGATGCGGTCAATGTAGACATCTTCCCGATTACTCCGGTAAAAAACCATATAGTTTCCACAGACAAGGAAGCGATAATCGCTATCCACATCTGCGATAGAGGAAAGCGGTGTGCCGATCAGTGCATGCCCACGAAGCTTTCGGAGCAGCTGCGTGATCTTGCTGACCGTAGCGATTGCCGCCTGTGGATTTTCCAATTCCTCTGCGATATATGCTTTTATGTCCGCAAGGTCTCTTTGGGCTTCATAAGACAGGTGTAGACTATTCATGCGTGATCCCGAGGTGCTCCTCCACGGCCTCCACGGTCAGCCAGCCTTCTGTTTCACCTGACTGACGGCCTTTGGCAAGCTCGTTCATCAGGCGCAGGGTCGCCTGTGCTTTTTCATAATCGTGTATATCTACGATGGCGTAGCGTCCGCGTCCGTTCTTTGTCAAAAAGACAGGCGCTCCCACAGCGACATCATGCAGCACCTCCGTGTAGTTGCGCAAATCAGAAATAGGCTTGATATTCGGCATGGACGATCAGCTCCTTTCGAACATAGTATAGCCGATTATGCTGTAAAATTCAACTGTTAATTTGCAGCAAGG
Organism: uncultured Faecalibacterium sp.; assembly: GCA_964547515.1. Taxonomy (GTDB): domain Bacteria; phylum Bacillota; class Clostridia; order Christensenellales; family Aristaeellaceae; genus UBA11524. Next base: position 5,325 of record CAZJOA010000156.1, read on the forward strand.
ATGTGCTCTGCACAAAAAGCGCCCCATCCCGTGCTGGGAGGGGCGCTTGGTTTGTATCTGTGTTGCGTCGCTTGGCGCGGGCAAGGGGGGATTACTCCTCCTCGTCCTCGACCTTGTCGGCCGCAGCGATGACCTTCTTGGCCACGTCAGCGGGGACTTCCTCATAGCGCTCGAAGGTCATGGTGAACGAGCCGCGCGCCTGGGTCATGGAGCGCAGATCGGTGGCGTACTTGAACATTTCGGCCTGGGGGCATTCGGCGACGACCTGCTGCATGCCGCCGACCTGTTCCATGCCGATGATGCGGCCGCGGCGCTTGTTCATGTCGCCCATGATGTCGCCCATG
>CAZJOA010000157.1:0-3397 GCA_964547515.1 uncultured Faecalibacterium sp.
GCTGTGAGGCATCGCACACTTGACAAAGGAACGATCATGTCTTACAATAATAGTGAATTCTCCATGCGCCACAATTTTTCGGCATCCTCCCCGTCCTGACGGGGCATGATGGAATATTGTATAGGGGGGTGCAACGCAATGGCGACAAAGAGCTTCCTGAAGGATGTCACCCTACGCGATGCAAAGCAGTGTCAGTCGTTCATCCGGGCGCTGGAAAAGTCCCAGGCGAAGAGACCCAAGCCACCTGAGGCCAGCATCCCCGCAAGGGATTTGACCAAGGAACAGATCGGCAAGCTCTTCGGGGGCACACAATGAGCGCTGTGACGGGTTATGTCCAGGCAAATCTGATGGATATGCTCGATGTTCTGGGGGAGGAGAAGACAACTGCGCTCCTCTCCTCTTTTTCGTGTCCGCTGAACCAGGATGTCGAGCAATTTCTGCACACCAAGGCGATTCCCTTTGCACGTATGGGCATCGCCGCAACACATCTCGTCTTTGCCAGCTACCGGAATGAAACGGTGCTTGTTGGCTATTATGCGCTGGCGAACAAGACCGTTTCGATCAAGGCACGGGCGCTGAACAGCCGCTGGCGGCAACGCCTGAACCGCTTCGCCCAATTCAACGCCGAGACACATCAGTACCTCATTGCACTGCCCCTGATCGGCCAACTGGGAAAAAACTTCGCCAATGGCTACGACCGACTGATCACGGGTGAGGCACTGCTCCATATGGCTTGCGAGAAGATCAGGGGGCTGCAGCAGCTCATCGGCGGCAAAATGGCCTATTTGGAGTGCGAGGACACCCCGCGTCTGATCGAATTCTACCGTGCAAACGGCTTTGAACGCTTCGCCAACCGCAATCTGGATGGCGATGAATTGCAGACAGGTGAACGTCCCTACCTCGTTCAAATGCTGCGCTACTTCTCCAGCCGATAAGGCATACCCCTCCCCTGAACCGCATACCCTCTTCCCACAGGGACAAGGAGGGATGCGCATGACAAGGACCGCACACGCACAGAAGGGACGCGGCGTGCCCATGGGACTTCGCCTGGCAAAGGGGCTGGGGGCGGCGCTGCTGGTCACGGTGGCCGGAGTCGCCGTCTTTGCCCTGCTCATGCAGTGGCTCCGTCCGGCGGATGGCCTCGTCCGCATGGTCAATCAGGTGCTCAAGCTCGCCGCCATCGCCGTCGGGGCTTGCATCGCCGTGGGACGCGGCGCTGAGGGCGGACTCATCCGCGGCGCACTGGTCGGCCTGCTCTACATGGCCGTCGGGGTCGGACTGTACGCCCTGTTCTCCGGACAGGACGCGCCCGTCACCGCCTATTTGGCGGACTTGGCCATGGGCGTGGCCGGTGGAGGCATCATCGGCATGATTCAGGGAAATATTTCGCCAAAGTGATTGCATTACGCAGATTTTTCGTGTATAATGACTTGTAACCCCAATAAACCATGGAGGATGATTTATCATGAAGCATATCGATACCATTCAGAAGCCCTGCCTGAAGGATTCCCTCGTGCACGGTGGCTGCGGCGAATGCCAGGCCTCCTGCCAGTCCGCCTGCAAGACCAGTTGCACCGTGGCCAACCAGAGCTGCGCCAACAAGGAGAACAGCGACGTGCTGGGCAACAACGAGGGCAAGCTGAACCGCAACTTCGGCAAGAAGTGATCCGGTCATTCCCCGTTCCCCGAAAAGGGCGGAGCTTTTGCGCTGCCCTTTTTTGCTGTGACTGACTTCGCTTGACGTGCCGCACATACTGTCCCCCCAGCCCAGCAGTCGGTCAGGGCGCGGCATTCGTGCCGTCCCACAAACCAAATTCATCATTCCTCATTCCTAATCTGCAAAAAAGGGGTCGAAGCCCCCGAAGGAGCACCCATGATTCATACATTCAAGGCTGTTGGACAGCCGATGCTGCTGGATGTCGGCAGCGGCGCGGTGCATGCCATCGATGAGCTGGCGTACGACGTGCTGGCGCTGTGGAACGACCACACCCCGGAGGAGATCAAGGCCGCGCTGGCGGAGAAGTACACCGCACAGGAGCTGGAGGAGGTCATCCAGGAGCTGAAGCAGCTGGAGGAGATCGGCGCGCTGAATGCTCCGGACAACTACGACGACGTGGAGCAGATCCGCGATCCCGGTACGATCAAGGCCATGTGCCTGCATACCGCCCATGACTGCAACCTGCGCTGCAAATACTGCTTTGCGGCGACGGGTGATTTCTGCATGGGCGAACGCAAGCTCCTGCCCTATGAGGTGGGCAAGGCTGCGCTGGATTGGCTCGTGGAGCACTCCGGAAAGCGCGTCAACCTCGAGGTGGACTTCTTCGGCGGCGAACCCCTGATGAACTTCGAGGTCATCAGGCAGTTGGTCGCCTATGGCCGCTCCATCGAGAAGGAGAAGAACAAGCGCTTCAAGTTCACCACCACCACCAACTGCGTGCTGCTCAACGATGAGATCATCGACTTCCTGAACAGGGAAATGCACAATGTGGTCATCTCCATGGATGGCCGCCCGGAGGTGCACGACCGCATGCGCCCCACCATCAACGGCAAGGGCAGCTATGACATCATCGCCCCCAAGGCCAAGGAGTTCGCCCAGCGTCGCGGCGACAAGGAGTACTACATCCGCGGGACGTTCACCGGGTATAACAAGGACTTCGGCAACGATGTGCTCTATCTGGCGGATCAGGGCTTCGAGCAGCTGTCCATCGAGCCGGTGGTCACCGACCCCAACTGCGAATACGCCCTGCATGAGGAGGATCTCCCCGCCATCCGCGAGGAATACGAACGCCTCGCCCAGATCTACATCGACCGCCGTGCCCATGGCAAGTGGTTCAATTTCTTCCATTTCATGGTGGACCTGGAGGGCGGTCCCTGCCTGCGCAAGCGCCTGACCGGCTGCGGTGCCGGCAATGAGTACGTCGCCGTCACCCCCGATGGCGACATCTACCCCTGCCACCAGTTCGTCGGCCGTGATGGCTTCCGCATGGGCAGCGTTCTGGATGACACCTTCGACCGCAACATCCAGAAGAAGTTCGCCAACAACACCGTGCTGACCAAAGAGAAGTGCCGCGACTGCTGGGCACGGTTCTACTGCTCGGGCGGATGCGCCGCCAATGCCCATGCCTTCCACGGGGACATCAGCCAGCCCTATGACATGGAATGCCAGATGGAACGCAAGCGTCTGGAGTGCGCCATGGCGATCTACGCCAAGGAACGCGCCGCCCGCCGCGATGCGGAAAACGCGGAAAGCGCGGAATAAGCACAAAAAAAGCGTCCTGCACCGGCGGGGCGCTTTTTCGTTTGGGTATCATTGTGAAGGCGGCATCCGGCGAAAGGGGGCTGCAAGCAGAACCGTCCCTCCGAAGCCCCACGCGGGACTTGCATGGAAACGAAATCA
>CAZJOA010000157.1:3497-5640 GCA_964547515.1 uncultured Faecalibacterium sp.
CGAATCGCGTGAAAAAGGGTCGAAGGCCCCGCGTGAAAAAGGGTCGAAGACCCCGAAGACCCCCTCGTCCTGGTCGGACTATCGTCCGACAACGTCCTCGGGGGGCAGCCCCGCCCCGCATTCTCATCACACCAGCCTGAGCGTCGGCACGGCGTTGAGGGTCATGGGGGCGATCTCACCGCGCAGGAGGCGGTAATACGCCGCAGAGCCGATCATGGCCGCGTTGTCGGTGCAGAGGTCGAGCCGCGGCATGTACAGGGGGATGCCCGCCTTGTCCGCGGCCTGCTGCATCATGCGGCGCAGGAGGCGGTTGGCGGAAACGCCGCCGGCCATGGCCAGGGCAGGGGCATTCGTCTCCGTCGCGGCGAGGATGGCCTTCTCCACCAGCGCCGACACCACCGCATACCGGAAGGACGCGGCCATGTCCGCCTTGGGCAGCGGTTCGCCCTTCATTTCGAGCTTGTTCGCCGCGTTGAGGAACGCCGTCTTCATGCCGGAGAAGGAATAGTCGTACCGTCCGGGGGTGTGGGGATGGGGCAGCGCCATGTAGTGCGGGTCGCCCTCCTCGGCCAGTGCGTCGATGCGCGGGCCGCCGGGATACGGCAGCGTCAGCACACGCGCCGCCTTGTCGAACGCTTCGCCCGCCGCGTCATCCGTCGTCTGACCCAGAAGGGTGTAGTCCCCGTAGTCATTCACGCGCACGATGTGGCTGTGTCCGCCCGATACCACCAGGCACACAAAGGGCGGCTGCAAGTCCGGATTGGAGATGTAATTCGCGCTGACATGCCCTTCGATGTGGTTGACGTGGATGAGGGGCTTGTCCGCCGCATAGGACAGCCCCTTCATGCAGCTGACGCCGGTGAGCAGCGCCCCCACCAGCCCCGGGCCGCAGGTGACGGCGAGGGCATCGACCTCATCGAGGGACATGTCCGCCGCCCGGAGCGCCTCGTCGATGACGCGGTCGCAGGCCTCCACATGGGCGCGGCTGGCGATTTCCGGCACGACACCGCCATAGAGCGCGTGCAGGTCGATCTGGCTGAAGACGATGTTGGACACGATGGTTCGGCCGTTTTCGATGATGGCCGCAGCCGTTTCGTCGCAGGAGGTCTCCAGCGCCAGGATGCGTACCCTGTCCTTCGTGCGGAGGGCATCCGCCTGCTGACGGGCGGATTCGGAATAGGTCATGGGGTCACTCCCCTTCCTTTGTTCGGAGCGTTCTGATTTGCCGGGTAACGATGATGAGCAGAATCCCCATGCCCAGCAGCCATCCGCCGCCGATGAGGGCGGCATAGCGGATGAAGAAGCCGATGGGCATCAGGCGGATGAGCAGATCCGTGCGCGGGTCGAGCAGCCACAGATCATTGGTGAAGGCGATGCGGTGGAAGAGGATGAACAGGCTGTCGAAGTCGATGCAGGCCAGGGCGACGAGCACGACGACCGCCGCAAGCACGGTCAGGAGCGTCCGGCGGAAGACGCGCAGCAGGTGTTCCGACCCGAACAGGCGGCATCCCGTCAGCAGCCCTACCATGCACGCCGCGATCAGCATCCACACCTGCCCATCACACAGGCGGAACAGCCCCTGCACATCCGCCATGTGCTGCTGCTCTTTTGCGTTGAAGGCCGCGTATTCCGTGCCGTTCACCGTGAAAAAATGCTGGAAGTCCGGACGGTCGCCTTTCAAATACCCGACGATCATCCGGACGACCGGTTCATATTCCTCCGCCGGGAGATGGGTGGCGGACGGCGGCGCACAGCGGCGCATCAGGCGGAGCATCAGCCCGTCGGACAGCGCCGCGCTGTCAATGACCAAGGCCAAAAGCGCCAGACTGAGGGTGAGGGCTGCGAGGATTGTTATGGTTCTCTTCATATTGCTGAAAATTAGGAATTATGAATTAGGAATGAGGAATTAGGAATGAGGAATTTGGTTACTGCGGCCTGCACGGCAGAACACTTTCAATTCATAATTCCTAATTCATAATTCCTAATTCAGCAAAATGCATTTATTGCATTTTCAAGTAGGCCGTGACAAAGCCCTTGAGGTTGCCGTTCATGACATCGTCGATGTTGCCGGACTCAAAGTTGGTGCGGTGATCCTTGACCATGGTATAGGGCTGGAAGACATAGGAGCGGATCTGGCTGCCCC
>CAZJOA010000158.1:0-5608 GCA_964547515.1 uncultured Faecalibacterium sp.
GTTTTTCTGCATGAGTCGGCGCTATTATGTTGCCGAAGAATCTTTGCAAAAAGGAAACCCGGCGAATGGATTCACGAAAAGCGCTCGTCAAATCAGTGTACCCCAAATCAGGATGATGTGTGGGATCGGGACGGACAGCTTGACCGTTGGGATGACACCGATCAGATGCCCGTCGTCATGTGTACCCTGCCTACAGGTCAGGACGCTGATCGGACGCTATGCCGGTCAGCTGACCGATGAGTGCTTCGTCACCCTGCTGAACGACACGGCGGACATGGTGCAGCGGGAAACGAACGAAATTTGACGGACGGTGAACCTTCCGACCGGCTCGATTGTCTATTAGGTGAAGGGAGGCTTCCATGTTCCGCAAAAACAAACCGGCATTCTCCGGATGCACTCCGCCGAGGGTCAGGAAAACCCTGCGAAACTGCCGCGCCCGGTCCGGACTGTTCCATGACAGGTCTGTGCTGCTGTTCCTGCTGCCGGGGCTGCTCCTGCTGTTAGTGTTCTACGTCATCCCCCTGTTCAGCGGCATCACCTACAGCGTGACGGACGGCAGCAAGGTCAACGCCTTCGTGGGCATGAGCAATTACCTGTCCCTGTGGCAGAACAAGATGTTCCGGCTGGGGCTGAAAAACACCCTCGAACTGTCCGTCATCAGTGCGCCGATGTTGTGGGGTTGTGCGTTCTTTCTGGCGCTTCTGCTTTTGTCCATCCAGCCCCGGGGCACGTTCTTCCGGTCAGCCTCTTTGCTGCCGTATTTAGCGCCGTCCTCCGCCATGCTGTTAGTGTGGCTGATTCTGTTCGACTACGGCGGGCCGCTGAACCGCGTGGCGGATGCGCTGGGCGTTGAAAGGGTCATGTGGCTGGAAAGCGCCGCCCTGCGAGCGCCCATCATCCTCATGTTCATCTGGAAGAACCTCGGCTTCTGCATGGTGATTTTCCTTGCCGCCTTGCAGACCGTCCCCCAATCCCTGTACGAATACGCCACACTGGAGGGCGGCGGATTCTTCACCAAGGCATTCAAGGTGGCACTGCCCCACATCCTGCCCACGGCGTTTCTGGTGTTCGTGCTGGCGTGGATCAACGCCTTCAAGATCTTCAAGGAGGTGTACATCATCGCCGGTTCGTATCCTGACCGGTCGGTGTACACCCTTCAGCACTACATGAACAACATGTTTTCCCGGCTGGATTACCAGATGGTCACTGCCTCGGCGTATTCCTTCGCCGTCATCGTGCTGGCACTGTTCGGGGTGCTGTTCCTGCTCCAGCGCAGGGCGGCGCAGTGAGGTGCATATGAAGAAAAAGCATTGGTTTCTGCGTGTGTTTCTGACCTTGCTGGCGCTGCTGATCCTCCTGCCGTTAGTGCTGACGCTGGTGTATTCCTTCTGCTCCCCGGCGGAAATGAAAGCTTTCATGAAAACACGCAACCAGTACAGCGGCGCACTGATGGAACTCAAGCTGCGCCCGGACAGCTTCTCCCTTGACCAGTATTGGAACGTGCTGATTCAGGACACCGCTATCTTGCGGTATTACTTCAACTCCATCGGCTACACCGCAGCCACGCTGGCAGGACAAGCTGTGGTGATCCCCATGCTGGCATATGCCCTGTCCCGGTTCGAGTTCCGTGGGCGGGACGTGATCGCCTTCTCGGTCATTGTGCTGCTGCTCCTGCCGTTTCAGGTGACCATGGTGCCAACGGTGCTGACCCTGCGCTCCATGGGGCTGATGGACACCATGTGGGCAATTATCCTGCCGTCGCTGGCATCGCCGTTCTATGTGTTCCTGCTGCGCCAGAGCATGGTGGGCATACCGGGCGAGCTGTTCGAGGCGGCGCAGATCGACGGTGCAGGCCCGACGAGGTGCTATGTCCACATCGCGCTGCCGGTGTCCCGCGCCATCATCGGTGCGGCGGTGGCACTGTCCTTCGCGGATTGCTGGAACATGGTGGAGCAGCCGCTGGTGTTCCTGCCCTGCAGAAATGACCTGTACCCCCTGTCCGTGGTGTTCAATCAGCTGTCGCAGGAAAGCACGGGCATCGAGTTCGCCGGTGCAGCGCTGTATCTGCTGCCTGCGCTGCTGATGTATCTGTACTTCCAGAACGACATCATGACAGGCATTCAGCTATCGGAGATGAAATGATGAAAGCAAAAGCATGGAAGGGCTTCGCGGCGCTGATGGTGCTGTTGGTGGTGTGCTTCTTCTTTTCCGGCACGGTGCGCACACTGACCACTGCCAAAGTCATGCTGACCTACCCCCAGCAGGGACGATTAAAGGAAACCCTGAACCTGACCGGTACGCTGCGCTTTTCCGCCACGGAGGATGTAACGGTTTCTTTGCCGGAAGGCGCGGCACTGACCATCACCCAGGTGAATGTCGCACCCGGCATGGCAGTGTCCGCCGGGGACGTGCTGTTTGAAACGGTATTCACCGGGGTGGATGCACTGATCGCCGTTCAGGAGGACATCTACGCCGCCGCACAGACGGAACTGCTGTCTTTGGAACGTCAAAACAGCCTGCTTCGCGTGCAGCGCACGGATGAAAGCTGGCTGGCTGCGTATGATGCGCTGGTGGATGCCTACAGCGCCCGGCACGATGCGGAAGTCGCCCTGCAAGTCGCCACCAATCTGCAAATCGGCACGGCGGACGCGCAGTCCGCCTATGACGCAGCCGCGCAGAACACGGTGTCAGCCGAAAAAGCCATGGACAAGCTGGATCGCGTTGGCATTGCGGAGGGCGTGTACGCCTACACCATGGAAAAACGGGACATTCAGGCGCGGATGGACGAGGCCACGGCGAACATCGTGTCCCTGCGCACCCTCGAACAAAGCACCCGGCAAATCACTGCGCCCCATGATGGCTATGTGGTGGCGGTGAACCTGTCCGCCGGGCAAAGCTGGGACGGACAAGCCGCCCTGACCCTGAGTGCGGATGGCGCAGAAATGCTCCTCCGGGCAGATGCGTCCGACCTTTCCCGCAGCATTTCCGAAGGCGCAAACGTGACCGTCAGCGGACGCTTCGGCACGACCGTCAAAACCACGGTGACGAAGACCGGCTACGACAGCCACGGCGAACCCTACGCGGAGATCGGGCTGTCCGCCAAGGAGGCCACCACCCTGGACACGATTGCGCACCTGATGAGCCACGGCGCGTCCATGCAGATCACCTACACAGCGGCACAGGCCAGTTACCTGCTCCCGGCGGCGGCGCTTCGCGGCAGTGAGGGCAACTACAGCGTGTACACCGTGACGAAGAGCCAGAATGCCTTCGGGCAAACCGTGCTGACCGTGGCGGAGCAGCAAGTCACCCTCTTGGACGAGGGCGGCAGCATGGTGTCCATCGACGGCATTTACGACAATGTGCAGGTGGCGTACATGGAGGATCGCGCCATCAGCCCCGGCTCGGAAGTGATGGCCTATGAATAGGAAAGTCGGGGCTTTTCTGGCCTTCGTCGGTCTTGCGCTGACGGTCTGCGGATGTCTGCTGCTGGGGCAAATTCCGGATGGCTGCCAGTACATCACGTCAGCCGGGATGCTGCAAATTCGTTATGAACAGGTAAGCAGTTCGGCGAATGCTCTGACCGCGCAAGCGACCATCTCCGCACGCAAGCAAGGTCTTTCGCTGATGGGGACGCGGGCGGAGATCACCCTGACCCTGTACGCTGTGGACGAGATGTACCCCGCCGTCTGCCACGAAACATTGAAGCAGGGGCGGACTATCAGCGCAGGCGACGTGGCGAAGAGCCGACGTGTCATGGTCATTGACGAAACCACGGCGTTCGCCCTGTTCAACGGCGGCGAGGCCATGGGCAAAACGCTCCATGTGGCGGGCGTGGACTGGGAGATCGTCGGCATTGTGGCCGACAAATCCCGCTTTGGCGAGGCGGACGAATCCGTAGCGTATGTGCCCATCTCCGCTGCATTGGCGCTGGACATGGACACGCTGGAGATTCGCGTGACAGGCACGAATCAGGCGGCGTTGGTGGCATCCGCCCTGGATGACGGCAGCGGCAGCTTCTATGACCTGTCAAGGGAGAAGTATGCCGCGCTGATGCCGATCTGCTGGGTGGCGATTGCTGCGGTCATCCTGCTGGCGATGTGGCTGATGAAGCAAACCGCTGCCCTGTTCAAGCGGGACATGGCGGACTGCCATCAGCGCCTGACCCGGCATTATCCCCGCGAACTAACAGGGTGGTGCATGGGCAGGTTGGCGTTGCTGCTCCTGCTATGTGCGGCGGCAGGTCTGGCTGCATTCGCCGCCATGAAGCTGCTGACTGCCCCGGCGCTGGTGTTCACTGACTGGATTCCCGAAAACCCCGTCAGCCTGTCGGACTACATCGAACGTTTCTGGGCAATTCACCGGGAAAACGCCCGCGCCATTCACTACACGTCTCGCGAAATGAGCATGGTGGCATTGTCCGCATGGCTCATCCGCTGGGGTGCAATCGCCGCATTGGGCGGCATGCTGATAAGGAGGAAACCCAAATGAAGAAGCTGCTGGTTCTTTGCCTGACGCTGGTGCTCATGCTGTCCGCCGCGTCCGCTGAAACCATCCTGATGTACGGCACGGTGGTCAACACCGAGTCGGAAACCGTCACGACCACGGCGGAGGCTGTGCTGGAGAGCGTCAACGTATCCGTGGGCGACCATGTGTCCGCCGGCGACGTGCTGGCGACCCTGACCACCCGGAAGGTCTATGCGCCCGAGGACGGCACGGTGTACCTCTTCGGCACGGAGGGCGACACCGTGGCGGACATCGCTGCGAAATACGGCGCAGTGGCGTACCTGAACCCGGCCAAGCCCTGCACCCTGACTGCCACGGCGCTGGACAGAAACGGTCTGGCGGTCAGCGTCCTGCCTGGCGAAACGGTCTATCTGCGGTGCTATGCGCACGGCACGCACACCGGAAAGGGCATCCTCGCCAAGGTGGAAGCCGGCAAGTACACCGTTCTGGTGACGGAAGGCGAATTCGTGGCAAACGAAACGGTCTCCGTCTACCGGGACGAAGCCTTTGCGGATGCATCCCGCATCGGACGTGCGAAAATCGCCAAGGCGGACGTCACTCCCTGCAACGGCGAGGGCTATCTGGTGAAATTCCATGTGAAGAACGGCGCGCCCGTCGTCAAGGGAACACTGCTGTATGAGACCATCGGCGGCACATTCGCCCCGGGGGCGCTGCGGCTGGATCAGATCATCGCACCGGCGGACGGCGTGATCGCCGACGTGGACGAAGAAAACGCGGCTTTTGCGCTGTACCCGGATGATGCTCTGCGCATCAAGGCCATCGCGCCGGAGAATGCGCTGGGCAGCCTGAAAACGGGCGACACCGTCAGCGTGCGCTGGCAGTACATTGAGAACATGTCCGAGCCGGTCGGGGGCACGGTGGAGAAGATCGACCGCATTCCCCAGCCGGACAGCACCGGCGTGGAGGAGGAGTACGCCGTGTACATCACCGTGGAGGACGCAAGCGGCTTCTGCTACGGCATGCATGTGACGGTGACTGGAGACGTTTGAACACACAGTTATGCAGTCTCCAAGCCGTGAACATGATTTTCAGTTTACTCGGTACAATACAAAACCGGGCATGCCCCATCTTCGGAGCATGCCCG
>CAZJOA010000159.1:0-5541 GCA_964547515.1 uncultured Faecalibacterium sp.
AGTAAAGGCGGCTGCATATCTTGGCGGCTCAGGATGCGTGGGATTGCTTTGAATTGATGTAATTGCAAAGTTGTCTTTTCCTTCATAGTTCGATAGGAATGCAGAAGCAATCCCCCGCATATTCGCCGCACCGTCCCCTTTGAGGTATCGATGCAGCCGCCTCACCCATCCGCCCCGCGGCGTTACGAAAAAAAGCGTTGTTGCGCAAAGCAAACCTTATTAATCAAGTTTCCCGCACCTTTTCCGGACGATCCTCCCCCATCAGGAAGTTTTTTTCGCATGCGGGAACATATTCCGCCCTTCATTCGTCATATCTCTTGGAGGAACAGCTTCCTCCCCCTTTCGGAAAGCGAGGCGAAACAAGATCATGTTGGATGAATTCACCCTGCGCAAGGCGCAAAAGGGCGATTCGCAGGCCTTTGAAAGGCTTGTCACCCCCCATGAGCAGATGCTCTGGCGGGTCTGCTGGCATTATACCCATCATCAGGAGGACGCATCGGACTGCGTACAGGAGGCCATGCTCAAGGCGTGGCGCGCCATTGGCAGCTACCGGGGCGATTGCGCCCTGTCCACCTGGCTGTATCGGATCGCGTCCACGGTCTGTCTGGATTTCCTGCGCAAGAAGAAGCGCCTGCCCGAGACCGAGTCCGCCGACGAAATGTCCGAGGAGGGCTTCTCCCCCGTCGATCCCTCCCCCACCCCGGATGAATCCATCCTCAAGGCGGAATCCGCCGCCCGCATCCGCGCCGCCATCGATGCCCTCCCTGCCGACATGCGCACGGTGCTCATCCTCTATGCCCTGCAGGGCCTGGGCTACGAGGAGATCGCCCTGACCATGGACACCTCCGTCGGCACGGTCAAGAGCCGCCTCAACCGCGCGCGGCAGAAGATCGCCAATTTCCTCGCGCAGGACGGGAACAATCCGCCCCATTCGTCGTCTGACAAGGTGAAAGGAGGACGCACCCATGCTTCCTATTGATGTTGATGAAAACGAAGTCCTCCGGGACGCGCTTTCCGGGCTGAACGATGAAGTGCCCCCCATGCCGGAGGGACTCCACGCCGCCTGGATGCAGAAGGTGGAGGACGATATGAACGATTCCCGCATGGAAAATGCCCGCGAAAAGACCCGCTCCCGCCGGAGCATCACCCGTTTCCTCAGCGTCGCGGCGGCCATGGTGTTCGTCGTCGGCGGGACGATGCTCACCCGCGACGACCTCTACGCCAAGTCCGCCCCGCAGACCAATGGCAGCGCCCGCGCGGCACTCTTCGACAGCGCCTTCGCCAACGGGGGTGACTACGATGCCGCTGAGGCATACGACGAAGAGTTCGTCGCTGAGGCCGAAACGGCGGCTTACGGCGCTGTCATGACCGGTTCGAGCCGCAGCGCCAAGGCCACTGCCGCCGACACCGCCACGGCGGACAAGAAGATCATCCGCAACGCCAGCCTGACCATCTCCACCCAGACCTTCGAGAACAGCCTGTCCGCGCTGGAAACCGCCTGCGAGGAACAGGGCGGCTGGATCGAGAGCGTCTCGGAGAGCGTCAGCAGCTACACCGGTCTGCGCACCGCCTACCTGACCCTGCGCATCCCCCAGGAGACCCTCGACACCTACCTTGCCGGGACGGAAGCCCTCGGCCGCATCACCTACCGCAGTGAGTCCGCCCAGGATGTCACCGCCTCCTATCAGGACACCCAGACCCGCCTCAACACCCAGCTGGCGCTGATGGATCGCCTCCAGGCGCTCATCACCGAATCCGGTGACCTGTCCGACCTGCTCGCGCTGGAAAGTCAGATCGCCGACACCCAGTACCAGATCGATTCCCTCCAGTCCGCGCTCAATTCCACCGATCGGCAGGTGAACTACTCCACCGTCAGCGTGACGCTGCGCGAGGAGAAGAACGCCGACCTGACGGACAGCTCCGTGTCCTTCGGGGAAAGGCTGACCTCCGCCATCGGCGTGGGGCTGGATACCCTGGTGGGCTTCCTGGGGGACGCGCTGGTCTTCCTGGTGGCCGCTGCGCCCTTCATCGCCATTGTGGCCATCGTCTTCGTGACCGTGCGGCTCATTCGCAAGCGCCGCAGGCAATAAGCTCAACCGAATCGACCGAACAAGGAGGAATCCCCATGAAAAAGCTCTTTGCCCTGCTGATGACCCTGATGCTGCTGCCCGTGTTCGCCGTGGCAGAGGTAGCGGATACCCCGGCCGTGGCCGAGGGCGCGACCATCACCGTCACCGGCAGTGCAGCCATGTCCCTCAAGGCGGACTACGCGCGCGTGTCCGTGGGCGTTTCCACCGAGGCCACCACGGTGGACGCTGCTTCACAGGAGAACAACGTGCTCATCCACGCGGTCATCGACGCGCTGAAGGCCGCCGGCATCGCCGAGGCGGACATCGTCACCAGCAGCTATTCCGTCTACGCCCAGTATGACTACTCCTCCTTCACCGGCAAGGAGACGATGAGCGGCTACAAGGTCACGAATCAGCTCAGCGTCATCATCCGTGACATGGAGCACATCGGCGCGACGCTGGACAAGGCCACCGCTGCCGGTGCGAACAACATCTACAACATCGAATTCCTGTCCACCAAGGCCGACGAGGCACAGGACGAGGCCATGGGCTACGCCGTGCAGGACGCGATGCGCCGCGCAAAGCTGCTGGCCACCGCTGCCGGGCTGAAGCTGGGCGGCATCGTCTCCATCAGCGACAGCACCTCCGGATGGTTCACCGCCTCCCGCACCTACGCTTCCGCGATGGACACGGAAGCCGCGAGCAATGTCATCCTCCCGGATGATGCCTCCGTCAGCGCCAGCGTGACCATGGTCTTCGAGCTGAAATGACCCATTTCGGGCGGACTTTCGTGCAGAGTCCGCCTTTTTCTGTGCCGTGGCTTGTCCGCCGCGCATGCATATGCTACAATACCACCAGCATCATCAACGGAGGTCTCCCATGCACAGCATCCTTGATTTCGGGGCGGTCGGCGACGGCCTGACCCTGAACACCGCTGCCATTCAGCGTGCCATCGACGCATGCGGCGCGGGCGAAAGCGTTTGCATCCCTGCAGGCGTTTTCCGCACCGGCGCACTCTTCCTCCATGGCGACATGACCCTGCATCTGGCGCAGGGCGCTGTCCTGCTGGGCAGCGAGGACACGGCGGACTATCCCGTCCTCCCCTACGCCTTCGAGGGACGCAGGGGGCACAGCTACGCCAGTCTGCTGAACACCATCGACATTCGCGAGGCGAATCCGGCGGATGCCTGGTACGCCACGGGGCACATCACCGCACCGGAAAAGCGCCTGCACGGTCTCACCATCGAGGGGCAGGGCATCATCGATGCCAGCGGCGCCGCCCTGTTCCGCAAGGAGCTGACCGAAAACAGCGGCTTTCGCGGTCGTGCGCTGGCGCTGCGCAATGTGGACGGGCTGCTCCTGCGTGGCGTGACCATCCGCAACTCCCCCGCCTGGTGCGTCCACCTGATGTTCTGCACGAACGTTCTGGTCGATGGCGTGACCATCCGCACCAAATACGCCCCCGATGGCACGAAATACGGCGTGTTCAACGGGGACGGCCTTGACCCCGATTCCTGCCGGGATGTCATGATCCGCGACTGCGTGATCGAGAGTCAGGATGACTGCATCGCGCTCAAATCCGGCCGGGATGCCTGGGGGCGCGAGATCGGCGTGCCCACGGAGAACGTGCTCATCGAGCGCTGCACGTTCCGTTACGGCTTCGGGGTCGCCATGGGCAGCGAGATGTCCGGCGGCATCCGCCATGTCACCGTGCGGGACTGCATCTTTGAGGACACCTACTCCCTGGCCAGCGTCAAGGCCATTCGCGGACGCGGCGCGTTCATCGAGGACATCACCTACGAGCGGCTGCGTCACTACAACCACAGCCTGGAGCACCGGGACTGCCGCTGGTTTCGCGGGGCGATCTGCATCGACCAGTTCTACTCTCACGAAGCCTACGACCCGGACACGCCCCTGCCCATCGACGAGGGCACGCCCGTCATCCGGAGCATCGTGCTGCGCGACATTCAAAGCGAGACCATCGCCGGGAATGCCATCCTCCTGCAAGGCCTGCCCGAACGCCATCTGGACGGCGTGACGCTGGAGAATGTCCGCGCCAGGGGGCTGACCGGGCTGAACATCATCAACGCGGATGGGGTCGTCCTGCGGAATGTAGCGGCGGAAAGCAGCACACCATGAGACAAATCGAGGGCTTGCAAGCACTTCGCCTGCAAGCCCTTTGCATATCCGCATTATTCCGCCGTGTACACGGTGAAGCTCTCCAGCATGGTCTGCACCACCGCATCGTCCAGCTCCGTGAAGGTGAAGGTGAACTGCTTGCCCGCCTCCACGGTAATCATGGTCTGCATGTTCAGGCCCATGAAGACGAACTTCGCGCCGTACCAGCGGCGGTCGGCGATGGTCTGGATGTCCATCAGGGTGACGCTCTCCTCGGGGACGCCCAGCTGCGCATACTGCTGGAGGATCGCCTGATCCATCACGGACTTCATCAGCACGAGCATATCCATGGTCAGCGTCGCTGCGTTGCACTGGACGTTCAGGTTGCCCATAAAGCTGCTGTCATAGATGACGATCATGTTGCTGTCGCGGATGCTCTCAAAATACGCATCCAGCTGACTGGCATCCTCCAGACCCGCCGCTTCGGCCACATACCGGCGCGTTTCGTCCATGGTGATCAGCGTCTTCATCGTGTCGGAGTCCGTGGGGATGAAGTCCGCCGGGACGGCAAAGGAATAGTCGCCCGCCGGGGACGTGATGGTCTGCAATTCGGTCACGGGCGCGGTGTCCGCCGGGGCGATGCTCACCGGTTCGTCATACACCCGGAAGCTCGTCAGGATGGTGCTGCTCACCGCGTCGTCCACATCGGTGAAGGAGACGCTGTACTGCACACCATCCACAACGGTCATCCTGACCTGCACCTGGACACCCAGCATGGAGGCCTTGATGCCGTACCAGGTATAGTCGCCGACGGTCTCCATCTCCTGATAGACAATGTCCTCCTGCTTGAAGCCCATCTGCACATACTGCTGACTGATGGCCTCATCCAGCAGACTCTTCATCGCCGTCATCTGCTCCATGGTCATCGAGGCCGCACTCGTCTGCGTGTTGATGCAGCCCTTCAGGCCGCTGGTATAGATGCAGAGCATGTTGGCTGCATCCAGCTGCGCCAGATAGGCTTCCAGCTCACTGGCGCTCTCCAGGCCGAATAGCTGCGTCATCAGTTCGGCCATGGCATCGGAGGTGATGAGCTCCGCCATGGATTCGCCGTTCATGACGATACAGTCCGCCGGCACATCCAAGCTGTAGCTCCCATTGGGGGACAGGACGGTCTGGGTCTCCGCGGTCGTTTCCGCCGTCGCGGTGCACAGCACCAGCATCAGCAGTGCCATCAGCAGCGATAGCATCTTCTTCATTGGCGTTCTTCCTTTCTGAGCGCAGAGGTGTCCCCCCTGCTGATTATCCTTATCATATCACAAAGAAAAGGCGCATGCAAGGGAAAACTGCACGCGCC
>CAZJOA010000160.1:0-5534 GCA_964547515.1 uncultured Faecalibacterium sp.
CGAAGTTGAACACGCCGTTGTCGTCCCAGCCGTGCTCGTCATCGCCGATCAGCAGACGCTTGGGATCGGTGGACAGGGTGGTCTTGCCCGTGCCGGACAGGCCGAAGAACAGGGCGGTGTTCTCGCCGTTCATATCGGTGTTGGCGGAGCAGTGCATGGAAGCAATGCCCTTCAGAGGCAGGTAGTAGTTCATCATGGAGAACATACCCTTCTTCATCTCGCCGCCGTACCAGGTGTTCAGGATGACCTGCTCACGGGAGGTGATGTTGAAGGCCACGCAGGTCTCGCTGTTCAGACCCAGCTCCTGGTAGTTCTCGACCTTGGCCTTGGAGGCGTTGTACACCACGAAGTCAGGCTCGAAGCTCGCCAGCTCCTCCTCGGAGGGGATGATGAACATATTCTTGATGAAGTGCGCCTGCCAGGCGACCTCGACGATGAAGCGGACGCTCATGCGGGTGTCGGCGTTGGCACCGCAGAAGGCATCCACCACGAAGAGCTTCTTGCCGGACAGCTCCTTCATGGCCAGCTCCTTCACCACGGACCAGGTCTCGCCGCTCATGGGGTGATTGTCGTTCTTGAACGCCTCGCTCGTCCACCACACGGTGTCCTGGGAGTTCGCGTCCATCACGATGTACTTATCCTTGGGGGAACGGCCGGTGTAGATGCCGGTCATCACGTTCACAGCACCCAGCTCGGTCAGCTGACCCTTCTCGTAGCCTTCCAGCTCGGGCTTGGTCTCCTCGGCGAAGAGTTCCTCAAAGGAAGGATTATGCACGATCTCGGTCGTGCCGGTAATGCCATACTTGCTCAGATCGATGTTAGCCATGCTGCATTCAACCTCTTTCCACAAATTGATGAGCAAAAGGATTTGGTCTGGGAATCAGACAAACCTTATTCCCTCAGTGTACATAGTACACCATTGTTAAAGAAAAATCAAGGGATTATCCGGGATTTTTTCCGATGATTTTCCGAAAAAGGAAACCGTGCCGCCGCGTCACACGGGGCACGATCATCATGCAGCATTTCTTTGAAGGGAATATGAACATCCATCACTTCTTTGTGTAGAGGAGCGAACGCTGGATGGAGGGCCTTTCCGACCCATGGGGGAAGAAGCGGATCTGCTTGTCATCCATCATGATGACACCCGTCGACCCGCGCAGCACCTGATTGCTCAGCAGCAGGCGGAGCAGCTTTTCGTTCAGCTCCGGGCCGTCGCCACGGGTCAGACAGTCCTTCCAGAGGGTGAATTTGCAGCCCTGCGATGCCCTGTCGCAGGAAAAGGCACGATCCGTCTCCACCACATGGCCCTCCCTGCAGACCGGGCAGGTGCAACCCTCCACCGGCGTTGCGCGGAATCCGCCGCCCTTGCGGAATTTCTTGCGCCGCTCGTCCTCCGGGAAGGCCACCTCGGCACGGTTGTTCCGCGCGTAGTCCACCAGGAAGGCGGAGAATTTCCGGATGGAGGCCATGAACTTATCCGCGTCCTGCTTGCCGTCGGTGATCTGGTCGAGCGCAAGCTCCCAGCGGCCGGTCATCTCCGGGGAAGCGATTTCCTGGGGCATGATGGCGATGAGCTGCACGCCCTTGTCCGTCGCGAGGATGTTCTTGCCCTTGCGCACGGCGTATCCGACCTTGATGAGCCGCTCGATGATGGCCGCACGGGTCGCGGGCGTGCCGATGCCGCTGCCCTTCATCTGCTTGACGAGCTCCTCGTCCTCCAGCTCCTTGCCGGCGGTCTCCATGGCGGCCAGCAGGGAAGCGTCGTTCATCTGGGCGGGCGGCTTGGTCTTGTCCTCCTTGACGGCGGCGGACTTCACCGTGCGCTGGTCGCCAACCTGCAGGGGCGGGAGCGCCACATCCTCCTCGTCCGCCTTCTTTTTGGCTGACTTTCCTTTCGGCGGATTCGCCAGCGGCGGCACGTCATGCCAGCCGTTGACCAGCACCGTCCGCCCATTCGTGCGGAAGCGATGGGGCTGCTTTTCGCCGGGGACTTCGGTGATGATCTTCGTCGCGTCGTATTCGCACCACGGGTAGAAGGCCGTCAGCATACGGCGGACGACCAAGTCGTAGAGCTGCTTTTCGTCCTCGGAGAAGCCCTCCGGATTCACCCGCTGTGCCGTGGGGATGATGGCATGGTGATCCGTCACCTTGGTCTCGTCCACCGTGCGCTTGCTGACGGGCAGCTTGCCGCCGGGGAGCGCACCGGGCACGAGCGCCTGATAGGCCGCGGGCAGGAGCTTCATGGTCTGCGTGACGCGCGGGATCATGTCCGGCGGCAGATAGCGGCTGTCCGTGCGGGGGTAGGTGAGTGCCTTGCGGGTCTCGTAGAGGCTCTGGGCGACCTTCAGCGTCTTGTCCGCCGTGAAGCCCAGCAGGCGGTTGGCATCCCGCTGAAGGCTGGTCAGATCGTAGAGCTGGGGCGGAGGCTCTTTCTTGCGGACGGTTTCCGCAGTGATGACGCGTGCGGGCTTCCCCCTGACCTCGGCCGCAATGGCCTTCGCCGCGTCGCTCCTGGGGATGTGCGTGTCCGGGTCGAGCTTGTCATGGAACCACACGCCCTTGTAATCGCCGAAATCCGCCGTGACAGTGGCGTATTCCTCCGGCTTGAAGTTCTCGATCTCCTTGCGGCGCTTGACCAAAATCGCCAGGGTCGGTGTCTGCACACGCCCGACAGACAGCAGCGTATCATATTTGAGCGTGAAGGCGCGGCTGGCGTTCATGCCCACCAGCCAGTCCGCCTGGGAACGGCACTGGGCGCTGCTGTACAGCCCGTCGTACTTTTCGCCCGGCTGAATGCTGCGGAAGCCCTCCTGGATGGCCTCATCCGTCATGGAGGAGATCCAGAGCCGATCGAAGGGCTTCCTGCACTTTGCCTTGGCGTATATGTAGCGGAAGATCAGCTCGCCCTCGCGTCCGGCATCGGTCGCGCAGACCAGACGATCGGTGTCCGCCGCGTTGATGAGCTCCTTGACCACCTTGTATTGGTCGCGGGACTGGGGGATGACCTTCAGCGGGATGTCCTCCGGGAGGATGGGCAGGGTCTCAAACCGCCACTTCTTGTACTTCTCGTCCAGCTCATCCGGCTCGACCAGCGTGACCAGATGGCCGACCGCCCAGGTGACGACCCACTTGTCGTTCATCAGGCAGCCCTGCCCGTGCTGGGTGCATTTCAGCACGCGGGCAATGTCACGCCCCACGCTGGGCTTCTCCGCAACAACAACGATCCGCCCCATCGGGACGCCTCCTTCCAGATCAGAATATTCAACCCATTGTATCATGTTTGACGCATCTTCGCAAGCATGCTATAATGGATGCACGAGGTGATTCTGATGGCACGCATTGGCATGCTGACCTTCCTGCACAATGAGAACTACGGCTCGATCCTCCAGGCGTGGGCGCTCCAGCAGGTGCTGCTCGACCTGGGACATGACGCAAGGCATATCGATTACGCCCCCAGCCGCCGGGAAAAGCTCTTCAACCTGCTGCGGAGCGGCAATTCGCCCCGGCTGATCCTGGAGGGGCTGCGCAAAAAAAGCGCCGTGCGCAAAATGCACAGCGGCTTCGACGACTTCCGCGCAAAGCATCTTTGGCTGACATCACCCTGTCCCGACCATGCCGCGCTGACAGGTGCGGCGGCGGACTTCGACCTGCTGCTTTGCGGCTCGGATCAGATCTGGTCGCCCCTATGGCTCAATCCGGCGTATTTCCTGGACTTCACGGACAGGCCGAAGGTGGCCTACGCGCCGTCGCTGGGGGTCAGCGCCCTGCCCGGCCGGGTGAAGCAGCGCCGCATCGCGCATCTGGTGAAGCGTTTTTCCGCCGTGTCCGTCCGCGAAGCCGAAGGGGCAGCGTTGCTCCGGCAGATGGCCGGGATCGATGCCGATGTCCTGCCCGACCCGGTGATGCTCCTGCCCCGGGAGCGCTGGCAGACCCTGATGGACACCGATCCGCCCGCCGCGCCGTATGTCCTGTGCTATTTCATCGGGGAGAACCCGCAGTATTGGGTGACGGTGCGTCAGGCGGCGGAAAGGGCGAAATGCGGCGTGCTGGTGATTCCGCGCACGGAGGGAGCACGCGCCGCCGGATACCCCCTGGAGGAGGACGTGCCGCCCCAGCGGTGGCTGACGCTCCTGGGACACGCGGCGCATGTGGTGACGGACAGCTTCCACGGCGCGACCTTCTGCGCGATCCTGAACACGCCCTGCACCATCGTCCGCCGTGACCGGGAGGACGATCCGCAGAGCAAGAACAGCCGCATCGATCAGCTGCTGCGCACGCTGAATGTCGAGAGCCTCGAAAGCCCCGATTGGGCGGCGATCAACCAGCGTCTGACGGACGGTGGAGCCGTCGCCCGCGCGTGGCTGACAGAGGCCATCAGCAAAGCAAAGCCCTGAGCTTTTCCGGCAGGGGAGAAACGATGTGCAGCCCCTCCATGGTCAGCGGATGGGTCAGCGTCAGCTCGGTGGAATGCAGTGCGAAGCGCCCGGGAAGCTCCGGCAGTTCGCTCCCATAGAGGAAGTCGCCGCACACGGGGCAGCCCAGATACGCCATATGGACGCGGATCTGATGTGTCCGCCCCGTTTCCAGGCGAAGGCGCACCAGCGAACGCTTCTCATGCGCCTCCACCACCTCATAATGGGTGACGGAGGGCTTGCCGTCCGCCCGGACGAGACGCTTGATGCTCGCCGCGTCCTCCTTGCCGATGGGCGCGTCGATCACGCCCTGCTGCGCGGGGAGATGCCCCTCCACCACGGCAAGGTAAATGCGCGAAAACGCGTCCGAATGGAGCATCTTTTGCAGCATGTGCTGGGCATGGGCATCCTTGGCGACCAGCATCAGCCCGCTCGTCCCCTTGTCCAGCCGGTTGACGGGCCGGTAGACGAAGTCCGCCGGACAGTTCAGATGGGCATAGAGCGCGTTCTCCAGCGCATCATCCGGATGATTGGCACTGGACTGACTCGCCAGCGGCGCGGGCTTGTCGATGACGTAGAGGTGCTCGTCCTCATAGGGGATGACCAGCGGCAGGGGATAGGGCTTGACCGGATATGCCGGTGCGGACTCCCGGAAGCGGATGCACACTCGCTGTCCCTCGCGGACAATGGCATCCACCGGCGTGGGGAGGCCATCCACCGTGATGCGCCCGTCCCATTTGGCGCTCTTCATGGCGGTGTAGCTGACCCCCATGACCTGTCGCAGGATGTCCCGCAGCTTTCGCCCCGAATCGGCGGCAGTGATCGTGTATTCCATCCTCTCAACTCCTGTGAACATTATAGCGCAATTCCGCCTTTTGAGCAACCGGAAAACAAAAAGTCGAAAAAATTGAAAATTCCTATTGACTTTTCTGAGAATTGCGCTATAATATCATCTGTTGACCGCGCAACGCGGCTACATGTGCACCATTAGCTCAGTTGGTAGAGCACCTGACTCTTAATCAGGGTGTCTAGGGTTCGAGTCCCTAATGGTGTACTCGCCCGGATCTCATATGCACCATTAGCTCAGTTGGTAGAGCACCTGACTCTTAATCAGGGTGTCTA
>CAZJOA010000161.1:0-5466 GCA_964547515.1 uncultured Faecalibacterium sp.
CGACGGTGCAGCTGCCGCTCTGTGCGAACGGGGCGATCTCTCCGCCCTCGAAGTCGATGACGAGCGTACCGTCCTCCGCCAGGGCGAAGGGCAGACAAAGCGTCAGCGCCAGCAGGAGCATGATGAGCTTCTTCATGAAACAGTTCTCCTTTCGATGTATGAAGTTAACGGGGAATTACCTACTGTTTAGTATACCGGAGCGGCGGACAAACGTCAATGGAATCGCAAAAAGTGCGCATAAGTCGGCAAGAAATAAGAGATCCCCCGTACCCGATCCGGGCAGGGAGGATCTCTCATCCTCATCAGAGTGCGCCGTCCACCGCGCGGGAGCCGGCCTCCAGCACCTTGGCCAGGAAGGCCAGCGCCAGGCCCTGTCCCCAGCCCTGCGTCCAGCGGCGGGAGATATTCCGGTAGCCATCGCGGTCCTTCATGACCGCCGTGCCGCCGGAGACATTCAGCACGCGGCCTTCGGGGCTGACATTCGCCAGAACGCCCTCGACCGCCTTGTTCACATACTTCAGGTGGAGCGGATTGCCCTTGGAGGCCATGGCCGCGGCAATGGCACAGGAGGCGCTGACCTCCTCATAGGAGCCCTCATCATCCAGAATGGTGCGCCACAGGCCATTTTCGGTCTGGAGGAGCTTCAGGGCGGCGAGCTGCTCGGTGAGTGCACCGGCAATGTCCATGTACTTGGGGTAGAGGTAGCACTCGGGCAGCACCCGTCCGACCTGACTCATGGTGTAGGCCGCCCAGCCATTGGCGCGTCCCCAGTAGAAGCCGGACATGTGATCCCTGGTGATGTTGTTGTAGCCGTGATACCACAATCCGGTCTGCTTGTCCTGGAGATACTCGATGTGCCAGTAATACTGGTTGAGGGCATCGTCCACCAGCGCCGCGTCGTCAAAGAGCACGCCCGCGCGCAGCATGAAATACGCGCCCATCATCAGCGTATCCGCCCAGCACTGCTCCGGGAAGTCATTCTTGGCAGACACGGTATGCTGGAGCACGCTGTCACCGAAGCGCTCCGCCTGATTGCGCAGATAATCCAGCTTGCTCAGCGCCACGTCCCTGTATTTCTCCTCGCCGTACTTCTCGTACAGGCTCAGCAGACAATGTCCCATGGAGCAGGTGTTCACCGTCCAGATGGGCAGTCCCAGCTCCATGTACTCATCCACGCGCGCCTTGACCATGGCGATGTACCTGTCGTCACCCGTCACGCGGGACACCTCGCACATGCCGTAATACGCCACGCCGCAGGGCCAGTCCCACATCATATCCATGCGCATGGTCTGTTCGGCGATGGCATCCACCGCCGCCATGACCCGCGCCCTGTCAAAAACAATGCCTGCCATTTGCTTTCTCCTCCTGCATGGTTCATTGGGGTGCTTCGCTGCGTCCCATTATAGCAGATTTCCGCCGGATTGGAAAGGCAAATGTGACCGCTTCCTGCGCATTATCGTCCATCATCCGCCGCCGATGGAAAATTTGCTGACGGCGAAGACAGGAAGGTCGCCCCCTCTTGGCGAACCTTATCCGTATGACACACGAAGGAGGCGATCCGATTTGCATCCGCTTCGCACGCGGCAGGACATGATCGACGCGGCCGTGCGGCTCATCACCCCGCTGACAAAGCACCTCACGCCCGGGCATTCGCGGCTGCTGCTGGGGCATTCCGGCGCATGCTACGACGAGGGGATCGCGGGGATGGAGGGCTTTTCGAGGGTGCTGTGGGCGCTTGTGCCCATGCTGGCGGGGAAGGTCCCCGAGGCCGAGCCCTTCTGGGCGCTCTGGCGGGATGGCATCATCCACGGCACAGACCCCGACAGCGACGAATACTGGGGCGACATCGGCCCGTTTGACCAGCGCATGGTGGAGATGGCCGTCATGGGCATGGCGCTCTGCCTCATCCCCGACCGCTTTTACGGCGAGCTCACCCCCGTCCATCAGCAGAACCTCTACCGCTGGCTGGATCAGATCAACCGCCACGAAATGCCGAAGAACAACTGGCAGTTCTTCCGCATTCTGGTGAACATTGGCTTCCTGAGTGCCGGGCTTCCGGCGGATGAGGAACGTCTTCGCCGCGACCTGGACGACATGGAGGGGCATTACGTCGCCGACGGCTGGTACTTCGACAAGGCCACCCAGCGGGACTACTACACCCTGTGGGGCTTCCATTATTACGGCCTGGTCTACGCCCATGTGATGGGGCAGCGCGATCCCGACCGCGCCGAACGCTTCCGTCAGCGTGCACGGCTGATTCTGCCGCGCTTCGCCTGCTGGTTTGACGGCGAGGGACGCGCCCTGCCCTATGGCCGCAGCCTGACCTACCGCTTCGCCCAGAGCAGCTTCTTCAGCGCATGCGCCCTGTCCGGGGTGACGGCGGAGGACATCGGCTGGGGCGAGATGAAGGGGCTGCTGCTGCGCAACCTGCGCTTCTGGCTGGATCAGCCGATTTTCGAGCGGGACGGCATCCTGACCATCGGCTATGGGTATCCGAATCTGGTTATTTCCGAGGGGTACAATGCCCCCGGTTCGCCATATTGGGCGATGAAGGTCTTCGCCGTCCTGGCGCTGCCGGAGGATCATCCCTTCTGGCAGGCGGACGAAAAGCCCTATTCCCCGCCCGCCGTGTTCTGCGACGAGCAGGTGCGCCTGCTGCTCACCCGCGATGCAGAGAATCGTCAGGTGGTGGCCTACACCGCCGGGAATCACGCCTACGAGCACATGCACGAGGACGAAAAGTACGAGAAGTTCGCCTATTCCAGCCAATTCGCCTTTTCCGTGGTGAAGGAGGCCGGGACGCTGGGCAAGGGCGCATTCGACTCCATGCTGGCGCTCAAGGGCGAGAAGGATCTGTGGCATGCCCGTTCCGGCTGCGACACCTTCTCCCTGTCGGACAGGGAGGTCACCTTCACCTGGCGACCCATGGACGGCGTATCCGTCGTCAGCCGCATCATCCCCGTGGGCATGTGGCATGTCCGCAAGCATGTCATCACGGCGGATCGGCCGCTTTCCGGGGCGGAGGGAGCGTTCGCCGTGCCCCGCGACCACGCCGGGAAGCGCCTGTGCGACCGAATCCCGACCCGCACCGCCGCTGACGAAGCGTCCGCCCTCGCCCATGGCGACACGGGCACGTCCGCCATTTTCGCCATCGCGGGCTACAGCCGGGGCGAGGTCATCTGGCCGGAGGCAAACACCAACCTGATGTCCCCCCGCACGGTCATCCCGACCCTGCATGCATCCATCCCCGCCGGTACGACCACGCTGCTCTGCGCCGTGTTCACCGATGCCGGGGATGCCTGCCCCACGACCATTCCGAAAGAGGTGCTGGACATTGCGCAACAATGCTGAACAGGTTTTCGCGCGGGTGGCGGAGAAATTCCGGCGAACCGCGCCCATGGCAGCCGCAGCCGGTCTGATCCCCTACAGGAGCGAGGGTGGACAGTGGCTTCCCTCCCCCTATGAGGGCAATGCCTGGTGGACGGGGGGCTTCTGGCCGGGGCTGATGCTCCAGCTCTACGCCGCCACGAAGGACGACCTCTTCCTCACCGAGGCACGCCGCACCGAAGCCCTCCTCACCGCCGAATTCCGCACCTATGAGAAGCTGAATCACGATGTGGGCTTCATGTACCTGCTGTCCTGCGGGGCGGATCACAAGCTCACCGGCGATGCCCAGGCGCATACGGACACCCTCCATGCCGCGAGCCTGCTCATGGGGCGCTACAACCCCGTGGGCTTCATCCGCGCGTGGAACGGCGCATCCCAGTATGCCATCGTGGACTGCATGATGAACCTGCCCCTGCTGTGCTGGGCGAGCCGCGAAACGGGTGATCCGCGCTTTGCCAATGTGGCGAAATGCCATGCGGACATGACCCTGCGGGAATTCGTCCGCCCGGACGGCTCTGTCAGCCACATCATCGAATTCGACCCGTATACCGGTGCGCGCGTCGCGGAGCACGGCGGTCAGGGGTACGCGCTGGGCACCAGCTGGAGTCGCGGTCAGGCCTGGGGGCTGTACGGCTTCACCCTGGCGTATATGAACATGAAGGACGTGCGCTATCTGGACACGGCGAAGCGCATCGCGGCGTATTTCGTCCGCCATATCCGGCCGGACGGTCTGACGGACTGCGACTTCTGTCAGCCGGCGACACCGGAGCGCCTCGACAACATCGCCGGGGCATGCGCCGCATGCGGACTGCTCGAGCTGCACCGCATCACCGGGGACATGCAGTGGCGCGAGGCCGCCGAAAAGCTGGTGGATGGCCTGATCGACCGCTGCTGCGACTGGACGGATGCCCACTGCGGCCTGCTGACCCACTGCACCGCCAGCTATCATGATGACAGCGCGGGCGTGCACACCAACATCACCTATGGGGACTATTTCTTCGTCGAGGCGCTGGCCAAGCTCACCGGCACGGACCCCATGCTCTGGCAATAAAGGAGGAGCTTCCCTGATGATTACCATTGCTGTACGCACGGCGGACGGTCAGCTGCTGGGTCAGTCCGCCCACGCCGAAGAGGCGCTTCTGCGCGTCGACCGCGCCTATGAGGACGGCGACGTGATCGAGATCACCAGCGATACGCCCCATCTCTGGGTGCAGATGGATGCGTCCCTCCTGCCGGGCGAGGTGTACCTGCCCCATGGACGCATGACCTGGCGTGTCCCCGCCGGGGAACATCGTCTGGCCTACTGTGCCGGGGCGTTCCGCGGGCCGCGCAGCATCGTCACCGCCCGCGTTCTGTCCGCCGAGGAGGTCTCCGCCCGGCGCAGCATCGCCCGCAACCCCGCCGACCTGCGCGGCGACACGGATTTCTTCCCCCACTGCACCGCCAATGTGGAAACCCGCGGGGAATCCACCTTCGCGGCACGCAATGTCATCGACGGCATGCGTCACAATGACCATCATGGGCTGTGGCCGTTCCAGAGCTGGGGCATCGGCGCGCGGGAGGATGCCTGCTGCACGCTGGACTTCGGCCGGGAGGTGGAGATCGACGGCATGGCGCTGACCCTTCGGGCGGACTTCCCCCATGATGCCTACTGGGTATCGGGGCATGTGGTGCTCTCCGACGGCACGGAGTACGCCTTCCCGCTGGAAAAGACGGCTGACCGTCAGCCCATCGCCATCGGTCGGCACACCGTCCGCTGGATGCGGCTGGAGCGTCTGCAAAAGAGCGACGATCCGTCCGCGTTCCCCGCGCTGACCGAATGGGAGGTCTTCGGGCGGGACAAGGCGTAATCAGATGTACAGGAAAGGCTCTCCGCACGGAAGCGGAGAGCCTTTCGTCGATCGTTCATTCAGCATCGGGATGATTCCCTTCGGCGGGAAGATGCCGCGCGATGCCCTTTTCGTCAGCATCCCCACACAAAACCGCCCCCGCACGCATGGCACGGGGGGCAGTCGGAAAATGCGGTTTATACTAATTTACGTCTAAAACATAGCACCGAGCATAGTGGATTTTTTGTTC
>CAZJOA010000162.1:0-2305 GCA_964547515.1 uncultured Faecalibacterium sp.
AGAAATGCGCCCGGCATGCAAAAAGCCATGTCCCGCAATGGGTGACATGGCTTCACAGGGTCGGATGATTGCTCTTTACTGCGCGAAATGCGCCAGGTATTCCAGCGGCTGACCACGCTGACAGTACACATCCAGCATCGCGCAGACGACCTCCCGGGGGAGGTTCACCGTGAGGGTGGAGTACCCGTAGTCCGCCTTGAACTGACGCACGGCTTCGCTCGTCTGATTGCCCCAGTTGCCGTCCACCGCCAGATTGCCGTAGCCCAGACGGCGCAGGCACTGCTGCACCCACTTGATGCTGTCGGTGTTCCGGCATTCGGACGTGATGCCCCCCGCCGGGATGTAGGGCAGGTAGTTGGCATACATGGTGGAATAGGACATGCCGCCGTTGCCGCTGTTACCATTGTAGCCGCCGTTGCCGTTGTAGCCGTCATTGCCGTTATAGCCGCTGTTATAGCCGCCATTGCCATTGTAGCCGCTGTTATAGCCGCCGTTGCCGTTATAG
This sequence comes from uncultured Faecalibacterium sp., assembly GCA_964547515.1. GTDB lineage: Bacteria > Bacillota > Clostridia > Christensenellales > Aristaeellaceae > UBA11524. The sequence goes on from CAZJOA010000162.1 coordinate 506, forward strand.
CCGCCATTGCCGTTATAGCCGCCGTTCGAGCTGCTGCCGGTATTGCCGCTGCCGACATAGAAGCTCCCGTCGCCATAGAGATAGCCGCAGTCCAGGTCATCCAGGCTCACCCAGACGCGCCACATGATCTGCCGCCGGGTGCTCCAGCATTCGATCAGCCCGTAGCCGTCCTCGATCTCATAGAGGGTGGCCTGTGTGCCGGCGGGGACTGTGTCCGTCCAGAGACCGCTGTACCCGTCGCTATTCGGCGCGGTGTAGGCATACGCCTCCCGCTGGACGGTGCAATAGCGCAGGGGCGCTTCTGTGCGCACCGCGTTCAGGTCGACGCTCATGCGCCATGCGCCGGTATAGGCGCGCAGCTTCCGCCCGTTGTCCCAGAATTCGACCTGCACCCACCAGATCTCGTTGCGGTCGTCCCAGACCTTGCTGCGGACGGTAATGACATCGCCCGCCTCCAGGAAGGTCCCCGGCTCGTTGTAGCTCGTGCTCGGGCCGCTGCGCGTGGCGATCTCGGTATTCAGCACCCCGTAGGTGTCCGCCAGGGCGCAGACGGGCAGCAGCAGCGCGGCCGTCAGAAGCAGTGCAAGCAGGCGTTTCATGCAGGTGTTCTCCTTTCTCATCCTCCGGATACCCCATTATAGACCGGCAGAAGGCGAAAAGCAATGTGCATTCTGGGCGCGATGGCATTTTGTTCACGGTCTGCGCACATTTTTACACGGCTGACACAAAAGCCCCAGCCCGTCATCGTCAGGGCTGGGGAGGACTGCCCTGCAGTCAGCGGTAGGTTCTGAAGCATTTTGCGAACGCCAGCGCCAGAAGGAGCAGCACGGCACAAACCGCGATCCAGCCCCAGCCGGTCAGGGTGACGGGCTGCTCCGCGCCGTTTCCGGACGGCGCAGGGGCGGCATTCGACGATTTGCTGCGGTCAGCCCCATGGCTTTCGCGATCCGGCTGACTGTCCGCAGGTCGGGCGGTCTCGCCCTCGCTGTCCGGCTGACTGTCCGCCTGTGCGTCCGGCTGGAGTCCGCCGAAGCTCATGCCGTCCGGTAGGGTCGGCATCTGGAAGCCGCCCTGGTCGCCATTGCTGCCGCGATTCATGCTGCCCATGGCGGACAGTGCCAATCCGGAGGCGTCCACCTGAGCGGTATCGCCGTCCAGCTGACGGGTGACGCTCTCGGCACGCTTGATGCAGAAGGCCCTGAGGGTCTCCGCCCCCGTCCGGAATTCCGCATAGGTGCAGAAGGCCGTGGGGTCGCTCTCCACATAGGGGGCGATCATGGCCGTCACCCGGTCGATCTCATCGGCGAACCAGCCCGAATCGAACACATCGGCGATGAATTCGCGATACACGGCGTAGTATTCCGCCATATGCGTTTCGTCGGCGGTGATCCACCCGGCCATGGGACGGTCACTGTCCGTGCCGGAAGTGACCAGACGGCTGATGCTGGTATTGACGGCGGACGTGGCATTGCCGCCCGTCATCGTGCCGAAGGCCAGGTTGTAATCCCAGGGGATCATGGCCAGCACGCCGTCCTTCTCGTAGAGGTAGTAGTTGTGCACCATCATGCCGGTGTAGCTGTCGTCGTTGCAGAGGAAATTGTGCACGGCCATATACCGGAGGACGGCATCCTGATCGACGACGGAGGCATCGCCCTCGCCGAGCGCCTTCAGGGACGCGATGAGGCGTGCCTTGTCCCGGGCGGACACCTCCGTTTTGGCGTTGTCGAAGATGTTCGGATAGCTGTCGGGGTCGTCGTCGATGTATTGCAGCTTCACGTCCGAGCTGCTGCCGAATCCGCC
>CAZJOA010000162.1:2405-5314 GCA_964547515.1 uncultured Faecalibacterium sp.
CGCATCCGCCGTGGGGGTGGGCGCATCCGCCGGGAATGTGCCGTCGGGCAGCGCAAAATCGCCATTGGCGGGCATGCCGCCGGACGCGCCGTCCGTGGCGGATGTCCCTGCCGAGGCCGCATCACCGCCGGATGCACCGGAGCTGTCCGCCGGATCATCAGGGGCAGGGGTGGCGGTGGCATCGGGGGTGGGGGAAGCGGCTGACGCGCTGCTGCCAGAACTGTCCGCAAAGTCGGAGAAGTCCGCCCCGTCCGGCGGGGAGGGCAGGTTCGCCATGTCGGGCATGGCCTCCGCAGCATCGCCGAAGGTGAAGCCGAACTGTTCCGCCGCATTGCCGAAGTCGAAATCGCGCCCATTGCCGCGTCCGCCGCCGAAGGACAGGCTGTCCGGCTTGTACAGCTCGCCGTAGCTCCTGCCGTAATTGCGCTGGAGGAAGCCTTCCTCGATGCCCTCCACGGCCAGATACAGTCCCCAACTTTCGCCGTTGACATTGATCTGCACGAAGCTGCACAGGGGGGACGCAACGCCCATCCGGTTCATCAGCGTGTAGGCGAAGTAGTCCTTCATGTAGGTGTTGTCCTGGATGAGGTTGTTCAGGCAGAGCTTATCCAGCCCGTGATAGGTCTTGCCGGACTGATAATGGTCGAATTCCACCTTGAAGGAATAGCGGCCATTGCCATAGGCCGCCACCGAGCTGAGCGAGGTGTTGCCCTTGGCGCGGATGGCGACATTCTTGTAGCTTTCGCCGTCGATGACCAGATGGCACGCGGCGTACTCCTCATTGGTGCAGGTGCTGATGAAGGCATCCCAGTCCTGCATGACGATGTCGATGGTGTGGACGCGGCTCTGGTCGAACAGGCGCGAAACGTACCCCAGGGAATTGTCCGCCGTGATGCCGCCCGTGGCCGCCGCGCCCACAAACACGCCGCCCAGGAGCAGCGTCAGCGCCAGCACGATGCAGCAGACACGGTCGATGTTCTTGTGCCGAAGCATGGCGGCCTCCTTATCCGAGGTAATCGCCGTTATAGCTGACCAGCACGGCGGAATGCACCCCGTCCATCTCGCTCAGTTCGGTGATGAAGTCCGTGTCGTTTTTCAGCAGGCGGATCTCCCAGGTCATTTCGATCTTGCCGTTCTGCGCGGTCTTGGACTTGATGACAGCCTTCTCCACATTCTGCTTGAGGAAGGTGGTGGCGGACTTCTCCACACCGGCATCGGCACAGGAGATCACGGCGATATAGGGGTCATGAACGGCCTTGCGGTTGATGAAGAGGAGCATCACCACGCCGATGATGACGCTGCCGATGATGGCCAGGGGGATCATACCGGCGGCGAGGACGATGCCCGCGGCGATGGCCCAGAACAGGAACGCGATGTCCATCGGCTCTTTGATGGCCGTGCGGAAGCGCACGATGGACAAAGCGCCCACCATGCCCAGGGACAGCACCACATTGCTCGTCACGGCCAATATGGTCATGGCGGTAATCATGGTCATGGCCACCAGCGTCCCCCCGAAGGACGACGAATACATCACCCCGGAGTAGGTCTTCTTGTACACCAGGAAGATGAACAGCCCCAGCCCGAAGGCCAGCGCGAGGGTCAGCACCATATCAATCAGCGAAACGCTGGTGATGTTCTCCAGGAAGGAGGATTTGAAGATGTCATTGAAACTCATACGTTGTCAGTCCTTTCTACAAATGTCGGTCACAGAAAAGCCTCCCGCGCGGGGATCGTTGGGCAGTGCGTCCCCCTCGATCGCGTGAAATGAGCCGAAGTCCCCGGCAGGGTTTCACCCTGCACCCACGAAGGGTCTTCGACCCTCTCGACACCCATTTTCGCGTTCAGGCTGATTGTTCCTTTGAGGGTCGATTTCGCGTGCTTGTTGAAGGGGCTGTATTCGCTTTGGCTCAGTTCCCCTACGGTCGCTTCGCGTCGCGCATAGCTGTCGGTTCTCTTGGAGCCGTGAGAGGCGGCATCATCCTGCGGATGATGCGGGAGAATGTCGGGCTGCATGCGTTTGTGCAGCCCATGCGGATGCTGTGGGGGAATGCGCCCTGCTCCATCACAAAAGATGGGTCGAAGACGCTGCGAACTTGGAGAAGGCAGTCTGCCTGCGCCCCTTGAGCTGCACGGCATGGCGGATGACGGTGGGCAGGTAATCGTCCCACTTGACCTCCAGGATGATCTCGTTCCCCGCGCCGGCCGGGACGGTGGGGCATGCGGGGTTCAGGAAGTCGGTGCGGTTCAGTCCGGTGCGGATGTTGTAGTCCACCGTCACCCGGACATTCCCCGGCGCATACACAAAGGGGATGCGCTCGTAGTCCACGATGGTTCGCGGCCGGAGCCCCTGGAACTTCATCTTCGCGTACAGCTCCACCACCAGCGGACGCTTGTCCGCCGCCATCCAGAGGGTGTCGCCGTCAAGGATGCGCTGCGCCTCGTCCGCCGTCAGCGGGCAGGAGAGCTTATTGCCCAGGTCCGCCTTTTTGACTTTCTTTTCCAGGTGGATGACATCCGTGTTCCCGTCGTAATAGCGGATGCGGAATTTCTCCCGTTCGCTGACGCCATCCAGCTTCTCGCGCAGCGCCTTGCCCGACAGGCTGTCGAAATACAGGCTGCGGATGGTGTAGAACCCCTTCGACTGTGCGTGGGGATCGAGCTGAGCCACCGTCCGCATGACGGCGCAGATGGCGGCGCGGTCACCGGGGGTGATGAGGTGCTTCAGCTCGTTGCGGTATTGCATCGTTTGTTCGCTCCTTTCCGTCGGAAATACCGGGAATGCCGATGGAATCTTTCGCACGGACAGTGTAATCCCCCGGGCTGACGGCTGTGTGAAGGCCGGATGAAGAATGACGGAAACCTCCGGCAAGACAAACGAAAAAGGCGCACCCGAATCAGGTGCGCCCCAG
>CAZJOA010000163.1:0-5264 GCA_964547515.1 uncultured Faecalibacterium sp.
TTCCCGTCCGCCGTGCTTGCAGTCCCCCGTCATTCATGGTATACTAATGCCAACAAACGCAGGAGGGGACACGGATGAAGGCGCAGGAGATCTACGAGCAGGACATGGCCGACCGTGAGCGGGGGCAAGCGATGCCTCGTCAGCAGTATTACACCGCGCTGCGGGACGCGCTCTATCGCGAGCTGATGCAGCAGGGGTACAGCGACTTCCTGGAGGCGATGCTGCAGGAGGTGCGCGGCGGGATGCCCCGCATCTACGTGCTGGACTACGCGGCGCTGATGGAATGCCACAGCATGATCGTGCTGGGGCGGGACATGCGAGACGCAGAGGAATTCGTCCCGCATCTGCATCTGCGCAAGGAAAAGGTGCGCTGGGCGGTGCTGGAAGGGCCGGGGAATTTCCACATGCCGGTCGCGGCGGACATGGGCGAGAAGCTCCGCCAGCTTCGCGCCGTCAGCCGTCAGCTGGTGGACGCACGGGATTCCTCCGTCCTCCCCCAGGCGGATGACGCGGCCCAGCGCGAGATCGAGCAGGTGCACATGCTCAACAAGCTCCTGGACGAGCGCTGCCATGGTTTGCAGCGGGAGCGGGATGAGCTGCAAGCCCGCGTCCGCGAGCTGGAGGAGGGCATCATCAGCGAACAGATACGCTGCACCATTGATGTGCGCCGCCGCGAGGAGGAGGAAGCCCTCCGACAGGCCGTCGCGGCGCAGCAGGAGGCCGCCCGTGCCGCTTATCAGGAGCAGTTCGCCGATGAGCTCGCCGCCGCGCAGACCCTCCGGGAGGACGTGCAGCGTCAGACCCGTGCTCTCCGCGAGGAAGCCGCCGGGGATTACGCCGCCATCCGCCAGGAGATCAGCGCTGATCTGCATCAGGTGGCGGACATGCTCACCGCGCAGATCGGTGCGTGGCAGTCCGCGCTGAACCGCAGCGAATGCCGCATGCTGGCGCAGGTCTACACCGCGCTGTATGACCTGTGGTCGGAGGACGCATCGCGCCTGGTGCTGGACGCACAGGTCAGCGAGGTGGACGAGGACATCCTCACGGGGCTGACGGTTCTGCGAACGAGCCTGGGCGACCGGCTGCATCAGCTGGAACAGGCCATGCTCCGCCTGGGGATGATGGTGATCCGCCCCACCCCGGGGGACAGATTCAACGTCAAGCTTCATCTTGCCGTCGGCGCGGTGAAGGATGGCACCATCACCCGGTGCGTCTGCCCCGGCGTCATGCTCTCCGGCGCACAGGATGCTCTTGTCCGCGCCGCAGTCGAGCTGGAATGACAAATGCACAGCCAGTCCGGTGAAGCATGCTTCGCCGGATTTTTTGTGTGGCGAAAACGCACATGACATGCGGCCGCTCCGGCATGCCGCATGCCGCCTCACCGCTTTTCTGCGCACAGGACAGCCCTGCTGCGCCGCCATGCTCCATGGAGCGACGGGATTCGACAAAGGTCGCGGAAAACCGACCTTCTTTTCGCTTTCCTTGCGGCAGGGGACGTGGTAGAATGCAGTCAGACCAAGGCTTTGCGCCTTGGCATGTGCAAAGGAGGCTGCAAGCATGGATGGCCTGGAATGGTTTCTGTCCGGCGGCACGGATACGCTGCTGCTGGTCGCGGTGAACGCCTCGGCGGCGGACACCCCAGGTGCATATCCCTGCCGGGTGGTGGGGCGCTTCTCGCCCGGTGTCCCTCAGGCTGACGCTGCGCCGGACGATGTTCGTGTCAGCCGTTTCCTCTGCGAGGTGGGTGTGCCGCCCAACCTCCTGGGCTGCGCCTACCTCCGGACGGCGCTGACCCTCCTGCTGGCCGACCCTTCCCTGGGGCGCACCATCACCCGGCGGCTCTATCCGCGCATTGCGGAAAAGCATCACACCAGCGTCCGGGGCGTGGAACGCGCCATCCGCAACGCCATCGCGCAGACCTTCCTGCGGTCGGGCGGCGTGGGGTATCGTGCCGCCCTGGGACGATTGGCGTCCTCCGTGGGGGAAAGGCCGACCAATTCCGAGTTCCTGTCCCAGGCCGCGGAATGCCTCCGGATGGGCGCTTGAGGGAATGAGGAATGATGAATGAGGAATGGGGATGGTGAACCTGTTCGCCGTGCGGCCTTGCGACAATTTACACATGTTACGCAGGGAATGTCCGACCCCGCACGTTGTATCAGCAGAAAGGGGGAATTCTTCCACATGAAGAAATTTCTGACGCTCATGCTTTCCTGCATGCTTCTGACCATTTCTGCCGCACCTGCCCTGGCCAATCAATGGGGACTGACCGGCGGCATCCTGGACATCGTCAGCGAAAATGACGCCTATGCGGACTACTACACCGCCATCGCCGACAGCGGCAACGACGTCTGGGTAGACGACACGCCCCTGAACGTCGCCATCCTGGAAAGCCGCTACCACCGTGTGCTGATCGCGGCTTCCCGTCAGGGCGAACGCTGGCAGCCGGACATCCTCTCCGGCATTGCGGTGTATCAGCCGGGGGACAAGCACGGCAAGGCGGATGCCACCCCCACGCTGACGCTGGATTCCGGTATCCTGACCCTGACCTACGGCAAGGGGGAATACAGCGATTCGTATGTGTTCGCCCACAACACCGCAGGGGACTACACCCTCTATGAGGCGATGCTTGGCACGGGCACTTCGGATTACAGCCATTCCTATGTGGACAGCGACAACGGGCTGCTTTTCTGGCAGTCTGGCGAGGATCGCACCTTCACCCCCATCGGTGAGGACACCTGGCTGACGGACGGCATCACCCTGAGCGAGTTCAACATCACCCAGATGCCCCGCACCCTGGCGGAAGTCCGCCGGCTGAACGGCGTTTCCAACGCGCTGACGGAGGTCGCGCCGGACTTGCTCTCCCAGGCGGCGACCCTCCCGGCGGACAGTCAGGCGGAACGTCTGGCGGTGTATTCCGCGCCGGATGCTGCGTCCTTCCGCGCGGCGGACGGCAAAGCCTCCGTCAGCCGTGGCGAAGCATGTACCGTTCTGGGCACGGCGGACGGCTGGACGCTGGTGCAGTACGACGTGAGCTACCGCACGGGACGCATCGGCTATGTCCAGGGTGAACTGACCGAAAACGCCCTGACACTGGGCAATGTGCCGCTGGTGGCGCAGGTGGAGACCTTCCTCACGGACGACCCCTTCGTGTCCCAGTATGCGCAGGCCGTGATCCCCGCAGGCACGGAGCTGACCGGCCTGGCGAAATGCGGCGAATTCTACGCCTATGTGGCGCTGGAGCAGAACGGCGTGACCTATCGCGGCTTCGTCCCGCTGAAGGATGTGGACAAGAAGTACGACACGGCCATCGACATAGGCGAGGAACGCCTGATGGCGGACGTGCGCTGGGACGTGATGGACGCGCTCATCGGCAAATGGGGCTGCGATGGCTTGGACGACGTAGTCATCATCTTTGCGGCGGGACAGTACGGCAACCGCTTTCATATGCTGAACGACAGCTTCGCGCCCATGGGCAATTACCGCGTGTATGACGTGGCGGACTCCGACGGCAGCACCTGCGAGATCGTCTTCTTCACCGAGGACGGGCAGGAGCTCCACCGTACCATCCGCCTGAACGAGGATGCCACCATCACCGTGACCGACGGCGACTCGACCATGATCTACCATCGCGACGAGTACTCCACCTACGGCAACGGGTGAGGGGGGCTTCGGGGACTTCGTCTCGCGATTCGGTTGACTTTGATTCCGTATAGTCCCGCGTGACGCATTCACCATGCCCCTTGCATGCACCGCTCGGCAAATACGCAAAAGGCTCTCCGCAAAGAGAGTCTTTTTACGTTTGCTTTGTCCCGCGCGAGAACTGTTTGCTCGTGCATCCGACTCAATCGCGAGAAAAAGGGACGAAGCCCCCCGAGGACGTTGTCGGACGGTAGTCCGACCAGGACGAGGGGGCGCTGTAAGCAGAACTGTCCCCTTAAAGCAACACGCGCTGCTTGCATGGAAGTTCTGCTCCCTCCATCGCGAGAAAAAGGGACGAAGTCCCCCTCGTCCTGGTCGGACTGCCGTCCGACAACGTCCTCGGGGGACGGCCTTTTCACCGCCCCACGCGGGAATAGCATGAAAGCACCGCCTCCCTCCATCGCGAAAAAATGGGTCGAAGACCCCGCGAAAAAAAGGGTCGAAGCCCCCGAACTCCCCCCGTTTTGTGTTCCGATTGTAAAATCTCCCGCGTGCGCCTTCCCATTTTGCCGATTCCGTGGTATGATAAGGATGGAGAATGTTTTGCCGAAAGGATGTTACCCATGAAGAAGATCGCGCGCGTTGCCGCCATGCTGCTGGCACTTGTGCTCTGTGTCCCGGCGGCTTATGCTGCGTCCGCCACCCCCACGCCGCCGCCGGTGGAGATCCCGTCCGCCGTGGCCGAACCCCCTGCTGAGATCCGGCACATGCTGGACATCGCCTACGCCGAGTGGGAAGCCCTCGGGGGCGAAAAGCTGCCCAATGTGAACAAGTTCACCGAATGGCGCGGCAAGGGCTACAAATTCGAGTGGTGCGCCGGGTATGTCACCTGGGTGATGATGGAGGCCGGCATCCCCATGCAGGAGCTGTCGGACATCCGCGCCGCCGCCAAGGAGAGCGCCGACGGGCTTTTCCATGTGGACGGCCTGTACCACTGCAAGGAGGCCAGCCCCGGGAAGCTCCTGCGCGCCTATCAGCTGATGGAACGCGCCACCGTCATCCCCCAGAAGGGCTTCATCGTCATCTATGGCTGCTCGTTCAACAAGGTCATCCATGCCGCTTTGGTGTATGACGTGGAGGACCTGGGTGACGGCCGCTATCGCCTGACCACCCTGGAGGGCAATATCGGCGATTCCATCAGGATGTACATCCGCGACTATGACATGAACGCCGCCGTGAACACCAACAGCAAGAAGTCCACCAACCTGAGCGAAGTGCCGGAGGACGAGCGTGTCATCCCCGCGTCCGCCAATGTGGATTATGCCGTCATGTCCGGGAAGCCGTCCACCTCGACGGACGGGAAGTACATGTACTATGTCAACCGCTTCCTGATGCCCTGGGTGCCGGAGGATCAGCCCGAAGCGACGGCGACACCCACGGCTGAGCCGACGCCCACCGCCGAACCCACACCCACACCCACGCCCGAACCCGTTGTGGCGAGCCTGCAGGCCATCACGCCCGCGCCGGTGACGGAAGTGCCGACGGATGCCCCCACCGCGACACCCACCCTCGCGCCGACGGCCACGCCGACCCTTGCGCCCACGGCAGAACCCTCCGCCGAACCC
>CAZJOA010000164.1:0-5217 GCA_964547515.1 uncultured Faecalibacterium sp.
TCACACCTTGCAGTATCCGTTCATCAGCACCTCCAGCCCGTCCAGGGCGGCCTCGGCGGCGGATTGCTCCGCGCCCCGGGCGAAGAGGTACGCCTTCAGCTTGGGTTCTGTGCCGGAGGGGCGGACGATGATCTTTGCGCCGTCCGTCAGGGCGAAGGAAAGCACGTCGGACGCGGGCAGGCCGGTCGCGTCATGCTGATAGTCGATGCGCTGAGCGGTGCGGAAGGCTTCCTCCGCGAAGTCCGCCAGCGGACGGCGCAGATGCGCCATGATGCCCGCCATGGTCTTCGCGCCGGATTCGCCCTCATACGCGAAGGTCAGCAGACGCTGGGCGTAGAAGCCGTGCTCCCGGCGGAGCTGCTCCAGCTTGTCCAGCAGCGTCAGCCCCTGCGCCTTGCAGTGCGCCGCCATCTCGCATACCAGCACGGCGGCGTTCACCGCGTCCTTGTCGCGCACATCTGTGCCGGAAAGGTAGCCGTAGCTCTCCTCAAAGCCGAAAAGATAGCGCTCCGCATGTCCCTCCTGCTCCAGCACGCCGATCTGTTCGCCGATGAACTTGAAGCCCGTGAGCACATTGCGCAGCTCCACGCCGTACTTTCGGCAGATCGGCACGGCCATTTCGGTGGTGACGATGGTCTTGACGGCCACGGGGGTCAGCCCGGTCGGCTGACGGTGGCTGCAAATGTAGTCCAGCAGCAGCACGCCCATGTCATTGCCGGAGATGAGGGTCACGTCGTTGCCGACGCGCACGCCCGCGCCGATGCGGTCGCAGTCCGGGTCGGTGGCCAGGCACATGTCCGCGCCGGTGGCGAGGGTCTTCTCGATGGCCAGCTGCATGGCCTGACGGATTTCGGGGTTCGGATAGGGACAGGTGGGGAAGTGCCCGTCCGGCATTTCCTGTTCGGCGACGATCTCCACATCGATATGGCCCATGCGCTTCAGCATCTCGCGCACGGGGACATTGCCCGTGCCGTTCAGGGGGCTGTAGACCAGGTGGAGGCGCTCCGATGACGGGGCGATGCGCAGCCCGTCGATCATCCGGTAATAGCTCTCGATGGTCTCCTCATCGATCCAGGAGATCATGCCGGCGTTCATCTGCTCGTCGAAGTCCGGCAGATGCTCCACCAGCGTTTCCTCCGCGCTGATGCAGGCGTAGATGGCGTCCGCCGCCTCGATGGTGATCTGGCAGCCGTCCGCGCCGTACACCTTATACCCGTTGAACTTCGCCGGATTGTGGGATGCCGTGACCATCACGCCTGCGCTGGTGTGCAGGTGACGCACCGCGTAGGACAGCATGGGTGTGGGCATGAGAGTCCTGTAGATATGCACGCGGATGCCCATATCCGCCAGGGTGGCGGCGGTCAGACGGGCGAAATCGGCGGAATGGATGCGGCTGTCGCAGCTCACCGCGCAGCTGGGATGGTCAAAATGCGCCAGCAGATACTTGCCCAGACCGCGCGTCGCCTTGGACACCGTGTAGAGGTTCATGCGGTTCGTGCCCGCACCCAGCACGCCGCGCAGTCCGCCCGTGCCAAACGCCAGCTCCCGGTAGAAGCTGTCGGCGATCTCCTCATCGTCCATCGTGCGGAGCTGTCCGAGCAGCTCCTCGTTCATCCCGGGGCAGGAAAACCACTGCTGATAGGATTCGTTCATGGGATCGTCCTCCAATGTCATCAAAATCGTCAAAATCGTCAAAAGGAAAGCAGCTTCCCCCGACCCCCCTGCGATCCTGTCCGCAGCGGGATGGCGAAGCTGCCAAGGCTGTTCAAATGGTTACTGCGCCATGCGATCCTGCTGCTCGTAATAGCTTGCGCCATCCTGGGGGAACTGCTGGGCAGTGTAGTTCTGTGCGCTCGGGTTGCCCTGAGCGGCCTGCACGGGGGTGGCTTGAAGCTCCTCCAGCGGGCGGATGATCTTCCAGTCCCAGCTGAAGCGATCCACGCCCAGCTCGATGCCGCATTCGTAGAGCAGCTCCGCCATGCATTCCAGCATGCCGCGCAGACGGCGGGCGTACATGCCGCGCATGCTGTTGAAGGGCGCGAGCACCAGGGTGTTGATGTCCTCGCAGCTGAACAGCGGGTGACGGCGCGTGAAGCCGAACAGGCAGGTGTAGGAGGGTGTGCCGTCCGTGCGGATCTCCCGGTGCATCTTGCCGATCCACCAGGACTGGCTCTCCAGAATGGTCATGTATCGCCCGATGATCTCCGGCGCGATCGGGAAGGTGGAGTGGTCGCAGCGCCGTCCCAGCGCGTCATATTTGCTGAAGACCAGGGTGTTGTTCGGATACAGCGCCACATTGAAACCGCCTGCGGCCTGGTTGTCATCCTTGCGCGAGCCGGCCTGCGGGCGGTACAGATACCAAAACAGCGGGGCCACAGTTTCGTTGCGGTCGATCACCACGGTGAGCCCCTCCTCTCAGAAGCATAGTGTAACATGTGTAAATGATAAGGCGAAATCTGCCTGGAGTCAATACCTTTTGGCAATTTTCACGAAAATTCAGCATTTACCACAATCAAAATGTAGGAATTTGTACATTTTTCAGCCTTCTGCTGACGAATCGGCTGACGCATCCGCCGCCGAAGCGCATTCCGCCGCCAATGCGGACAGCGCCTGTGCCAGAAAGGCGATGTTCGCCTCATCGGCATGGGTGTCCCGTGCGGTATGCAGATCACCCAGATACAGCCCCACACCGCTGACCTGACGGTACGCGGTGATGCCCACGCCGCACTTGAAGGAGCGGAAATCGCTGTTGCTGCGGGTGGTCGCGGCGGAATGGAAGCGCACATCGCGTCCGCCGCGCTGCAGGATGTCCGTCAGCCTTTCGTACTGGGGGAGCTGCCTGACCAGGGACGGCACGGCCGCCACGAAGGTGTCCCCCACGCCCACGCTGTCCAGATTGACCACGAAGGCGGTGTACTGCATCTGCTGATGCTCCGCGGCGTAGGCCTTCGACCCCTTGCGACCCTTCTCCATGTTGTCAAAGAGGATGAAGGCCACCTTGTCCCGCGCGTCCTCCGGGATGTCCGCCATGGCTTCCATCAGCGCCGCCACGCCGGAGGTGTTGTCGTTGACATTGTGCCTGTTCGCCGGGCCGTAGAGCTGCACGACCATCAGTGCCACGAACGCCCCGAAGAACGTCAGGATCATCACGTCGCCGCTTTGCGTCGCCAGACCCGCCGCCGCGCCCGCGAGGAACGCAATGCCCAGCATGGCGATGATGAGCACCATCTGATGCAGCAGATACACCGGGAAGCTGCGCGGGATCTGAAGGTCCGGCAGGAGGATGTTCGCGGGGGTGTCGTAATGGGCGGTACAGATGACCTCGGCGTGCTCGGGATCACCCACGACGAGGTTCTGCTGATGTCCCCTGGCATTGGCCTCCGTCCGTACCGTCCAGCCCATGCCGGCGATGCGTTCCGTCACCCATTGGCGGAAGGCCTGCTTCTGCTCCTTCGTCCGCCGGATGGGAAACAGCGCCGTGATCTCTTCGCAAATGGTCATAATGCCTCCCGTTCGTCACAGCCGGGTGACGAATTCCGCCAGCCCCTGCGCAATGTAGTCCAGATTGCGCTGCTCGCACACCGTGTCCTCCGACGTGTGGATGCGGTCGCAGCAATACCCGATGTGCTTGTCCTTCCGGCACGCGCAGATGGCCGCATTCACCTTGAAGCGCTTCTGATCGGAATTGCAAACGCTCGTTTCCAGCGGGAAGGCTTCGAATTTGCAGCCCTCCCGTGCGGCGAAGGCCTCGGTCAGCGCCGGATACCAGGGCAGGGCACGCATTTTCTTCCCCGCCAGAAGGAGGACATGCTCCCCGTCGCCCACGCAGTCCAGGTTGATGACGGGCTTTTCGTCCCGGATGGCCGGATACGCCTTGGCGTACACCTTCGACCCGACGCAGCCCTTTTCCTCGTTGTCAAAGAGGATGAAGGCCACCCTGTCCCGCGCGTCCGCCGGGATGCGCACAATGGTCTCCATCAGCGCCGCCACGCCGGAGGTGTTGTCGTTGACATTGTGCCTGTTCGCCGGGCCGAAGAGCATCAGGAAGAGCAGCCCCATATACACCGCATACCCGGCAAACAAGCCAATGTCGTCATCCCCGGTGACAGCCGCCAGAGGCACGCCGACCGATACGCCCAGGGCGATGAGGATGGCAATCTGCAGCGCCTGATACGCAGTGAAGAAGAGCTTGTTGCGCGGCGACATCACATTGGGCAGGAAGGAGGCCGCCGGTGTGTCGTAATGGGCGGTGAACACGACCTGAGCGCCCTGCACATCGCCGATGATGAGGTTGATGGACTGTCCGCTGCCGCGGGGGGTGGTGGCCTGTGCCGCATAGCCCTGTGCCCGCGCCCACGCGATGAACCATTCGCGGAAGGCTTCCTTCTGCTTTTGCGTCCGGCGGATGGGGAATTCACTCGTCAGCTGCTCAATGAAGGTCATGGTGTGTCCCCTCCTTCGACAATGTCCGTGACGGTCAGTACGCCGTCCTTCACGGTGAATCGCACGTCCCAGCGCCCATAGGGCAGACCGTACACCCGGCCTTCGTCGTGCTGATACGCCGGACGGGGGTCCTGCGCCAGCACGCCCCGCAGCGCCCCGCGCATGTCCGCCGGAATGCGCGCTTCGATGTCCGGCGGGATGTCCACCGTCAGGCGATATTCCGCCGCCGCCGTCGTGAAGCCGCCCCGCGCCTGGGGGATGCTGTCCACATAGGGCAGATACGGCTTGATGTCGTAGATGGGCGTGCCGTCCATCATGTCCGCCCCGCCGACGATGAGCACCGTGCCCTCGGCGGAAGCCTCCACGGAAAGGAGCTGCACCACCGTCAGCCCCAGGGGATTGGGGCGGAAGGGCGAGCGTGTGGCGAACACGCCCATGCGCGTGTTGCCGCCCAGGCGCGGCGGACGCACGGTGGGTCGCCACGCCTGACCTTCGCCCTCACGCACGGCCTGATGGAAGCCCCAGATCAGCCACAGGTGGGAGTAGTCGGTGATGCCGCGCAGCGCCTCGGCGACGCGGTATTCGGGCTCGAAGACGACGGTGGACACCACCTCCGGCACAAGGCCGGATTGGCGCGGCAGACCGAATTTCGTCGGGAATGCATTGCGGATGCGCGCGATGATCTCCATGCCGACCGCCCCTCCTTCAGCCAAATTACTTCATTATGTAGGATACCACATTTTTTCACTCGGCGCAATGGCTTTCTGCTCCTTC
>CAZJOA010000165.1:0-5097 GCA_964547515.1 uncultured Faecalibacterium sp.
TTACATGGAAAATCGTATCGCCTTGTTCCTCCTTATGCCTGCACCGCCGTTCATGCGTGCTGCTCCACCATGCACACCGCCTGGGCGCTGATGCCCTCCTCGCGCCCCTCGAAGGCGAGGTGCTCGGTGGTGGTGGCCTTGACGTTCACCCGCTCCACGGGCAAATGGAGCGCATCGGCGATGTTCTGGCGCATTCGGGGGATGAACGGCAGGAGCTTGGGCTTCTGCGCGACGATGGTCACGTCGCAGTTGGTCACGCGTGCACCGTGTTCCGTCAGCAGGTCGTTCACATGATGCAGCAGCACCATGGAGGAAATGCCGCGATAGCGCTCGTCGGTGTCGGGGAAATGCCTGCCGATGTCCCCCAGCGCCAATGCGCCGAGCATGGCATCCATCAGCGCGTGGAGCGCCACATCCGCATCCGAATGCCCTAACAGCCCCAGCGTATGCGGCACATGCACCCCGCACAGGATGAGGTCGCGCCCTTCCACCAGGCGATGCACGTCATACCCCTGACCGATGCGCAGCGCGGGGTACGGCCGATCCAGAAATGCCTCTGCCATTTTCATGTCCTCCGGTGTGGTCAGCTTGATGTTGCGCCGGTCGCCGAGGGTCAGGCGGACGGGATGTCCCAGGCGTTCGACCAGGGAGGCATCATCCGTGCCGAGGAAGCCCTCCGCCCGGGCGGCGATATGCGCCTGTCGGATCAGATCGACCCGGAAGGCCTGCGGGGTCTGGACGATGCGCAGACCGCTGCGGTCGGGGGTAGCGAGCACGTCCTCCTGTGCGTCCACCTGCTTGACCGTGTCCACCGCCGGGATGGCCGCGACCCCCGTGCCGCATGCTTCGGCGGACTGCATGCAGCGGCGGATGGTGTCCGCATCCACCAGACAGCGTGCGCCGTCGTGGATGAGCACATGGGTGCAGTCCAGCGGGAGGGCACACAGGCCGTTCCAGACGGAGGCCTGCCGGGTATCGCCGCCGATGGCCATGCGCAGGGGGATGCCGATCCCCTGCACGGCGGACAGGACATCCGCCTGATCCGCCTCACGGCTGACCAGAACGATGCCGTCCACCAGCCCGGCAAAGGCCTTCACGGCACGGCTGATGACCCTTTCGCCGCATACGTCCAGGAGCACCTTGTTCCGGGTCGCGCCCATGCGGCTGCCGCTGCCCCCCGCCAGGATGATCGCATACCACATCGCTCAGTCCTCCGTCTGACGCTCGCGCGCCATGGCGGCATCCTCCTCCAGGATGCGATACAGCTCCGCCGCGCCCTCCTTCTTCACCGTGGCGGGAACGGCCAGGATCTCGTACCTGCCCAGATGGTCGCCGAAGCGGATGGTCATGATGTCCCCCGGCCTGACCTCCGCGCCGGGCTTGGCCGGCTTGCCATTGAGCGTCACGCGACCGCCCGAACAGGCCTCATTGGCCACCGTCCGGCGCTTGATGATGCGCGACACCTTCAAATATTTATCAAGACGCATATCGTTCACCTCATTCTGACCTGATAAGAAAAGCCCGCAAGCGTCGCCTGCGGGCCGGAATGCCGTAATTACTTGTTGACAGCTTCCTTCAGGGACTTGCCAGCCTTGAAGACGGGCGCCTTGGAGGCGGGGATGGTGATCTCCTGCTCGGGAGCCTGGGGGTTGCGGGCGACACGCTCGGGACGATCCTTCACCTCGAAGGAGCCGAAGCCAACGATCTGCACCTTCTCGCCCTTGGTCAGCGCGTTGGTGATGACATCCACCACGGAATTCAGGGCCTTCTCGGCATCCTTCTTGGTGAAGCCGGTGGACTCGGTGATGGCGGCGATCAGTTCGGACTTGTTCATGTTGTTTGTTCCTCCTTGCTGTACCTATGCATGCGCATGGTCAGGGGCGATGCCCCTACGATATGATTTGATCTTGTCCAGCCCCGTCAGGATACCCTGCAAAGGCGCTGGTTATGCGGGTCAGCGCTGATGCTGCTCAGCCTCCTTGACCCTATTCCAGTATACATCCATTTCCGCCAATGTCAAGCCCTCCAGCGATTTTTCGTCGGAAATGATGCGCTTTTCCATCGCGGTGAAGCGTCGGATGAACTTCTCCGTCGCGGCCTTGAGCAGCAGCTCCGGCTCTTCGCCGGCCAGACGCGCCACATTGACGCAGCTGAACAGCAGGTCGCCCAGCTCCTCGCCGGGGTCGCGCCCCGCCCGCAGCTCGGCAAGCACCTCGTCCGCCTCCTCGTGGATCTTGGGCAGCGCCCCCTGCGCATCCGTCCAGTCGAAGCCCACCTGCGCCGCCTTCTTCTGCACCTTGGCGGCACGCATCAGCGCGGGCAGTCCGCGGCTGACATCCGCCAGCACGCTCGCCTGTGTCGTCAGCCCCTTCTCGGCCTTCTTCAGCTTCTCCCAGCTCTGCGACACCTCGTCCGCCGTGTCGCAATGGACATCGCCGAAGATATGCGCGTGCCGGTAGAGCATCTTGCGGACGATGGCCGTGGTCACATCGCTGATGGCGAATTCGCCCGCGTCCGCCGCAATGTCCGCATGGAAGGCGATTTGCAGCAGCACATCGCCCAATTCGTCCGCCAGATGCTCCGGATCGTCCTCATCGATGGCGGCCACCGCCTCGTAGGCCTCCTCCAGCAGGTATTTCCGCAGGCTCTCATGCGTCTGCTGACGATCCCATGGGCACTCCTGACGCAGACGGTGCATAATGTGCATCAGATCCGCCAAACAGTAGCGCTCCCGCTGACGGATGTCCGCCGCCGGGATGTACAGGCAGACCGTGTGATCGTAGGTGCGCTGCCGATCCAGCTCCATCAGCGGGATGACCAGCGGTCGGCGGTTGATCTTCGCCGTGGACGGGTACAGCACGACCTCCATCTCGTCCGGATACAGGTCGGTCAGCGCGAGCTTCAGGTTGCAGGCCAGCATCCGGTCGAAGATCTCCGTGATGAGCAGGGGCGTGTCCGGGTCGGGCGCGGCGGACAATGCGTCCATGCAGGGCAGGATGCGCACGCTCCCCGTCTGCCGGAAGCCCTCCGGCAGCAGCGCGATGCAGCTGTCCGCCATGGTCACGCCGGGCAGGATGGTCACGCTCCCCTCTTCCGGGCATGCGGCACGCAGCGCACGGACAGCGCCGTCCGTCTGCGCGTCCATCACGGCGAAGGTCACAGCATGGGTCGCCGCCTCCGCCCAGAGAAGCTTCGCCATGTGGGTGTGCAGGGTGTCAAAGTCCTCATATGCCTCATAGAGGGCATCAAAATCGGTGAACGCAATGTCCTCCGCACGCAGCCATTCCGCCACGCGGTGACGCGCCGTCCGCAGGATCAGATGACGGCTCTTGCGCAGGGTCTCGGCGGTTTGCAGGGTCAGCAGCTTCGGGTCTCCCGGCCCGAGGGAAACGACGGTGACGGTGGGTTTCATATCAGCACCTCATTTTCTGCGGCGGAAGGCCCGCAGGTCGTCCATGGTGATGGCCTTGAGCGCCAGGGCAGCGGCGGCGTAGACCACCACACCGGCGGCGACCTCCGCCAGGAGCGTCAGCCGGTTGACCGGCAGCAGCTCCCGCAAGCCCCAGACCGCCACGCCCATGGCCGCCGTCGCCAGCCCCGGACGCATCAGCCAGCCCATCCAGTTCGGCTTCGACCGCGTGTGCCGCAGCATGAAATACAGGTTGGGCACAAGCGACACCGAATAGCACACGATGGACGCGATGGGCGCACCATGGATGTGGATGGTCGGCTGCGCGATGAGCACATAGTTCAGGATGATCTTGCAGATCACGCCCGCCAGCAGGGTATACATGGGGATGCGCTGCTTCCCCAGCCCCTGGAGGACGCTGGTGGTGGCCTGCACGACGGTGAAGAGCACGATGGTCAGGCTGGACATGGACAGCAGCTCGCCGCCCAGAATCAATTCCGCCTCGCTCAGCGACCCCTGATAGAAGAAGCGCATCAGCGGTTCGGCCAGGACGCTCATGCCGATGGAGCAGGGCAGGCCGATCAGGAACGCAAAGCGCATGCCCAGGTCGGTCTGTCGGGCGATCGCCCCCGAATCCTCCAGCGCCTTGGCGGACGATATGGCCGGCACGAGCGACATGCTCACCGCCAGCGCCAGCGCCGTGGGGATGTTGATGATGCGGATGACCGTGCCGCTGAACAGGCCGTACATCGCGCCGGCCTGGGCATTGTCGATGCCCGCCGTGACCAGCCGTCCCACCATGATGACGGAGTCGATATACTGGGACAGGGGGACGATGCACGCGCCGATGGTGATGGGCACGGAGATGGTCAGGAGCTGTCGGGCGATGGTCAGCGGGGGTTCGGGGGCTTCCTGGCTGATCTGCGGGAGCTCGCCGAAGCTGCGGCGCTTCCGCCGATACAGGATGACCATGTACAGCAGGGCGATGCCCTCCACCAGGGTCGTGCCCAGCAGTGCACCGGCCGCACCATAAGCCACGCTGTGCCTGTTGCCGATATAGGCCAGCGGCAGTGCCAGGAAGACCTTGCCGACCTGTTCGATCAGCTGACTGACCGCGGTCGGGGTCATGTTCTGCTGCCCCTGCATGAAGCCGCGGAAGGCGCTGAGCACACAGACGATGACCACACAGGGCGCGATGACCTGGAAGCCGATGCGGCTGTCCGGCTGATCGGACGCGGCGGCGAGCAAACCGCTGCCCGCGAGCATGAGGAGGGTCGCGATGCTGCCCAGCACCAGCAGCAGCAGCAGTGCCGCGCGGAACACGCCCTTCGCGCCGCGCGGGTCATCCTTGGCCAGGCAGCGCGCCACCAGACGGCTGACTGCCACGGGTAATCCGGCGGACGAAATGGTCAGCAGCAGATTATACGCCGGGAAAACGGCCTGATAAACGCCCAGGCCCTCCGTGCCGATGAGCCAGGTGAGCGGGATGGAATACAGCACGCCCACCAGCTTGCAGATCACACCGGCCAGACCGAGGACGGTCATGCCGCCGATGATGGACTTCGACTTGTTCGACATAGGTCGCATCCTTTCAAAATAACAGGCTACAGCCCTATTATACGCCTTTTCGCAGGATCGCACAAGTGCCTTCGACCCATATCCGCGTTTTGTCGTCACCGGTGCGTGTG
>CAZJOA010000166.1:0-5096 GCA_964547515.1 uncultured Faecalibacterium sp.
GCACCCGCGAAGGGCTTTCAGCCCTCTCGACACCCATTTTCGCGATGAAGTAATAGATAAATCCGGGGTTGGTCGCGCGTGTTTGTTGAAAAGGGCGGTGCGAGCTTTGGCTCAGCTCCAATGAAACGGGTCGAAGACCCCGAAGCCCCCAACATCAGCCAAATCTGTGGTACTATATAGGCAGAAGCTTCTGAAATGAATCCTGACGAAGGGAGGGGACGCAATGACCGACCTGTTCCGCCGGATGGTGGAGGCGGATTCCGCCGCGCTGTTCCGGTGGGCGTATGCCAAATCGGGCAATGTCCACCGCGCGGAGGAGCTGACCCAGGAGGTCTGGCTGCAATTCTTTTCCGCCGCGAAAAAAGAAGAGCTCCAGGGACGCGCCGTCACCCAGCCCGAGCACCTGCTCTGGCGCGTCGCAAGGTATGTGTGGCTCAAGTCCCTGCGGCAGATGACGAGTCATCAGACTGTGGCGCTGGAGGAGGATCAGCCCGATCCGGCGGACTTCGCGTCCACCCTCGCCGAACGGGAGGAAACCGAACAGCTGCGGCGGTGGGTGCATCAGCGCGTCGTCAACCTCAGCCGCATGCAGCGGGAGATCTTCATCCTCTTCTATGTGGAGCAGATCCCTCAGCGGGAGATCGCTCGCCGACTGGCCATCAGTGAGGCGACCGTCCGCTGGCATCTCTTTGACGGACGCAGAAAAATCAGAGAAGGAGCGACCCATATGGATCGGACGGAATTTGTGTATCGCCCCCGCCTGCTGGACATGGGCATCAATGGGCAGGACACCCCGGACAGTGCCGTGAAGGCCCTGCGCAAGAGCCTGCTGATGCAGAACCTCTGCTGTGCCTGCTATGCGCAGGGACGCACCGTGAGCGAACTGGCCGGCATGCTGGGCGTTGTCAGCCCCTATATCGAGCATGACCTGGAATGGCTGGTGGAGCAGGAGCTCATCACCGAAAGCCACGGGAAGTACTTCACGGCCTTCACGATCTCGTCCTCCGCGCAGGAGGCGGCGGTCTTCCGGGTGTTCAAGGCGCACAAGGCGACCCTGAGCGACACCATCGTCCGCCACCTGATGCAGCAGGAGCACGTCATCCGCGACATCGGCTTCATCGGCAGCGACCGCCCGATGAACAGGCTGCTCTGGCTGCTGATCTACCTGTTCACGCGGCGTCTGCCCATGCCGACCGAAACGCCTGAGCCGCCCATCCGCCCCGATGGCGGCAAGTACTGGCCGCTGGGCTTCGACCGCACGGAGAATGTCTTCCCCGAGCGCAGCAGCTTTGCCTACAATGGCAGCATGTGCAACGACGGCTTCTACTGGTTCGGGCTGCATGATTTCGGGCAGAGCGAGATCGAGCACATGATGGACGGGTGGACACCGGAATACAAGGCACTGCGCACCGCGCTGGAGAAGCTGATCTTCTCCGGATTCGACCCGCATTGCCTGACGGAGGCGGATCAGTTCCCACTGGCACAGCTGATCGAGAAGGGCTTCGTCATCAGGGCGGACGACACCCTCCGGCCGAATTTCGTCATCATGACGAAGGCGCAGTATGCCCGCCTGTATGAGACGGTCTTCGTGCCGCTGATGGAGGCGCTCCAGCCGGAGATCACCCGATTGGCACAGGAGCTGCATGCCCTGGCGCTGCGGGAGCTCCCGCCGCATTTGCAGCACCTCGCCCCCCTTGCCGAGGCCATGGCGCAGCAGGACCTCGCCTGGTGCACCGAGCTGATGGCCTTCCAGGACGGGACGCTCTGCCACCCCGCGGACAAGCGGGACGGCGAGTTCCTCACCATGGCTTACATCTTCCGCTGACGCAAAACAAGAAAGCCACACCCGGACTGGTCATGTACGCCAGCCGGATGTGGCCTTTTGTCTGATTGTCGTTTGGGTCACGCCATTTTCAGCCGATAGCCCAGCTTGTACACCGTTTCGATGCAGCTTGACCCCAGCTTGCGGCGCAGACGCTGGATGTGCACGTCCACCGTGCGCGTTTCGCCCACGTCCTGATAGCCCCATGCGGTACGCAGCAGCTCCGCGCGGGTCAGGGGCGCATCGGGCGATTCCATCAGCGCCTGAAGAAGGGAGAACTCCTGCGCCGTCAGCGAAAGCGCTTCGCCGTCCAGCGTGCATTCGCGATGCTCGATGTCCATGCGCAGCGGGCCGATGGTCAGCAGCGACCCGACCTCGGTGAGCAGCAGGGTGACGCTGTGCCGGAGCTGTCCGCCGTCAAAGGGGCTGAGCAGCACGCCGCGCGGCCCTTGATACAGCGCACGGAGATGGCGGACACTGCCTGCATCGGCGGTGACGAAAAGGATCGGCCAGGCGCGTTCCTCCAGCAGGCGCAGCAGACAGAAGCTCTCCGCCCATGGCAGACGCGCGTTCAGGATCGTCAGCAGCCGCGTGGAATGCTTCGCGACCTCGTACCCCTCGGCCAGGCTCTCCACCGGATAGCAGCGGTGATTCGCCCCCTCCAGCGCCTCGCACATGCGCAGCCGGGCATTCTTGTCCGGGTCGATAATCAGGATCGCAGCCATGGTTCTTCTCCCTTCGTCGGACGGTATTTCCGCCGCCCTGTGTCACCTATAAAGACGAACGAAAGGGATGGAAAATTCCATTCGCTGCGATTTTTGTGGAAAAACCACAAACCTGACGAAATAGAATTAGAAATTATGAATTAGGAATTAGGAATTAGGAATTGAGTTGCTTTTGCTATGCTGAGGACGTGCTGGCTACAGTATCTCAATTCATAATTCCTCATTCCTCATCCCTAATTTCAAACAGGGAAGACGTTGGCGATGGAGAGGTCGTGGTGGACGATGTGGAGCATCTGTCCGGGACGAGCGGCGGGGAATTCCTTCTCCGCGTCAAAATAGAAGAGCCGCTCATAGGGACGACCCTTGCCGTCCACATCCTCGCAGAGCAGCTGACGGCAGCGCACGCCGTCCACCATGTCCACATCCTCCGACAGGGACACGAAGGGCAGTTCGCATTCATGCGTGTGCCCGTGCAGGCAGTTCTTCAGGTGCGTCTGATAGCACCGCAGCGGCTTGATGGCAAAGTCATACCCCGCGATGAGCAGCACGCCGATCAGGATGGTGCAGGTGGTCGTCAGCCACTCCACCCGGATCACCAGCGAATAGATCAGCACCGCCAGCAGCACGGCGCAGGGGATCAGCAGGATGTACCAGCGCTTGTTCTTCTGCTGACGGATGGCGTTGAGGTCGTTTTCGGTGTAAATGGTCGGATTCATCGGGTCTCCCTCCTGTGGATTGCCTTCATATCCTCCCCATGATACCCCCGAAATGTGAATCGCGCAAGAACAAATCAGACATTTTTCAATTTTTTCAGGCGGACACAGGGAGAGACGTCCGCCGCTGACCGACGTTCAGGTGATGAACACGACCGTTTCAGCCATGCGTCAGCAGAAAATCGTTGCGAAATGCATCCGCCTGTGCTATAATAAGCGCAGATGGATCAGCCGTCGCACAACTGGTTGATAGGAGGTTCATTTCATGAGCAAGAAGATCGTCATTACCATCGGCCGTCAGTTTGGTTCGGGCGGACGCTATGTGGGTCGCCTGCTGGCGGAGAAGCTGGGCATCCCCTTCTATGATAAGGAGCTGCTCTCCGAGGCCGCAAAGGACAGCGGCATCTGCGAGGAGATCTTCGAGGAGCACGACGAGAAGCCTACCCGCTCCCTGCTCTTCTCCCTGGTCACGGGCATGCAGCAGCACATGAACACCGGCGCTTACTATATGGACATGCCGCTGAACCACAAGATCTTCCTGGCGCAGTTCGATGCCATCCGCCGCATCGCGGGGGAGGGGAGCTGCGTCATCGTGGGTCGGTGCGCGGATTATGTCCTGCGGGATGACCCGGATGCCATCGCGGTGTTCGTCAAGGCGGACATGCCCAGCAAGATCGACCGCGCGGTGAAATACTACGGCATCGACGCGGACAAGGCCGAGGAGCGCATCCGCAAGGCCGACAAGCAGCGCGCCAGCTACTACAACTACTACGCCACGGCCACCTGGGGCGATGTGAACAACTACGATCTGGTGGTGGACACGGGCGCATTGGGCGTGGAGGGCGCGGTGAAGCTGATCGAGCATTTCATCGCCCTGCGTGAACAGGCCGCGAAATGATCCCGGAAACGAGGTGTCCCCCGATGAAAAAGGCCGCAGCGCTTTTGCTGTGCTTGCTTTTGCTCTGTTCCGCCGCTATGGCGGACATCGCCTGGCCGTCCGGACTGTCGAACGGTCAGGCGGCGCTGCGCAACTATGTGGAGAACGTCAACCTGACCCTGACGCAGATGGACGCGGGCGTGATTGACATGGTGTACGAGCTGTATTCCGCCTTCGCCAGCCTGGGCATGGACGGCGCGGACTCTCCCGAGACGGTGGAGATGTACTTCCTCCTGGGGGAGGACGGGCTGCATTCGCTGACGCTGCGGCTCTGCGATGCGGATCGCTTCGAGCGGGTGTCCGCCGCATGCCTGCACGCCACGTCCCCCATGTCCATCCCATTGGCGGACGCGCAGACCCTCACCGCACGCTATGCCGCCGTCATGCGGGCGGATCAGGCCGCCGCACAGGCCGACCCCACCAGCATCATGACCCACTCCTTCGAGGAAGCCGTCGTTGACCTCCAGGGCAGTCAGCCCCGGGCGTATTTCGCCTACTATCCCAACCAATATGGGGATGGGCGTTCCTGGCTGCAAATGACGCTGATCTTCGCGCGTCCCGGCAGCGGGGACAGTGCCCTGGCCGTGACGGGGACGACACCCGCCCCCGAGACCTCCGACGGCGAGGACGAGCTGACCGGCTATTTCGCCCAGGACAACTACAGCCATCTGGAGACCTTCGTGACCCCCACCCCCGAGCCGGATTCCGCCGCGATGGAGGACTGGTGACGAGGGGGCATTGGGAATTAGGAATTAGGAATTAGGAATGAGGAATGAGGAATTGGGGTGCTGCGGACGGGATACGTTGGCTGCACATGCTTCAGATGCTGCATCCTCACGGAACAGCGATATGGGGCGAAGACCTCAATCCCTCCGTCACGCTCACCATGTTCGCGTGCC